>CAYJRR010000014.1:0-49420 GCA_964372275.1 uncultured bacterium
GCCCTCTCGGCGAGGACGGTGAGGAGCAGGTTCGGGAGGCCGGCGTGCTCGCGGGTGCCGGCGCAGTATCCGACACGACGCACCGTCATCCGTCCGGAGCCGTTGCCGGGTCGCGCCACGGCGGCGAGAAGCGCGGCACCGGTCGGCGTCACCAGCTCGACGTCGCGGTCGCCGCACTCCTCCCAGGTGAACCCCTCGAGCAGCGCCATCGTCGCGGGCGCCGGCAGCGGCAGGGAACCATGGGCGGCGGCGATGCGCCCTCGGGTCAGCGGCAGCGGCGACACGGCCGCCTCGCCGGCCTTGAGTCCCAGTCCTGCGTAGGCCACGGCGAAGCCGACGACGTCGGCCATCGCGTCGGCCGCACCGACCTCGTGGAAGTGGACGTCGTCGATCGAGGTCCCGTGCAGCCGCGCTTCGACCGCGGCCAACCGTTCGAAGGCGTCGAGCGCGATCGCCTCCGCCTCGCGCCCCAGCGATGCCGCGTGGATCCGGTGCGCGATCTCGCGAAATCCCCGGTGGTCGTGCCCGCGCGGAGCGTCGACGCGGTATCGCGTGCCGGCGAGCCCGCCGCGAATCGTCCGCTCGGAACCGACCTCGACCCCCGGGACCCCGAGCGCTCGCACCCGGGCAGCGACCTCCTCGACCGGGAACCCGAGGTCGAGGAGGCTGCCGACGGCCATGTCCCCCGAAATCCCGGTCGGCGCGTCGAACCAGACGAACGCCGTCATCGGCCGTCCCGGTTGATCGTCGACGCCAGCACCGCCGCGCCGAATCCGTTGTCGATGTTCACCACCCCGACGCCGGGCGCGCAGGAGCCGAGCATCGCCAGGAGCGCCGCCAGCCCGCCGAAGTTGGCGCCGTATCCGACGCTGGTCGGGACGGCGATGACGGGTCTGGAGACGAGCCCCCCGAGCACGCTGGCCAGCGCCCCCTCCATCCCGGCGACGGCGATCAGCACCGCCGATCGGTCGATCTCCTCGCGACGCGCCGCCAGGCGATGGAGGCCGGCGACGCCGACGTCCTCGTAACGAACGACGTCGTTCCCCAGGAACTCCGCCGTCACCGCCGCCTCCTCGGCCACCGGGCGGTCGGAGCTTCCGGCGGTCACGACGGCGATCGTCCCACGGCGCGGCCCGGCGGCGATGCGACCGGATCGGAACGTCCGCGATACCGGGTCGTAGACGCCGTCCGGGAACGACTCCGAAAGTTGGGCCGCCTTCGCCGTGTCGACACGGGTGGCGAGCGCCGCGCCGTTCGCCGCTCGCAGCGTGGCGAAGGCGTCGAGCAGCTGCCCGACCGTCTT
Organism: uncultured bacterium; assembly: GCA_964372275.1. Taxonomy (GTDB): domain Bacteria; phylum CAYJRR01; class CAYJRR01; order CAYJRR01; family CAYJRR01; genus CAYJRR01. The sequence continues at coordinate 1,304 of CAYJRR010000014.1, forward strand.
GCGCTCGCCGAAAACGACCTCCGGCGTCCCCTGACGGAGCAGCCGGTGGGTGTCGAGCGTCGCGCCGCCGAGCGACCGGAAGGGGAGCGACTTCAGCGATTCGACCGCTTCGTCGACCCTGACGGCGCCGCCCCGGACGCCGTCCAACAGCCGGCGGAGCGTCGCCTCATCCACGGCGCGCCACCTTCATGCGGCGGGACGTCACCCGACGACCCGGTCCCTTCCGGCGCGTTTCGCCTCGTAAAGTCTCTCGTCGGCGGCCCGGACGATCCCGTCGGCGCTGTCGAAGTTCGATCCGTCGTAGGAGACGACTCCCACCGAGATCGTCACCGGGATGCGGCCGCCCTCCCACGGAACCGGCCGGTCGCGCACCGTCTTGCGGAGCCGCTCGCCGAAGCGAATCGCCGCCGAGCGATCCGCCTCGCGCAGCAAGCAGGCGAACTCCTCGCCGCCGTACCGGGCGAGCACGTCGCCGCCGCGAAGCGCCTTCATCACCGCGTCGGAGACGGCGCGGAGGACGGCGTCCCCCGCGCGGTGCCCGTGGGTGTCGTTGACCTTCTTGAAATGGTCGAGGTCGAACAGGAGGATTCCCAACGACCGCTTGTGGCGCGCGCTGTGCTGGAACTCGGCGTGGAGCCTCTCGAGGAAGTAGCGCCGGTTGTAGACACCGGTGAGTCCGTCCTTGACGGCGCTGTCGTAGAGGTTCTGGTGGTAGCGCTCGTCGAGGGAATCCTGGACGGTGTACTTGAGCACCGTCGACCGCCCCATCTGGATCCGATCGCCGTCGTAGAGCGGAGCCTCCTCCACCCGGGATCCGTTGAGGTAGGTGCCGTTGGTGCTCCCCAGATCGACCACCTTCCTCCCGCCCGGAACCGACACGATCCGGGTGTGGTAGCGGCTGATCCCGTCGTCGTCGACCAGGATGTCCGACCGGCTTCCCCGCCCCAGAACGATCTCGTCCTTCTCCAGCCGGTACATCCGCCCGACCGTGGAGGAGCTCGGACTGTTCAGCACGATGAGGCAGGGGACCGGCCGGTTGACCGACGGCTCGAAGTCGATCACCTGCTCCTTGGTGGTGTCCTCGCGCTCGGGCATGGGGGACGGCCGATCCTACCCCGGCCCAGGGGGTATGGGGGAGGCCCCCATCGGGGCGAGTGACTCTGCGAAGCTGCCACCGCTCGGGCGCCCCGAAGCGGCTCCGTTAGCGGGCCAACGCCCGGTCGACCACCTTCAACAACTCTTCGGGCCGGAGCGGCTTCTTCACGAAGTCGCAGGCGCCGGCGTCGAGCGCCTCCATCACCAGCGCGTCCTGGCCGAGGGCGCTGAAGATCACGATCTTGGCGGCGCGATCGGAGGCGACGATGGCGCGGGTGGCGTCGAGTCCCCCCATCAACGGCATCACCAGGTCCATCACCACCAGGTCGGGCTTGAGCGCGGCGTAGCGCTCGATCGCCTCCCGCCCGTTCGTCGCCTCCCCCACCACGTCGAAGCGGTTCGGCGAAAACACCTCCCGCAGCATCACCCTCGCGGTCGAGGAGTCGTCGACGATCAGGACACGGATGGGCACCGCGATCTCCTCCCTTCGGAAGATTCTAGCGGAAGTGGGCCCATCCGCCTCGCTCGGGAGGCGGGAGGACCGTGCCGTCGGGACGGACGAGCGTGGTGCCCGGTCCCTCGACGACGCGGCCGATCACGGTGAGCGACGTTCCGGCCGAGCGACACAGCTCTCTCGCGCGCGCTTCGTCCCCGGGAGCGAGCGCGAGTAGAAGCTCCAGTTCTTCGCCTCCGGCCAGTGCGCATCGGACCGCGTCGGCGGGGGCGGCGGCGCGCAGCGCCCCCGAGATCGGAAGGGCTGCCACGTCGATGTGCGCCCCGACCCGGGAGCGGTCGCACAGATGTCCGAGGTCGGCGAGCAGTCCGTCCGAGACGTCGATCATCGCCCGCGCGACCCTCTCCTCCCCGAGTCGCGCCCCTGCCTCCACCCGCGGAAGCGGCTCGAGGTGCGCCGCGATCAACGGATCGGCCCGATCGAGGGCGAGGAGTCCCGGTTCTCCACCCGGCACCGACGCCGCATCGGCGGCGCGGATACGCTCCAGTCCGGCCGCCGAATCGCCGAGCGTCCCCGTCACCGCGAGCAGGTCCCCCACCCGGGCTCCGCTCCGCCGGACGATCGACGATTCCGCTCCGGCGCCGAGCACGGTCACCGCGATGGTGATCCCCGCGCCCGGCCCCACCCCGGAGAGATCGCCTCCGAGCACTTCCACTCCGAACCGCCCGCAGATCCCTGCCACCCCGTCGTAGAACGACTCGACCCACGCGATCTCGGTCGACGCCGGTGCCGCGAGCGCGATCAGCGCGCCGTGCGGCCTTGCCCCCATCGCGGCGACGTCCGACAGGCTCACCGCCACCGACTTCCAACCCACCGACCGCGCCGGGAGGGACGTCGTGAAGTCGACCCCTTCCACCAGCGCGTCGACTGTCGAGACGAGCAACTCCCCCGCGCGCGGCGGCCGCGACACCGCCGCGTCGTCGCCGATCCCCACCACCACCCGCGCCCCCGCCGCCGGGAGTCGCGCGCGGATGCGCTCGATCAACGGGAACTCACCGATCTCCGCCAGCGTCGCCATCGTTCAGAACATGAAACGTCGCATGCCGATGTTGAGCAAGAGGCCGACGGCGACGAAGTTGCACAGGAGCGCGGAGCCGCCGTAGGAGAAGAACGGGAGGGTGATGCCGGTGACCGGGAGCAGGCCGAGCGTCCCGCCGACGTTGACGAAGATCTGCCAGAAGAACATCGCCGCCAACCCGAAGGCGAGGATGCCGCCGAAGCGCTCCTTGCTGCGCCGCGAGGTGCGGATGGCGAAGTAGAGGAGGAGGAAGAAGAACCCCAACACCACGAACGAGCCGACGAATCCCCACTCCTCGGCCAGCACCGAGAAGACGAAGTCGGTGTGGTGCGCGGGGAGGAATTTGAGCTTCGACTGCGTGCCGTTGTTCCAGCCGCGGCCGAACAGCTGCCCCGCGCCGATCGCGACCTTCGACTGCCACGCGTTGTAGCCCTTTCCTCGCGTATCGAGCTCGGGGTGGAGGAATGCCAGGATCCGGTCCTGCTGGTAGGAGCTGAACAGGAAGAAGTAGGCCAGCGGCAGCGCCAGCGCCGCCAGCCCCGCCCCCACCGCCAGCGTCAGGTTGTCGATCCGCACGAACAGCAGGATCGCCCCCATCATCAGAAGCAGCAGCATCGCGCCGCCGAGATCGGGCTGCGCGGCCACCAGCCCGACCGGGACCGCAACCAGCGTCACGGGGACGGCCAACTCGGCTAGTCGGTATCCGCTCGGGCTCGGATGGTCGTGGAAGTACTTCGCCAGCACGATCACCAGCGCGATCTTGGCGAACTCGATCGGCTGGAAGTTGATCGGACCCAGCGCGAACCAGGCCTGCGAGCCGCCCTTCGAGACGCCGACGATCTTCACCAGTATCAGGAGCACCACCGCCAGCCCGTAGATCGGATAGGCGAGGCGCTCGAGGATGCGGTAGTCGACCAACGTCGCCAGCACCATCAGCCCCACTCCGGCGACGGCGTAGGCGCACTGCATCACGAACCGGCGATCGACCCCCGCCGCCGGATCGTGGGTCGCGGAGTAGAGGTTGACCAGACCCATCCCGAGCAGGAGGAGCGTGGTGTAGACCAGCGCCCAGTCGAAGTGCTCGCGCAGACGCCGGTCGATCACTCGATCGGTCCCTCCGGAGGCGGCGGGGGCGCGAGTCCGACCGCTTCCCCCTTCTCCCCCTTGACGGCGCGCGCGGCCGCGATCCGGTCACGGAACCAGTATTCGATCGCCGCCTTCGCCACCGGCGCGGCCGACGACGACCCGTGCTCGCCGTGCTCCACGATCACGCCGACCGAGATCTCCGGGTCCTCGGCCGGCGCGTAGGCGCCGAACCAGGCATGGTCGAGGAACCGCCGCTCCTTCATCTTCTGGTTCCGTTCGCTCTGTTCCACCACCTGCGCGGTGCCGGTCTTCCCCGCGACGGTTAGCTCCGGGATCCGCGCCGTCCAGTAGGCCGTCCCCCCCGGTTCGTTGACGACCGCCACCAGCCCCTCGTGCAGCAGCCGCAGGTTCTCGGGCGAGATCTTCGCCTGCTGGGCCGCCTTCGGCGACTGCTCCCAGATCGTCTTCCCGTCCGGCGCGACCACGCGCTCCACCAAGCGCGGTTCCATCACCCGGCCGCCGTTCGCGAGCGCCGCGTAGGAGACGGCGAGCTGCAGCGGCGTGATCAGGTCGTAGCCCTGTCCGATCGCGATCGAAAGGGTCTCCCCCTCGTGCCACTCCTGCCGGCGGGTGACGCGCTTCCACTCCTGGGTCGGGATCAATCCCCCCTTCTCGTTGTTGATCCCGATCCCGGTGGGGCTCCCCAATCCGAAGCTCTTGGCGTACTCCGCCAGACGGTCGACGCCGACGCGGAGCCCGACGTTGTAGAAGTAGACGTCGCAGCTCTGCTGGATCGCCTTCTTCAAGGCGACCGTTCCGTGTCCCTTCTTGTTCCAGCAGCGGAAGGGCCGGTTGCCGAAATGGAACTGGCCGGTGCAATGGAACGTCGTGCGGTCGTTGACGACGCCGAGGCCCAGGCCCGCGGCGGCGGTGAACAGCTTGTAGGTCGAACCCGGCGGGTACATCCCGCGGATCGCCTTGTCCTCCAACGGATGGTCGGGATGGCTGGAGAGCGCCTCCCACTCGGCCGAGGTGATCCCCCGGGCGAAGATCTCCGGATCGAACGTCGGATTGTTGAACATCGCGCGGACGAGACCGGTCTTCACCTCCATCACCACCACCGCGCCGGCCTGGTCCTTGAACGCCTTGGCGATCTGCTGCTGAAGTCCCAGGTCGATCGAGAGCACCAGGTTGTTGCCGGGGACCTCTTCGCGCCCCTGGAGCGCCAGATTCTTGAAGTCGGCGAGGAGCTTCATCGCCTCTTCGAACGACAGCTCGCGACCGAGCCGATCCTTCGCCGCGATCCGCTTTCCGTCCCTTCCCTTGAGTTGCGATTCCCACTTCTGCTCGACGCCGTACTTTCCCCAGAAGTGCCCGCGCACGTAGTAGTCGGGCCCGTGCGTCTGGGCGAACTTGGCCTGGAGATCGGCGAGCTCCCGCTCGCTGACCTCCCCCAGGTAGCCGATCGGATGGGCGAAGAGGTTTCCGTAGACGTAGGTCCGCTTCACGCCGGTCTCGATCTCCACTCCGACCAGGTCGTTCCGGTAGGTCTCGATCGCCGCCACCTCCGGCCAGGAGAGATCGCTTTTGATCCGCGCCGGTTGGTAGGGGGAGTACTTCCGGCCGGCCTCGAAGGCGGCGCGGATCTGCTTCGCCGGCATGTCGATCAACCGGGAGAGCTGCTCGACCAGGGCGTCGACGTCTCGCACGTGGGAGGGGGTGACCTTCAAGTCGAACGACGCGCGGTTGTCGGCGAGCCGCTTCCCGCTGGTGTCGAGGATCATTCCGCGCGGCGCGGGAAGCGGACGGCGGACGGTGGCGATGTTGGCGGCGTAGTCGCGGTACTCGCGCCCCTTGAACAGCTGCAGCTGCCACAACCGCAGGACGAAGGCGGCGAAGACGGCGCCGAACGCGAGCAGCGCCACGTTGAGCGGCACGTTGAACTCGCGCATCTCCTGCTTGTTGGAAAGGAACGACATGGCGCCTAGAGGGAGAGCCGCCGGTCGAGGTGGAGATCGCGCCCCGATTCGATCGCCCGGCAGAACCGGAACAGCGGCATCGAGAACAGCACGTTCACCGTGGCGATCAGCCCCAGGAAGGCCCAACGGATCGGAATCGCGGGCGACGGGTCCGACTCGTCGACGGCGCGGCCGTATCCGACCATCAACGTGGCCGCCACGCCGAACAGGAGGGTCAGCGCGAAGACGACCAGCGACGGAAATCCGGTCCCGCTGAAGTAGAAGATCCGGGCCGAGCCCGCCGCGAGGTAGAAGAAGGCCAGGTAGAGGAGCAGGAACGTCCCGTTGGGGAGCGCCGAGAAGTGGTCGGCGAGGAAGCCCATCGCCAGTACGGGCGGCGTGGCGTCGAGCGTCGGCCGGTGCAACCCCAGGTGGATGACGATCAGCAGCGCCAGGTCCGGCTTGATCGTATCGGCCGACAGGCGCGAGAAGAGCGTCGACTGGAGGACCAATCCGGCCAACGCGATCAGGACGTGCGGTCCGTAGCGGATCATGCGTCGACCCTCTAGGGGTTGGGCCCGGCCCCCTCGGACGGGCGCTTGGCGATCGGCTGCGGCGCCTCGCCGCGGGAGTCCGCAACCGGCTCGTCGGCTTGCGACGACGTCGGCGCGTCGAGAAGCACCATCACCTCCTCGGGAAGGCGCCGGAGGTCGACCGCCGGCGCGACCCGAACGTTCTGGAGCACGCCGTACTCCTTGCGCTCGACCTGCGTCACCGTCCCGACCGGCAGGCCCGGCGGGAAGATCCCCCCCAGGCCGGAGGTCACCACGACGTCGCCGGGCATCACGTCCTCCGATCGGGCGACGTACTTCAGGTGACAAAGCCCGCGGCCCAATCCTTCGAGCACCCCTTGCGCGCGCGTCCGCTGGACGCGCACCGGCACGGCGCTTCGTCCGTCCGCGATCAGCTGCACGTCGGAGTGGAAAGTCGATACCTCGGCGACGCGCCCCAGGACGCCGCCCGGCGTCACCACCGCCATGTTCCGGCGCACGCCATGGCGTTTTCCCCGATTGATGCGAACACTCTTCGAGAAGCTGGCCGAATCCGAGCCGATGACCCGGGCCGACACGATCTCGCCGGGGGTCTCGCGCTCGAACTGGAGCATCTTGCGGAGCCGCTCGTTCTCGACCTGCGTCTCCCAGGTGAACGCCAGCGTGCCCCGCAGCTCCTCGTTCTCCCTCGCCAGCGCGTCGTACGACTCGCGCAGATGGACGAAATAGAAGTATCCGTACCAGACCGACTCGATTCCGCTCAGGAGCCAGCTGACCGCGGTCTGCAACGGCGCCGTGACCGTCACCACCGTTCGATCCAGGAAGTTACGCTCCTTCTCCTCTTTGGAGTTGCTGTTCCAGGAAAGGAGCGCGAACGCGACCAGCGCACAGGCCACGACGAGCTTGCGCCACGTCTTGAGAAACTGGAGCATCCGCGGGTGACCGCCCGGTCCTCAACGTAGCAGGCAACCCCGCGAACGACAATCCGTTTTCCGCGTTTCGGCGGGCGCAAACGTTGCCGCAAGCGTTCGACCGGCCGTAGGATTCTCCACGTCGTGAACGAGAACCGGCCGACGCTCGGCGATCGACTCTCCTACCGGATCGACAACCTGATGTCGGGCAATCCGGCGTTCAAGTTGTTCGCCCTGTTCGGGCTGACCTCGGTACTGGTGCTGCTCGGTGGCACCGTCTATTGGGTCGCCACGGCCGGCGAGGAGGGTTCCGATTTCATCCACGGTCTCTGGGCCGCCTGGACCTTCATCGCCGACGCCGGCACGCAGGGCGGCGAGCAATCGACGCTCACCCGGGCGATTGCGCTCGTCATCACCGTCGGCGGAATGATGATCTTCGCCCTTCTCCTGGGCTTGGTCTCGGAGACGCTCGGAGAACGGGTCGACGAGCTGAAGAAGGGACGCAGCCGGGTGATCGAGTCCGACCACTCGCTGATCCTGGGTTGGAACGAGAAGATCTTCACCCTGGTACAGCAGCTGATCGAGGCCAACGCCAGCCGCCGCCGCGCGGTGGTCGTCATCCTCTCCGACCGCCCGAAGGAGGAGATGGAGGAGGCGCTGCGCGACGCGATCGCCGACTTCAAGTCGACCACCGTCGTCTGCCGTTCGGGGGACACGACGATGGCCAGCGACCTGCGCAAGGTGAACGCCCAGGGGGCGCGCAGCATCGTGGTGCTCGGGGACGACCACGATCCCGAAGAGAGCGACATCCGCGCCACCAAGACGGTGTTGGCGCTTCGCCGGGGGGTGGGGCCGTTGGCGGGTCACCTCGTCGTCGAGCTGATGGAGTCGGCGAGCCGTCCGATGGTCGAGATGGTCGGCCACGGCGCGGTGGAGGTGGTCTCGGCGCGCGATCTGATCGGCCGGCTGATGGTGCAGACCTCCCGCCAGAACGGTCTCGCGCACGCCTACGCGCGGCTCCTGTGCTTCGAAGGCTCGGAGTTCTACCTGAAGGAGTGGAAGGAAGCCCACGGACGCTACTTCGGCGAGGTGTGGGGATACTTTCCCGAGACCGTCGTCTGCGGAGTGATGCCCAATCCGAACGGGCCGAACGCGCCGAAGGAGGGCCCGCCGGTGATCCTCAACCCGCCCGACGACTACGTGATCGGACCCGGCGATCAGCTCCTCTTCCTCGCCGAGGACGACGACGCCTACGGCTTGAAGCCGCTCCCGCCCAACTTCCGTCCCGTGCAACGGCCGCCGCCGTTCTCGGTCCCCGAGCCGGCGACCGAGCGGCTCCTGTTCCTGGGTTGGCGCGCCGACATGGGGACGATGATCCGCGAGCTCGACGGCTACGTCGTCCCGGGCAGCCAGCTGACGCTCGTCTCCACCCTGACCCGGGAGGAGGCGCAGGAGCGGCTCAAGCAGGAGGGGCTCGCGGGGCTCAAGCGCCTCCGGCTCACCTACCAGCAGGGGAACCTCGCGTCCCGGTCCGATCTCGAGCAGCTGAAGGTGGAGGAGTTCCACTCGATCCTGGTGTTGGCCGACGAGACCTCCGACCGCACTCCCGACGAGGTCGACGCGCGCACGTTGATGAGCCTGCTGTTGATCCGCGACATCCAGCGCAAGAACGGCGTCGTCGGGATCCCGGTCCTCTCCGAGATCCGCGACCCGCGCACCAAGGACCTGGCGGCGATCGCCGAGGCGTCGGACTATGTCGTGTCGAACGAGATCACGAGCATGCTGATGGCGCAGGTGTCGGAGAAACGGGAGATGAACGCCGTCTGGGGGGACCTGTTCGACTCCGACGGGAACGAGATCTACCTGAAGCACGTCGGACGCTACGTGTCGCCCGGCGAGCCGGCCTCCTTCTTCGACGTGATGGCCCGCGCGCGCGCGCGCCGGGAGGTGGCGATCGGCTACCGGTCGCACGCCCAGCGCGACCAGGAGCCGGATCACGGCGTGGTGATCAATCCACCCGACAAGACGGCGCCGATCGCCTGGTCGCCGGAGGACCGGGTGATCGTCCTCTCGGAGAGCGAGGCGTGACGCGCGCCCGCATCGCCGGGCTGCTGACGGCCGCCTTCCTCGCCGGCGGCGGAGCGTGGAGCGCGCGCTCCTCGTGGCTCGGCGCGGAGGCGGCCGGCCTCGCCTCGCGGCCGGCCGGCAAGGAGCAAAAGGCGCGACGGTTGATCGAGCTGACCGGCGGGAAGGAGCTCGAGCTCGGGATCCTCGCGTCGGCGATCGACCGGGCGGGGTCGTTCCCGTCGCTCCCGCCGGACTTCGCCGCCCGGTTCCGCGCCCTCGCCGCCAAGAACGACGTGCTGTCGAGGCTCGTTCCGATCTACGCCAAGCACCTGACCGAGCCCGACCTCGACGCGGCGATCGCCTGGTTCGACTCCCCCGCCGGCCGCAACTTCCACGCCGCGCAGCCGGCGATCATCGCCGAGACCCAGGCCGCCGGCGAGGCGTGGGCACGGGAGATCATGGAGCAGGCCGTGGCGGGCGACGGAGGTGCGTCTTCAAAGGACGGCAGCGCCCCGAAGCGACGCCCATCGCCAGCCAAGGCGAAACCGTAGGCGTCCCCCTATCGCGGCGGTTCGATCTCGAATACGACCGGCAGATGATCGGAGCCGTGCGCTTCCGGCGCCGACGACCCCGGCTCGGCAGCGAGGCCCCGGTAGAAGAGCCAGTCGAGCCGCTGCGGGAAGAAGCCGGCGCCGAGCTGGGTGTGTCCGTTGAATCCGGCGGTGCCGTCGAGCCAGTCCGCCGCCAGCATCTCCTCGACCGCCGCCTCCGCGTCCGGGGGATGGGTACAGTCGGCGAGACCGGGGTTGCACGTCCAGGTGTTGAAATCGCCGCCGATCACCTGCGCCGGCGGATGGCCGGGACGGTCGGCGTCGGCGCGGATCTCGGCCGCCTGCGCGGCCCGACCCAGGTCGCCGCTCCCGCGCGTGCAGAGGTGCGAGGCGTAGACCCGGATCCGCCGTCCGCCGGCGAGCAGGTCGACCCCGAGCGACATCCGCCCGCCGAAGCGGTCGTCCTCGGCGTACCAGTCGTAGGCCGGCGTGTGCCGCACGAGCGTCGCGTTCCCGAGCGGATATTTCGAGAGCACGGCGGTGCCGTGCTCCCCCTCCTTCTCCGGATGGAGCCGCCAATCCCACTCCACCGCGAAGGCGTAGTCCATCGCCAACGCCTGCGCGAGGTCGCGCGCCAAGTCGATCCCGGCCGGATCCGAATCGGAGGCCCGCCGTGGCACCTCGGTCAGCAACAGGAGGTCGGCCTCGGCGACCGCCGCCACCTCCGCGAGCGCCGCGGCGACCGTCGCCGACTCCTTTCCGTACTGGACGTTCCACGCGACCACCTTGAGCCGCGGAGGGACGTCGTCGGGATCGCGGTCGGTGAATCGGTCGGCGGCGATCGAGCACGGGATGTCGACCGGATCCCCGCCGGTCGCGACGTAGTCGTCCGGCAGATCGCACAGCGGCCCGTCCGGGGCGTTCACCGGAAGGGGCTCCCACGGCGATAGCGGCGGGGTCGGAGTCGGGGTCGGCGTGATGGCGGTGTCGGTCCCGGTCGGCGCCGGTTCCGAGCCGCCGGCGGCCGGGTCGACGCCCTCCCGGCCGCATGCCGCGACCGCAAGGACACACCCCAGCCACCACGCCTTCATGACCGGCCGTTTTCGCCCAAGTTGACAAAAATGTCAATTCAAAGGCTACTGGAACGGCCGCGTCCCCCGCTCGATTCCGGTGTTGATGGCGTTCACGATCGCGTTCCTCCGCCCGGTGGTGGCGCTGTTCGCGAGATCCGGCGTGATGATCTTCCGCCGCGCCTCGGCCAGGACCGTGGCGTCTTCGGTGTAGATGTTCCCTTCGCGGTGCCAGCCGTAGAAGTTCGGGTTGGTCAGGTTCCCGGAGCCGGTCGAAAAGGCGCCCCGCCCCGGCGCCTCTTCGACGAAGACGTACTTCCCGTGCGCCATCGTGTCGTGGTGGTAGACCGACTTCCCGTCCGGCGTGACCGTCCGGCCGTAGTCGGGTCGCCACATCCGCACGTCGACCCCCATCTCCTTGAACTCGTTCACCAGCTTGTAGCTGGCGAACTGGGCGATGCCGCTGTCGAGCCATCCCGGGACGACGACGGTGAACTGCCGGCAGGCGGGATCGGTCCAACAGGGGTCGTTGGGGTCGTCAGGATTCCATCTCCGCGACGGATCCCAGCCCTCCTTCATCCAGCGCGCCGCCGTCGCCTTGACCTGGTTGCGAAACCCCTCCCCGCTGAAGAACGGCATCCCGATCACCACCCGTTTGTTGGCGGCGGCGAGGAGCGACATCGTCGTGGCGCCGTACTTGTTGTCGACCCCCGGCTCCACGTCGAGAAAGCGACCCGTCGCGGCGCACCCGGTCGACGCCGTCGGACGCCAGCGCGCGCGCTCCGACGGGGTGAGGTCCTTTTCCTCCTTGGCGACGCGGTTGTAGTGCTCCGCCAGATAGTCGCCGATCGCCGCCGGCAGCGAATCGGCCCCCCCCTCCGCGTAGATCCCGAAGTCGTGCCAGCGATAGACCGGCTTCTTGCCGTCCTTGCCGTCGGTCGGGAAGTGCTTGGTGCCGACGTTGTTGCCACTGGCGATCACGCGCGCCAGCCCCTGGTCGTCGACCGAATAGACGAGCTTCTCGTGGTTGATTCCCAGGTTCGGGGTGGGGAGCCCTTTGCGCAGGAGCTTGAAGTCGTCGACCACCGGAATGCCGACGTCGATCAGGTCGCGGGCGGCCCCCTCCACCGAGCGTTTCGGATGGGCGACGAAGTGCGCCGTGTCTTCCACCCACGCCAGCCGCTCTCCCAACATCGAGCGCGCGTGGCGCAGCGGCTCGGCATCGTTGCCGGCGATCCCACCAAGCTCCGTTCCGCGCTTGAGCAGGTCGGTCTTGCCCGGAGGAGCGATCAGGCTCTTGAGCTTGCCCAGCGGGTTCAGGGCGAGCGTGGCCAGGTTGCTGATGTTCCCGATATAGCCCAGGTCGATCAGCTTCCCGTCGCGGATCAGCCGCACGTCGGTGCGGGTGAAGAGTTGCTCGGCGATCGCCTTTCGCTCGTCCTCGGACAGCTCTTGCTGAATTTTCGCCGCAGCGCGCACCACCTCCGCGGAGTCGATCGCCGGCGCCTTCGCAAGCGGATTCGCGGCGCGCGCGTTGCGGTGGAGCTGCTCCTGGGCGATGCGGAGATCCCGGATCGAGGCGGCGGAGAACCTCCGTCGTAACAGCGAATACGCCTCCTCCGGCATCTCCAATGCCTTGGCGACGATCTTGTCGACGACCGACTGGGCGGTCGGCGCGTTGCCCGTGTTGCGCACCTCGAGCGCAAGCCCGGCGACCGCCGTGGTCGACGGAAGGTCGGCCTCCAGCTTGAGAAGCGAGATCGCGAGCACGGCGTCGGCGTGGTCGACCACGTCGCTCAGCCTCGCCCAGTAGTCCCCCGGGTCGGCGATCACCGACAACTCGGACGCGCAGCTCTCGGGTCCGGCGACGACGTCGAGATGCGCCTTCCACGCCGGGCTGCCGATTGCGAGGCCGAGGTTCGACGGGAACCCGGAACGGATTCCGGCGCGGGTGGCGGCGAAGCGATCGATGCCGAACCGGTAGTAATCGGCGTAGCGCGGATTGGAGGAGAAGTCCCCCTCGGCGCCCGGGCGGCAGGCTTCGTGGAGCGCCGACACCTCCCGTTCCAGGCGCGCGTTCGCCCGGGCCATCGCATCGTCGAGGATCGCCTGCTTCGCCTCCTTCTTCAGGTCCTTGCGGTTGAAGAGCTGCGCGGCGGTCGTCTCGATCTCTTCCGTCGCGATACGGTCGACGATCGCCACCACCGCGTCGTAGAGCGCCGCGTTCTCGGCGGTCGCCGCCCCTTTGAGGCGCGCCGCGGCGTCGATCGGGCTCGAGGTCGCCAGCTTGAAGAAGGTGGCCACGGTCAGACCGACCGCCGCCAGGCGGGCGTCGAACTCCCCGAACGTCTCCCGGTATTCCTTCGACGCGCGCCCGCGCCCCCCGACGAGCTTCGCGTAGTCGCGCTCCAGCTTCCGCAGCTCGTCGACCAGCTCCTTTCGGCGCTCCTCGAGCTTTCGCGGATCGGTCTCGCGCGCGATCTTCGCCAGGTCGGACTCCTTCTCGAGCGGGCGCCCCAGCGCGTCGCCGATCATCCGGTAGGCATCGGCGAGGTTCGGTCCCGTCAGTCCGGCGTACCCGGACGAGGGGCAGACCCCGTTCGCGCCGGCGGCGGCGGCCGCCGCGATCTCGGCCAGCGGGCTGCGTTCGGGCGGGCACTCCACGAACTCCGCCGCGCCGACCTGCGCCAGGGCGATCGCCGGGACGCCGGCCGCCCACGAGGCCACCGCCACCGACCCGACGGCCGCGCGCGCCGCGGACCACGCCTCGGCGGCCCGCTCCCAGAGCCTCTTCATGCGCCCCTCCCTGCTTCCGGGGATTGTATCCCCTTCCCGCCGCTCCTACACTTGCCGCCCCATGCTCGACGTCATCCGCCAATACCGGGACAGCTGGCAGCCCAAGGTCATCCTCGGAGCGATCGCGGTCGTCTTCATCTTCTGGGGGTTCGGCTCCCAGTACGACACCACCGGCGGCGCCAACTTCGCCGCCAAGGTCAACGGCGACGAGATCTCGATCGACCAGTTCGAACAGCAGTACCGGAACGAGTCTTCCCGCCGCCGGCAGGCCCAGTCCAACTTCTCCGAGGCCTTCCTGATGAAGCAGGTCCTCGACGGCCTGATCGAGACCAAGCTCCTGGAGCAGTTCGCCGAGGAGGCGGGGATCCACGTCTCCCCGGAGGAGGTCGCCGACGAGATCAAGAAGCTGCCGTTCCTCACCGACGAGGAGACCGGGAGCTTCATCGGCAAGCAGAAGTACGTCGAGTTCCTGCGCGAGCGCGACATCGACGTCGCCGAGTTCGAGAAGGACGTGGAACAGAGCCTTCGCGTGCAGAAGGCGCGCGAGTTCGTCGAGTCGTCGGTGAAAGTGACGCCGGACGAGGTCCGGGAGGAGTTCGACGCCCGCAACGAGAAGGTAAGCCTCTCCTACCTCCGCGTCGACGCGGCGGCGCTCGCCGAATCGCTCAAGTCCGAAAAGGTCACGCAAGCCCAGATCGCCGCCTGGGTCGCCGCCAACTCCGGGAAGGTCGAGTCGATCTACGCCGAGCGGAAGGAGTCGACGTACACCACCCCCGCGAAGGTCGATCTGCTGCAGATCACGGTGCGCAAGCCGGCCGGGGCGCAGAAGGACGAGTCCGAGCTGGCGAGCGCCAAGCGCCGATCGGAGCGGGCGCTGGAGCAGGCGGCCACCGACTGGAAGGCGGCGGCGGCGCAGTACTCCGAAGGGGCGCCCTGGGAGAAGACGGGCGAGCCCCGCTCCTTCGCCCGACGCGAGCTGCCGGCCGCGGTGGCGGAGCGCGTCTTCCTGATGTCCCCGGAAGAAGCCCCGGCGGTGGTCGAGACGCCGACCAGCTTCACCGTGGTGAAGGTGAAGTCGATCACCCCCGAAAAGGTGACCGAGCTCGACGAGGCGCTGAAGAACGCGATCGTCGAGGAGGAGATCCGCGCCGAGCGGGCGAAGACGGCGGTGGAGGCGTTCGCGACCGACGCCACCGCGCGGCTCGAAAGGGGGGGGACGCTCGAACAGCTCGCCAAGACCCGGAAGCTGACGGTGAAGGAGACCGGCAGCTTCCCGCGCAAGGACGAGATCCCCGGGATCGCGGAGTCGGACCGGGCGATGGTCTCGGCCGCCTTCGCGCTGGAGAAGCCGGGGGCGGTCCTGCTCCTCGGCGGAAAGCTCCCCAAGGTGGGCGACGGCTATCTCATCGCCGTGCTCAAGGAGCACCAGCGGCCGACCGACGACGAGTACGAGAAACAGAAGGGGTGGATCGAGTCGAGCCTGAAGCGGACCCGGGGGATGGAGGCGTTCCGGTCCTGGAAGGCCGACCGGGTGGCGAAGGCGAAGATCGTCGAGAATCCGCGCTATCTCTCGCCGTCGAGCTGAGGAGCCGGCACCGATCCGACCGCTACCGGCGCGGCGACAGCACGGCGATCCGCTCCGCCAGGAACCCGTTGATGGCGTCGATCTCCTGCGCGGAGAGTCGTGTCCCAAGCGGCATCGGCGCCGTGGTATCGCCGGCAATCGGCTTGACCCGCGCGTCCCCTCTCGCGACACGCGAAAGCGCCGCATACGCCTGCTCCTGCGTGAGCGCATCGAAGTTCAGCGGATGGCCCCCGCCGTTGTGGCACCCTTGGCATCGCGCCTGGACCAAGTCGCGGGCGTTGGCGATGACCGGCTTGCGAGCCCCGACGATCGACGGAACCGGCGCGGGGCCGGGTCCCGTGGTGGGGCAGGCGGCGAGCAGATCGGCCTCGGTCACGCGAGGGGCGCGGTTTCGAACCCGTCCCTTCTCCGCTCGAACCAACTCGCGGCAGCCGATGGGATCGAGGCCGAGCGCCAACCGTGCGGCCTCCGTCCCGTCGGCCGGCTCGGCCCCTCGGCACGTCACCGACCATAGTGCACCGAGCGCCGCCAGTGCGGCGAAGTCGCGGGTCGAGATCGGATCGCATCCCGACACCCGCGTGAACGGCACCCGCGGAGCCTGGTCGGGATCGACCAGCACGAAGCGGAAGTAGTCTCCTTCCTGTTGGAGGTAGACGATCGAGCCGTCCGCGCGGAACGACGGGTAGTAGCTTCCGTCCCCCAGGCGCCGGGCGGTGGTCAGACGCCGAATCGACGCCGCCTCCAGCCGATCGCCCGTCTCTCGCAGATCGACCACCACCACGTCCTTTGCCAACCGATCGGCGACGCCGCTGAAAAATGCGGTTGGCTCGTGGTGGTGTTCGTCGACGTGGAACGCGATGCGCCTGCCGTCGAAGCTGAAGTCCGCCTTCCCGGTGGGCATGCCGAGATCGAGCCGCTCCCGACAGCTTCCGTCCTCGTCCACGTCGTAGATCTTGGTCGTTCTCGTCTTTCGGTCGGAGGCGGAGAGCCGCTTCCCGTCCTTCGACAACATCGGGGTGTAGAACGGAAGGTCGCCGTCGGCAGGCGAAAGGTTGGCGCATAGCCGCTTCGCCGTCCCGACAGGCGAGATCGCCGGGGTCGTCCCCGGCCGGTCCGTGGCTCGATAGTCCCGGAAAAAGAGCCCGGAACTGGCGGCGCGCTGCTCGACGATCACGCGGTAGGTGCGCACGCCCCCGCTCGATCGCAGGAGGGCGGTCGAAGGGTAGACGCCATCCAGGGTACGGTCGACGAAGAGCGGCTCCCGCACCGCGTTCGACGTCCGGTCGGACGCACGGGCCGCCGCCTGGCGCCGCTCGAATTCGATGCTGTCGAAGGCGATCCCACCGCCCCACATCGTCATCGGGCGGATCATCCATTTCTCGTCCGGCGTCGGAACCGGGTCGAGGAAGCCGGTAATCATCATCTCCCGAACGTGGTCGTCGGGCTCGTTCATGTCGACGCGGTAGTTGCTCAAGCCCCGGTATCGCGTGTCCTCCGATCCCGCTCGGATGTAGGCGATCGCCTCGGAGATCGGATAGGCCCGGAAGAAGAAGCTGGGGTATCCGGTGATCCGCACCACCTTCCTGGGCGAAACGTCCGCGGTCGCACACGGCTCCGCCGCCGCGGGGCGCGCGAGAGTCGACGCGAGAACGACGGCGACGAGGCGGCCTCGGGCCAAACGTTGGCTCACGGCGGCCCCTCCGGCTGGGGCGCCGCGCGCGGTTCCCGCGGTCATTTCGCCTTCTCCAGCGCGGCGGCGAGCACCCGGCGCCAGGCGACCTCCCCTTCGTAGCCGCGGCGCAGCTCGCCGACGCCGCGCGCGGTGACCAGCACCGACGCCGGAAAGTGGATCGCGATTCCGCGGAGGAGGAGCTCGTTCGACGCGAGCGGCTCCAGATCTCGGTCGGCAATCCCTTCGCGAAGTGCCGTTTCGCGCGCCAGCGAACGGACGGCGTTCGGGTCGAGAACCCCGACCACCTCGACCCCCATCGCGCGAGCGGCGGCCCGCGCCTCCTTCAGCCCGGCGACCGAGAGCGGCATGTGCGGCGACCAGGCGAAGACCAGCGTCGGGCGGCCGCTCGTGCGGATCCGTTCCAAGTCGGCGTCCTCGAAGCCGGCGTCGGGCGCACCTTCACCCCCTGGAGCGGCGTCGACGCGCAGCGTCCGACCGCACCCGCCGTCGAAGCGGACGGAGACCACCGAGTCGGGGGCGCGTCGGGCGAGCTCGATCTCGGCCCCGTCGACCCGCACCGTCGTCCAGACGCCGATCGTCCCGGTCGGCGAGCCGTAGAACGGCTCGTCCGGGGAGAGCCGCGCGAAACGGAACGCGCTGCCCCACTCATTCAGCACGGTCAGCGCAGGCCAGAGGCACGGGGAGGCTTGGATCTCGGGGATGAGGTCAGAGCCGGCGGCCGCCGCCACGCCCGGATGCGCCGCGAGCAACGCCGCGACGACGAGGTGTGCGGATCGACAGGGGGGGATTGGGCGGACGCCCCCCGGGAGCGCGACGGCGCGGACCATCCCGGAAAGTATACGTCGCGGCCGCCGCCCGGACGCCGGGGAGGACCGGAAGGTGGCGGATTCAGGCGTGAAACACGCGCGAGGCGACGATCCGCGCCTCCCGCGTGCGGCACGACACCGCGACGCGCGTCGTCGGCTCGCCGGCCACGACGCGGTCGTACTCGACGACGAACCGCTCCGGCGCGGTGGTGATCTGCCGCTCGTCGTAGCGCAGGCCCGGAAGCCGCGCGAAGGCCTCCTGCCACCAGTCCCGCAGCGCCGGTTTCCCGCGGAGCTCCGGGCCGCCGGCGCGCCCGCGAATCGGTCCGCCCTTCGGGCTCCCTCGGGGACTCCCCGAAACCCTGGGACTGGCGTGTGTCGCGTCCTCGGAGTAGAGCGAGAGCAGCCGGTCGAGGTCGCGCGCATTGAACGCGGCGAGCCAGGCGCGCGCCAATCCGACGTTGGGATCGGCGCCGCCGTGAAGCGCCATCCGTCCCAGCTCGCGCACGTTGATCGGACACTCCACCCGGCCCGGATCGTCGACCCATCGGTAGCGATCGAACTCCTCGTTGGCCGAAACGGCGTCGTTCTCGACGTCGGCGACGAAGGCGAAGTTCATGTGCAGCCCCTTCGAACCCGCGCGGTGCTCCTCGTAGCCCAGGTATCCGTCCGGCGTGCCGTCGATCTCCACGACGCGCCGGAACGATCCGACGAGCCCGGTCTCCTCGCGCAGCTCCCGGACGGCGGCCTCCGACGGCGTCTCCCCCGTCTCGATCTCGCCGCCCACCGGCAGCCAGGTGCCGAGACGCTTGTGCAGGATCAGCAGGATCCGCCCGCGATGGCGGGCGAAGACGGCGACGGAGAAGGCCCGGCGGTCGGACATGACGCCCGTGGGCGTACCAGAATCGCGCCGATCCGCCAACGTTGTAGTCTCCCCTCCGCATGGAGTTCGCGCCGATCGCCATCCAGCGCCGCGCCACCGCCCGCGTCCTCGCCGGGCACCCGTGGATCTACGCCAACGAAATCACGACCGACTTGAAGGCCTTCGAGCCGGGGCAGACGGTCGAGATCATCGATCCCGGGAAACACGCGCTGGGCGTCGGCTACGTCAATCCGCGCTCGCTGATCGCGGTGCGGCTCCTCGCGCGCGAACGGGTCCCGCTCGACGCGACGTTCTTCGCGGAACGCCTGCGGGCCGCCGACCGGCTGCGCACGCGCTTCCGGCCCGGGGCGACCAGCTACCGCCTCTGCTTCGGCGAGAGCGACGACCTTCCCGGCCTGGTGATCGACCGCTTCGACGATCTCTACGTCGTCGGCTCGCACGCGGCGGGGATCGACCGCCTGGCCGGGGCGATCGTCGAGGCGCTGGTCTCGTCGTTCGGGCCGCGGGGCGTTCTCCTCAAGTTCGACGCCTCCAGCCGCGCGCTGGAAGGGGTCGGCGCCCGGGTGGAGGTCGCGCACGGAGAGATCCCCGAGCGGGCCGAGGTCTCGATCGAAGGGGCGCGCTTCGCGCTCGACCTCCGCCGAGGGCAGAAGACCGGCTTCTTCCACGACCAGGCGGAGAACCGCGCGCTGCTCGCGCGGTGGTCGAACGGCGCGCGCGTGCTCGACGCCTTCTCCTACGTCGGCGCGTGGGGGATCGCCGCCGCGGTGGGAGGCGCGAGCGAGGTCTTGAGCCTCGACGCCTCGGCCGACGCGGTGGCCTGGGGCGCGCGCAGCGCCGAGCTCTCCGGCGTCGGGGACCGGGTGCGCTTCGAGAGAGCCGACCTGTTCGAACGCCTTCCTGCGCTCGAATCGGCCGGCCGCCGCTTCGACGTCGTCGTCCTCGACCCGCCCGCCTTCGTGAAGAGCCGCAAGCGTCTCGCGGAGGGGATGAAGGGCTACCGCGAAGTGAACCGCCGTGGATTCGCGCTCACGCAGCCCGGCGGGATCCTCGCCACGTCCTCCTGCTCCCGTCACGTCACTCGCGAAGCGTTCCTCGGCGTTCTGCGGGCCGCCGCCGACGACGCCGGCCGCCGCGCGCGCGTCATCGCCGTCGGCCGTCAGGGGGCCGATCACCCGATCCACCTGGCGCTCCCCGAGACTGAATACCTGAAGTGCGTCTTCCTCGAAGTCCGGTGACCTGCCGATTGCATATCGATGGCTCATGTAGTATGGTTACCCATATGAAGACAACCGTCGAGATATCCGACCCTCTCCTCCAGGAGGCGAAGGTGGCGGCGGAGCGCGAGCGGACGACCCTGCGCGCTTTGGTCGAGGAAGGTCTCCGGCGGGTCCTCGGCGAACGGCGCACGCGGAAGGAGTTTCGACTTCGCAAGGCATCCTTCCGAGGCAAAGGGCTCCAGCCCGAGATCGGCGAGGGGTCCTGGGAGCGGATCCGCGACGCGATCTACGAGGGACGCGGCGGTTGATCGCGGTCGACACCAACCTTCTCGTCTACGCCCACCGCGAGGACTCGCAGATGCACGAGCCGGCCCTGCGCCACGTTCGTGAGCTCGCCGAGGGCAGGTCCGCCTGGGCCATTCCATGGCCCTGCCTGCACGAGTTCGTGGCCATCGTCACGCACCCGCGGATCTACGCTCCGCCAACCCCCACGAGCCGGGCGACGGAGCAGGTCGATGCATGGCTCGAGAGCCCGGGCCTGTCTCTGCTCTTCGAATCGGAGGGGTACTGGCCGGCGTTACGCGGCCTCCTCGCTGCGAGCCGCGTCGTAGGACCCAAGGTGCACGACGCGCGGATCGCCGCTCTTTGCCTCCATCACGGCGTTCGCGAGCTGTGGACGGCCGACCGCGACTTCAGCCGCTTCCCCGCGCTAACCGTGCGCAATCCGCTCGTCGGCTAGGAACGCCCTCGGCGCGCGAGACGCCGTTCGAGGCGCGCCGTCGTGCGCTCCTTGAGCGCCTCCTTCATCACCTTTCGATTGGCGTTCCGGGGGATCTCGTCGGCGGGAACGATCAGGATCGCGCGCGGCGCCTTGTAGGGGGCGATCGACGATCGCACCCAGGAGAGGAGCTCCTCTTCGCTCGCCCGCGTACCCTTCGCCAGCGCCACCACCGCCACCGGCACCGATCCCTTCGCCGGGTGCGGCATCCCGAACACCGCCGCTTCGGCGACCGCCCGGTGCTCGCAGAGCTGTGCCTCCACCTCGGCGGGGAAGACCGAGTAGCCGCCATGCTTGATGACGTCCTTCTTGCGGCTGACGAAACCGATCAGACCGAATCGGTTCTTCCGGGCCAGATCGCCGGTTCGGAACCAGCCGTCGGCGGTCGCGGCCCGCGTGGCGTCGGGATCGCGGTCGTAGCCGCGCGTCACGCCGGGGCCTCGGATCAGAAGCTCTCCCACCTGACCCGCCGGTGCCGTCTTGCCCCGTTCGTCGACGACCCGCACCCGGTACGGCGGGATCGGGATCCCGACCGCCGACTGTCCGTCGCGGGCGACCGCCTCGCGCAGCCCCGGAATGCGCGCCGCCAGCCGCCCGGCGGCGGAACGGATCGGCGACGCGGCGACGATCGCGCGTTTCGTGAGGGGACCGACCGGTGACGGGGGCGTGAACTTCAGGATCGCCGGTCCGGAGATCTCGACCATGCCGTACACCTCGGCGAACGCGGCGCCGAACAGCGGCTGACCGAACGGCGATTGGAGCGAGCAACCGAGCGATCGGAATCGCGCCACCAGCGGCGGCGGCATCGCGTCGGCGCCGCTCGCCCAGAGCTTGACCGAACGGAGGTCGTGCCCCTCGGGATCGGCCTCGGCCAGACGCGCGTACATCGCCGGCACGCCGACGAACCAGGTCGCGCGCTCGTCCGCCAGCGCACGCAACACCGTCCGCGGCTCGAAGTCGGCGAACCACCGGACGCGAGAGCCCGCGAGCAGCGCGCAGAGGAAGGTCGCCAGACCCATCACGTGCGCCATCGGCAGGGCGCAGACGCCGCGCTCCTCCCGCGCGTCGGGGACGAGCGCCGCCAGCCTCGCCACCGCGAGCAGCGATCGGCTGGTGAGCGTCGCCCCCTTCGCGCGGCCGGTGGTGCCCGAGGTGTAGAGGATCACCGCCGGTTCGTCGGGGGCGATCGACGCGGCGGGCAACGCCGATCCGCGCGCCGAGGCAAGGTCGAGATCCCCTCCGGGCCCGGCGACGACGGTGGTGACGCCGGCGCGGCGCACGGCGACCCGTGGATCGGCGATCAACACCCGAGCCCCCGCGCGGCGGACGAACGACTCCACTTCGGGCGGCGTCAGGTGGTGATGCAGCGGCACCGCCACCGCCCCGGCGCGCACCACGGCGAAGATCGACAGGGCGTAGTCGATCCGGTTTTCGGCGCAGATCGCCACGCGGTCGCCGGGGCGGAGGCCGAGCGCGCGCAGCCCCCCCGCGAGGCGGGCCACGACCTCGAGAAGGTCGACGTAGGAGAGCTCGCGTCCGGTAAGCACGTGCAGGCGAAGCGGGGGCTCACAGGCGACCGCCACCCGCCGCCCGTACGCGGCCGCCAGCCGGTCGGGGAGGTCGGCCAGCGTCGTGCGCCCCGCCGCCAACCGCACCGCCTTCACCAGACCCAGCCGCCTCGCCACCCTGCATTCCTACCGCAAATCCGGGCGGTTCGACATTCGGTCGGCGCGGCCGTAGGGCGTGACGCGGTGTGTCGCAGGCTCTAGAATCGGGGGAGATGGCGCTGCCCCCCCTTCATGGCGGTCCGTGGCTGGACCTGCTCATCAAGGACCCTCTGACATACGTGCGCCACGCCCTTCGAGGGAACTCGGCGAGCAACGAAGATTTTGCGCGCTGCACGCCGGACCGCCCGCCCGTCCTGTTGATCCACGGTTTCCTGGGGACGCGCGGCGCCCTCTACGTCCTGGAGAGACGTCTCCGCGCCGACGGGTTCCACGTCTTCTCCATCGACTTGGGCTCGCTGAACACGCAGGACATCCGCAAGTCGGCCTTCGAGATCCACCTCGCCGTCGAGCGGATCATGGAGGCGACCGAAGGCCGCGTGCGCCGGATCGACGTCGTCGGCCATTCGATGGGCGGGCTGATCGCCTCCTACTACATCAAGTTCATGGACGGCGATGAGCACGTGCGGAAGCTCGTCACGCTCGGAACGCCGTACCACGGTACCTGGGCCAGTCTGATGGGGGTGGCGTGCCTGGGGGCGATCGCCTCCTCGATCTGGCAGATGCTCCCCGGATCCGAATTCCTTCGTACGCTGAACGCCCAGGCGATGCCCTCGGTCGTGGAGTGGACGAGCGTCTGCGCCCGCTACGACGGTCTGTGCCCCCCCGAGACGACCTGGATCAGCCCCGGCTGCAACTACGAGCTGCCGCTCGGGCACGCGGGCCTGGTGCTCTCGGCCGACGTCTACCGGATCGTCAAGAAGGTGCTGCGCCGGGACCCGCAGCGGGCGTGGCGCACGCTCCACTTCCGCCTCGTCGACGGAAAGTGGCAGCGCGCCGCGCCCGCAAAGGCGACCGCCGACCGCCGCTCCCCGGAGTCGGTCGACCGACGCCAGGGGGAGCGGCGTCGCGCGAACGGCCGGGACACGCGCCGCGGCGCGAAAAAATGAGGCCCCCCGGGGGTCGGCCGGGAGGCCTCGAAGCTTCCGGGGGGTCAAGCCGGAAGCCGGGGAGAGGATGGACGGTCGCGGGCTGGGGGTATGGGGGAGTCCCCCAGGGAGCGCGAAGCGCGGACTACCGCGGGGTGCCGACGCTGGTGCTCGAGCTGCCGGTCGAGCCCGTGCCGGGCCGGCCGGTGGTGTTCGAGCCGCGACCGGTGTTCGAGCCGCAAGCGGCGAACGCGGAGAGGGAGAGCGAGGTAACGGCGACGACGGTCAAGAGTGCCAGGAACTTCTTCATCTCTTCCTCCAGCGTGCAAGCCGATTGCTGTCTCCTCGAACGAGCAAACAACCTGCCATCTTCTGCGCGCTCCGGCCGTTCGACCAACCACCGGACTTTGCAACCGACTTCTGTTCCGCCGGGAACACAGGCCCTGGAAACTTGACCCACCGATGTCCCCGGTGGGTCGTCGCGATGGATTCATTCTATCCCATCATTGAAGCCTCCGACGTACCTCGAACGACGCCCGGGCGACCCGGCCGCCGTCGTCGCTGACGACGAGCTCGTGGCGTCCGGGGGTTGGACGCCACCAGAGGCGCTCGTCGGATCGAACCGAGCCCACCAACTCCCCGTCGACGAACCAGTGAAGGAGGCCGTCCGCGCTCGACTCCGCTTCGAGCGGAATCTCCTGGTCGGCCGGGTCGACGCCGTCGAGCAGGAGCGCGACCTGACCCAGGACCGGGCTCACGATCTGCGGTGCCGTTCGGACGACGCCCCCGTGTTCGCACGAGGGATGCACGGCGGGCAGCTCCTCCACCGCGCGACGCTGGTCCTTGAGCCAACGGCGAACGCCGGCCGGCCAACGGACGAACGAACGACGGACGTAGTCGCGCCCTCCACGGCAGGCGGCGTTGAGCGCCAGACCGCTCTCGCGCTCGACGTCGACCTCGACGTGGAAGGGGCAGGTCGCGGTCGGCACGGAGGTGCGGCGCGCGGGCGCAATCCGCCGCTCGCCGCAGGCCGCGTTCGGCGGGTGGCCGGAGTAGGCGCAGACCTCGATCGTCGTCAGGTCGGCGGGGGCGCGCGCGCGTTGGGGGGGACGGCCGCGGTCGGCCACCGCCTCCAGGAGGTCGAACAGGATCGGGCCGGCCGCCTCCGAGCCTGTCAGTTCGACGCTGGCGGCGTTGTCGAGATTCCCGGTCCAGACGATTGCGGTGTAGCGCGGTCCCGAACCGGCCGCCCAGGCGTCGCGGTGGCCGAAGCTGGTTCCCGTCTTCCAGTGCACGTCCGCCGGCAGTCCGGAGAGCCGACGCCGCGCCGGAAAGTCCGGCCGGTCGCGGATCTCCAGCGCCTGGCGCGTGAGCCACGCGGCTCCGGGCGAGAAGACCTCGCCACCGCCCGGAGACTCGCTCCCAGGGCGGTCGCCGCGGGTGACCGGCTCGTCGACGACGGTGGAGAGTTCCCGGTGATCGCCGCCGCGGGCGAGCGTCGCGTAGAGGCCGGCGAGCTCGAACGGCGTGACCTCCAGCCCGCCGACCGCCGCCGACAGACCGTAGTGGCCGGGCTCGGAAACCAGGCTCGTCACCCCCATTCGACGAAGCGACGCGAGGAACGACTCCGTCCCCTGATCGCGGAGGAGGCTCACGAACGGGAGGTTGAGCGATCGCGACAACGCGTCCTCGAGCGTGACCAACCCCTCGAACGATCCGTCGAAGTTCCGCGGGGCGTAGGTGCCGTAGACCGCCGGGACGTCGGGAACGAGAAAGCCTGGCAGTGCCGATCCGCGGTCGATCGCGGCGGCGTAGAGGAACGGCTTCAATGCCGAGCCCGGACTGCGCGGGACGGCGAAGGCGGCGATCTGGCCGCCGTGGTCGGCATCCCAGAAGTCGAAGCCGCCGACCAGCGCGCGCACCTGTGCCGCGCCGTGGTCGACGAGGACCACCGCCGCGTTGTGGATGCCGCGCCGCGCGTACTCATCCCGAAGCCCGGCGATCGTCCGCTCGGCCAACGCCTGGGCTCCGCGATCCAGGGTGCTGCGGATCCTCGTGCGGCCGGGATGGCGCGCGCGAAGCCAGACCGCGGCGTGCGGCGCGGCACGAGGGAACGCCTGGAGCGAAACCGGAACGGGCGTCCCCCGCACGCCGCGCAGCGTCACCTCCGGCGGGACCCGTGGCGAGGCCAACCGTGCTTCGAGCGAAGGCGACCGACGCCCCGAAGCGGCGCCCGCGCGCGCCGAACCGTCGCGCAGCGCCCCTTGCGCCAGAAGCCGTTCGGCGATCCCGTTCCGCGCCTCTTCGAGGCGCGCGGCGTTCGCCGCGCTCGGAAATCGACGGTTCGGGTTCTGCGGCACGGCGAGAAGGGTGGCGATCTCGGCCGGGCTGAGCGAGGTCGCGCGATGACCGAAGTAGGCGAGTGACGCCGACTCGATCCCCTCCACGTTCCGGCCGTAGGGGACGAACTGAAGGTAGGCGGTCAGGATCTCATCCTTCGACATGCGTGCCTCGAGCTGCAGCGCACGGAACGACTCGATCAGCTTGGTGCGGAGCGTCCTCGGGCGCGGCTCGAGCACGCGGTCCAGCTGCATGGTGATCGTCGACCCGCCGGAGACCCGCCGCCCGGACAGGAGATTGGTGAACGCCGCGCGGGCGATGGCGATCGGATCGATCCCCGGATGCCAACGGAACCGCCGGTCCTCGAGCCGGATAAGAGCCTCGACGTACGCCGGATCGACCTGATCGAGCGCCACCGGCGCGCGCCACTTCTCGTCCGGCGAGAGGAAGACGTGCGCCGTCGATCCGTCGCGGAACTCCACGACGGTCGACGGCGGCTCCGACAGGCGCGCCGGCAGGGGGACGAGGTAGATGGAGAGGACCAGCGCGACCAGCGGAATCGCGATCGCCAGCGCCAGCCTCCTCACCCTCCTCCCTCCCCTCACCTTCCGCCTCCCTTCCGGCTCCGGCTCCGACTCCGTTCCGTCCCCCAATTCCGGTAGGCGCCTGTGGGAAAGGAGCCGGAGTCGGAGCCGGAAGGGAGACGGAACGGAACGAATTCGTTCGCTACAGGAGGAACTTCTCCCACGGCCCATCCACCTTGATCACCGCTCCCTCCTCCCGCGCCCAGACGGTGGGGTCGTACATCGCCTCCGCCTCGACCGGGGGGATCGTGAACCGGCCGGCGGTGACGACGCGCGCGGCGTAGACCACGGTGCGGCTCTGGCCGGGCTCGAGCGCGCCGAACAGCTCGATGCGGTCGTCGCGCACGTTCATGAAGTCGGCGCGCCACTGTTCGTCGGCGTCGACCCAGGCGACGGCGCCGCCACGGCCCAGCCGCGGGTTCTCGATCTCCCAGCCGGCCGGCAACCGGTCGACCAGCGCGATGTTCTGCACCCGCTCGCGACCGGTGTTCCGGATCTCGATCTCGACGTAGACCAGGTCGGCCAGCGAGAAACGGTCGCCGCCGAGGTGGTTCCCGGCGAGGTCGCGGTAGCGCCGGCGGATCTTCAGTCCCTCGCCGCCGTATTTCACGTCGGGCTTGACCCGGTTCCCCTCGCTCCCGACAACCAGGAAGACCTTGCCGGCCGGTTTTTCCGGCATCTCCAGCCGCACAGACCGGTACTCGCTGGCGCGCGCCACCGTCCAGGTCCGATCGGAGGACTTCGCCTTGGGTCCCGCCTTGGCGGAGAAGGTCTTCCCGTCGGCGACGATCTTCCCCGGCGGGAAGCTCGCCGTGTGGCCGGAGACCCGCTTACCGAGCCCGGTGACCCCCCACACCAGCTCCTGCGTGGTGTACCAACCGCTGCGGTGCCCCTGGAGCGACGCGGCGACCATGTTCGCCAGCGGCTCGCCGGCGGGGTCGTCGCCGAACAGGTCCTGGAAGGTGGAGAGCAGGAAGCCGCGTCGCCGCCGGTCGGAGTAGAACGACCACGAATTCTTTCGTTCATCGGTGATCGGCGAGAGGTCCGGGCTCTTCAGGTCGGAGGCGTATCGCCGATCCCCCGCCAGGTAGAGCGCGGCCTTGAGCAGGTAGGCCTTTTCCGAGGTCTCCCCGTCCAACCGCGACGGGAGCTCTCCGATCAGCTTGAGCAGGCGCCCCTTCTTCCCCTTCCCGGCAAGCGCAAGGTCGTAGTGCAGGTACGCCTCGGCGTCGCTGTTCCATCCGTGATCGCCGCTTTCCGCCGGAGCGCCGTTCTCGTAACGCGCGACCTCCCGCTCGATCCAGGCGAGCACGTCGTTCAGCCGGTCCTGGTTGACGGGGTAGCCGGCCTTCTGCGCGTCGAGCAGCAGGTGCGTGGCGTAGGCGGTTCCCCAGGAGGTCGGCTCGGTCTCCCCCTGCCAGTAGGCGAGCCCGCCCGACGGGGTCTGCATCGAGAAGAGGCGATCGATCCCGTGCATCACCATCTCCTCGACCTTGCGCCCCTGGGTCAGCGTCGGGTCGGAGAGGTCGAGGAAGTTGGAGACGAACAACAGCGGCCGCGTCGAGCTGGTCGTCTGCTCGATGCACCCGTAGGGGTACCGCACCAGGTAGCGCAGGTGATCGAAGCTCTCGCCGTAGGGGTTCGAGGTGAGCCAGAAGTTCGTCGTCTCGGTCGTCGGCAGCCAGCCGCCGAGGAGCGGCGTCAGGTCGGTCGTACCGTGCGCCACCTCCACCCGCTGGACGATCCGACTCCGGGGCGAGGCGGGGACGAACGGCACGTCCAGCTCCTCCTTCGACTCGAAGGAGCCGCCGCGCGCCGTCACCCGGAACTTGGCCGCCCCGACCGATTTCACCGCCTTCGCCTGGAAGACGAGCGTCCCGCTCTTGCCGTCGTCGAGCGAGACCGAGCCCTCCGGTTTCCCGAGCATGCGGATCGGCGGTTCCGGGTTCGGCGGAGCCTCCATCCCGGGAACGGGCAGGTTCTCGGCGCTCATCGTCACCACCACGTCGAGGCGGCGACCCGAGACGTTGGTGACGAACACCGGAATCTGGAGCTCGTCCCCCTGCGCCACGAAGCGGGGGAGCGTCGTTTGCAGCACGATCGGATCGCGGACCGTCACGTTCGCCGAGGCTCGTCCCATGCGGCGCGGGCCGACCGTCACCGCCATCACCCGGAGCGACCCGCGGTATTGCGGCACGTCGAACTCGACCCGGGCCCGCCCCGCGGCGGAGACCGGCACCACCCCCGACCAGAGCGCCACCGGCTTCACCGGTTGCACCCGGCCGGCCTGCTCCGAGCCGCCGTCGTCCCCGCCCGTCGAACGCTGGTTCCCCTGGGGCGGAAGCAGCATCGTCCAGCCGATCGTCTCGAACGTCTCCACCCCCAGCGCACGCTTGGCGAACAGGTCGGCCAGCGGGTCGGGACTCTTGAACCTGGTGAGCGAGAGGATCCCTTCGTCGACCGCGGCGACGACGGCGTAGGTGGGGCCGTCGACCCGCCCGACCTCCAGCTCGACCGAGAGCCGCCCGTTCGACCGGACCTCCTCCGGAACCCCGAGCGCCACCGGTTGCGCGAACTCGGTCGGCTCCACCGGCGCCGAGGCCACCCCGAACGCGCGGTCGGGAAGGTACGACTCCCGCGACTCGATGTGCGGGTCCTTCACCAGGAAGGCGCTGACGTAGACGTTCGGCGCGAAGCGCGTCGGCCGGAACGACCACCGCACCTCCCCGGCGTCGACCTTCTTCCACTCGGCGGCGACCACGCCGTCGGTCTCGGCGGTGAACAGCATCCGCCCGCGGTAGGGGGCGGTGACCTTCACCGTCGCGCTCTCGCCGACCTTGAACGATTTCGGGAGCTCGACCGCGAGGTGGGTCGGCCGCATCGGCCGCGGCGTCTGGTCGACGCGCGATTCGGACGGGTCCCACCAGTACCCGTCCGATTCACCGGCGACCATCAGGTCGGTTCGCGCCGATCCCGCGCGGACGCGCACCAGGTAGCCGGCCGAGGTCTGGTCGGGCACGACGTCGATCGAGAACCGCGAGCCGGCCACCGACGCCTTGCGTCGCGACTCGACCACCGGCCGGAGGTGCCGCTGATAGCGCTCGCTCTCCTCCTCCTCGTCCCAGAAGTAGCCGTACTCCGCCTCCAGACGCGCGAGCTCGACCTCGACCTCCGGCGGCGCCTCCTTCGACGGCGAGCCGTTCCAGTCGACGACGATCCCCTCGACCTTGAACGGCGCGCCGCGCTTGGCCTTGGTGGCGCCGGTCAGGAGCCCGAGGTAGTAGGCCTCGGGGTGCACCGCGCTCGTCGCGATCTGTTGCGTCGAGCGGCCGCTACCCGACTCGAAGACCGCGACCGCCGCCTGCAGGCGGGCCGACCCCGCGAATCCGGCCGCGTCGGCGAGGGCCGGGCAGGCGATCGAGGCGCGCCCGTTCTCGTCGAGCGTCCCCTTTTGCGTCCCGAGCGTGAGGGCCTTCGCGGTCTCGTTCCCATCGCGCCAGGCGCCGTACTGGTAGTTGGCGTTCTCCTTCGGGACGAAGGCCGACGGCTCGAGCCGGCAGGTCAGCTCGACGGCGCTCCCTTCGGCCGAGCCGCCGAACAGGTATTGCGCCTCGACCTCGACGGCGACCGGCTCCTCGACGCGATACCCGGGACGGGCGGTGGCGGCCGTGACCTTCATCCGCTCCGGAACGAACTCCTCGACGTTGAAACGGTGGCTGCCGACCGGCTTCTCCGCGACCGCGAGCTTCGCCTCGTAGACGCCGGTCTCGGCGAAGGCGGCGAACGGGAGATCGACCGTGACCAGCCCCGCCTCGTTGGTCTTGAGGGTGAGCTTGCGCGCCACCTTCTCGCGCGGATCGAGCAACGTCAGCGCGACCGGTAGCCCGGCTTCGGGGGCGGCGTCCGATCGCGACCGGACGATCGCCGCCAGGTGCGCGACGTCTCCCGGACGGTAGACGCCGCGGTCGGTGAAGACCGACGCGCGATAGGCGGCGTCGGAACGGTAGGGCAATCCCTGCACCGCCGAATCGGCGACCTCGGTCTTGAGCTCCCCGTACTTGAGATAGGTGAGGTCCTCCCCCTGCCGCGCGATCAACGCGAACGGAGCGGACGCGTCCGGATCGTCGGAAGCGGGCTGCAGGCGGCAGCCGTCGGCCCCGGCCGTGGTGCACCGGGCGACCGACTTTCCGCTGCGCCGGACCAGCGACACCTCCACGCCGGAGAGCGGCTCGGCCTCCTCCATCGAAAGGGCCCACACCCACACCGTCTCGGAGTTCGCGACGCCGGGCGTCGGCGCGCCCCTCTTCGCCACCAGGCTGATGTCGGTCAGCAACAGGCGGGAGCTGGCGCGCGAGCCGCCGCCTTGCACCGTCAGCTCCAGGACCCCCTTCGTGGTGCGGGGGAGCATCGACGCGACGTCGACCCAGGTGGTGGTCGGCTCGTCGGCCTCGCCGCGGAGGGGTACCGTCTTGCGAAGCACGACGTCGGAGTTCCGGTCGCTCGTCGCTTCGCGGTCGTCGTCGCTCATCCAGAAGACGAGGTTCTCCGGCGGCACGTGGCGCACCGTGAGCTCCACCGTGTCCAGGTTGAGGTGGCGGATCGCCAGGTTCTTCCAGGCGGAGCGCGGAAGGTAGCGGCCGGCCGAAACGAACGAAACCTGCGGTTTGCGCGCCGGAACGGTGAACGTCTTCTCGTACGCCCCCTTGAGGACGCCGCCGTCGACCGACACCAGACCGGCGTCGACCGTCATCACGTAGCTGCCGCGCCGGAAGTCCCCCAACAGGCGGAATCCGCCGCCGGACGCGGTGACGTGGAACTCGACGGGCGGATGGAAGCGGATCCCGGTGGCGGCCATCTCCTCCTCGAGCTGGCACCGGCGCGACAGGTAGTGGCCGTCGTCCGACTCGCGATCCCAGAACCATCGCTGCCGGCCCCCTTCCTTCTTCAGCGCCGCCTGGTCATCGCAGATCACCTCCACGTAGAAGCCGCTCTGACCCTCGCGCAAGGAGGCGTTCTTGATCTCCACCGGAAGCCCTTCGACGTGGTCGAACTGGCCGCTCGACGCCTTGGCGACCACCCCCTTCGCGGCGGCGGGGAGCCCCTCGGCGATCGAGACCGTCACCCTCTTCCGGCCGGCGAGTCGATGCGCCGGGATCGTGGCGGTCAGCACGTTCTCCTCCCCGCCGGGACCGAGCTTCACGTCGAGGATGGGCGCGCCGTCGGCGCGAAGCTCGACGAACCGCTTCGCCGCCGAGGCGGAGACGGCACCGGAGAAAACGAGATCGATCTGGGTCGTCCCTCCGCGGCCGGTTCCTTTGGGCGACAGCCGCACGAACTCGAACGCCGGCGTGCGGAAGCGGTAGGTCCACGCGTCGGCGGACGGCGCCGCGATCGTCCCCGATCGGGTCTCGACCTGCTCCAGTCGCACGACGTAGTCGGTCCGGTAGGCGAACGGATCGCTCGGGGTGAAGGTCAGTGTCGAGGGGCTGGTGAAGACTGCCGTCCCCGCCGTCTCCGGTTCGATGCGCAGGACCGTCCCCCCTCCCGCCGGGCGATCGACGCGCTCGCGGTCGACGATCGCGCGGGCGAACTCCAGCACCAGCCTCTTCGGAACGACGCCGGCGATCCCCACCTCTCGGATCACCGGCTGGACGTCCTCGACGGTGACCGGTCCGGTGGGAGTTTCGGACGGGGTGGCGCCGCCGGTTTCGGACGACCCCGGACGTTCGTTCCGTTTGCAGGCGTGGAGAAGAAGGAGCGGCAGGACGACGAGGAGGGGCGCACGAAACGAACGCATCGAAGACCTCCGGCGGGGGATCAGGATCGAAACGGGGAGACTACAGGCCGCGTGCCGGGCGATCGCGGCTTGCGGCAGGCCGCTTGGCGACGGACTCGACGATTCCGAACATCGCGCGACGGCTCGGCATTCGGCGACGCGTTCGAGGCGCGGAACGGCCCGACGCCCGGTTCGTTTTCGGCGGGCGACGGCACACACGGTTTCAATCCGGCCACAAACCTTACGTCCCCCCGACGCCGACCGCGCGGCCGACCGCCGGAGGATACGCAGCTGCGTCCTTCGCGTCACGGTCGCAGACGTGTCCCGAAAAACGCCATCCGGGCGGAAGGTCGAGGTTTCCAGCCCCCACCCGCCCACGGACACCGGAGCCGACGACGCCGCGCGTCAAGGCGCGGAGATCGCGACCGATCCGACGCGCGCGACGGATCCGTCGCGGACTGGCGTGAGCGTTGCGTTGGAGGTCGGGCCGGTCGGAAAGGAAAGGGAACCTTGGCTCGAACGAAGGCGCTCCACGGAACGACATCACTCCTCGCACTTGCCCTCTTTACCTCCCCCGCGCACGCGCAGGTGCGCTGCGCGCGCGCGGCGCTCCCGACGGACCGGATCGCGCCGGACGGCCTGATCGACGGGAACTGCGATCCGGTCTCTCCCGACACCACGATGTCGCTGGTCGGACGCGTCGTCGACGAGGCGATGCTTCCGGCGAAGAACCGACGACTCGCCTCGATCGCCGCCAAGAAGGTGGCGGAGCTGCTGGCGGACGGCGCCGACATCGCCAAGAGCCTGAAGCTCACGGAGTACGGAACGCTGGGCGCCTCCACCGGGATCTACGCCCTTCTCCCCGATCGCCAGAGCGATCTGCAGAAGGCGGCGGCGGCGAACGGCGCGGTTTGGCTCCGTCACGACGTCGCGGCGCACGCCGGAGTCGGCTACGGCACGTCGATCCCGCTGGGGCCCGACGGCTTCTTCGTGCGGACCGGCGTCGGCGCCGGCGCCAACGTGCGGATCTCCGCCGAGCGCCGCTACGATCCGCGACTCGCCGAGCTCGCCAAGGACGCGGTCGTCAACCACCTCACGATCCCGATGGCCGCCATCGACGCGGAGTCGATGCGACCCGGCGAGCGGGTGACGCTCACCGGCCGCGGGAACATCGCGGTCTCGGGCGAAGTCGGCTACGGCGCCAGCCTCGACACCGGCGTGCCCCACGTGCGCGTCGGGGTGAGCGCCTCGAGCGGCGCGGCCAAGGTGCTGTCGGGCGACTTCAGCACCGACGTGCGGCGCGAGGACGACGGCAAGGTTCGCGTCACGCTTCGCAAGGCGACCTCCGACGAGACCTCGGCCTCCTTGAGGCTCTTCGCCGGCGTCGAGATCGATCGCGATCCGATGGAGGTCTCGGTCGACACCGGGGTCAACGTCGTCGACGCGATCGTGGAGGGGACGAGCAGCGACCTCACGCGCCGCGTCGGCCGCGAGATCGAGCGCGCCCTTTCCGCGTCGTTCGTGCACCGCAACGGGGTGCTCGAGAGCGATGGGAACCTCCAGGAGTACGTCTTCGACCTGAAGCGGCGCGAGGCGCGGAAGGCCTACGAAGACGCGTTGCGCGGCGACTTCCGCGCGGCGGCCGAGCTGGCCGCGTGCGGCGACGGCGGCGTCCACTTCGAGAAAGAGGTCCACGACAGGCTCAACCAGCGCCTCGCGGAGACCAAGTTCTCGGTCAGCCTGCTGCGCTACACGGTGCGCACCAACTCCAGCGATCTGCGGCGCGACATCCGCGACCGCGAAGGCTCGCGCGCGTTCGACATCTATTCATTCTCCTACGACCGTCGCGGATTCTTCGGCGGACGGGCGAGCGTCGACGTCGGCGCGGTCCACTCCATGACCGGCCGGATCGGCGAAGACGGGAAGAGCGTCCATCTCACGTACCGCGGGCAACTCGAGAACCGCTGGTGGACGAGCAGGGGGGAGATGAAGGACCTGGTCAAGATCGGGACGACGATGTCCGGCCACGATCCGCGCGGCACGGCGGAGCTGAACCGGATCCTGAAGTCCCCCCGGAGCGGCTGGCACCTGCCGCGGTTCATCAACTACTTCGGGAAGACCAAGATGGGGCTCGACCTGACGATCTCCGAGTCCGGCATTTCGCGCATCGCGGGCGCGACCGAAGAGGAGATGTGGCAGGCGTTCGTGGCGCCGCGCCGCGAGAAGCCGATGTGGGCGACGCCGGAGGGACGCCGGAGGATCGACGAGTACCTGCGCCACAAGGACGACAACGAGCGCGCCGGAAGCTACACCTGGGAGCGGCACTGGTCCGACTCCTACGAGCGGGTGCGCGATTCGATCGCGGCGCTCAAGCGAGTGGGCGCGACCGCCGACGAGTCGGAGCGGGCCCGCGCGCTGCGCGACGCCGCCGAAGCGATGGGGAACGACTTCACCGCGGGCGCGGCGTTGTCGCTGCTCGCCGGGCAGCCCGGACGCGCGGTGAAGTTCGGGATCAAGAACGAGCACGTCGACACCACCTGGACCGACATCGGCGCCGACTCCGACATCGTCGCGGTGAGGTAACGGCCCCGTCCTTCCGTTCCCTACCGGCTCCCTTCGGTCCTACCGGGAGACGCCGACGCCCGGCGCGGAGGGGCCCGGCGGCGAAGCCGCGGGCAATCCGCGCGGGCGGGTGTCGGCGTTCCGGGCGACGTTGGAACCGCTGTCCGGGCCGGGCACCTTCGACTCCTGCACGTGCTTGTAGATCCGGTAGCCGACGTAACCGATGACGATCACGCCGACGGCGATGGCGATGTAGGGGGCGGCAACGGCGAGCGCCGCCCCCACCGGCGCGAGGCTCACCGATCCGGAGGCCGATGCGGCGGCGAGGGTCGTTCCCTTGAAGGTCCAGGCGTAGACGCCGATCGCCCCCGGCGAAAGTCCGGTCAGCCCTCCCGGTAGTCCGGCGCCGACGGTGGTGCCTACGACGACGGCGGTCGTCGTCGTCACCGGCTCCACCGCCTGCGCGCCGGTCGACGCGATCCAGGCGACGATCGCCGCCGAGGCGATCGATCCCTCTCTCGCCCAACGCCGGATTCCCCGCAATGCCGCCATCGAGCGGTCCCCCTCTCCTCTATTCTGCAAGGCCGGCGCCACCGAGGCACCTGCGATTTTTCCCGCCGCGCCGGCGCGGAATTCCGTTTGCGCGTTCGCGCCATTTGCCCGCCGTCGTCGGGACGCGGACACTGCGACTCGGATGGGGCGCGGGGGGGCACGGCGAAACCATCCGTCGCCACGAAGAAATCCCGCGTCCTCGGCGGTCCGAAGCGCGTTCACCTGGAGTACACTGAAGACCGACGGCGACGTTTCGTCGCGACGCGCTCCCGGGGGGGTCCGCCAGCCGATTCGCGCGTCGCGCTTCCATGGGGGCTCCCCCAGCCCCCTGCGCACTCGACGGCCCGGAGGGATTCGGATGTCCTCGATCGTGCTCGCGGCCCTCACCCTCACCTCCCTGTCCTCGTTCGATCGCATCGAGCGGGCGCACGCCGCCGGCGAGATCGACGCGCCGACGCGCGCGCTCTTCGCGCTGCGGGCGCTGCGGGCGCCGGAGCGGCTCCCCGAGCGCTTCCGGCCGCTCCCGGGCGAGTCGCGGCCCCGCTGCGCGACGGCGATCTTCCATGACGCGTTCGCCCGCCTGCGGGAGATGGAGCCGGGGATGGCCGCCGAGGTGCACGCGCTCTCCGCACGGCCGACCTCGATCGGCTACGTGCAGGCGGCGACGCAGCCGATCCGCGTGCACTACGCCGACAACGGCGACGCCGCCCGCGCGGCGGAGGTGGCCGGCTACGCCGACGAGTCGTGGGACCTCCAGACCGGGGAGATGGGGTTCCGGGTGCCGCCGACCGACGGCTCGGTCGGGGGCAGCGGCGACTACGACATCTATCTCGAGCGCGGACTGGGATACG
This sequence comes from uncultured bacterium, assembly GCA_964372275.1. Classification (GTDB taxonomy): domain Bacteria; phylum CAYJRR01; class CAYJRR01; order CAYJRR01; family CAYJRR01; genus CAYJRR01. The sequence goes on from CAYJRR010000014.1 coordinate 37,204, forward strand.
CCTACGCCGCGCCGGAGTCGGAGTACGGCGCGACGGCCTGGTCGGACGCGACCTCCTACGTCGTCATCGACCCGGCCGTCACGCCGATCGAATCGTTCGTTGCGCACGAGCTGAATCACTCGTCCCAGTTCGCCTACGACTACGCCGAAGCCCTCTTGATCTACGAGGCGACGGCGACCTTCATCGAGGACAAGGTCTACGACGAGGTCGACGACTACGTCTGGTTCGTGGCCGACTTCCAGGGGATGCCGTCCCGCACGCTCTCCTACGCCAGCTACGACGACACCTACATGTACGGCGCGGCGGTCTGGCTGCACTACCTCGCGGACGTCTACGACGGCGGCGGCACCGACCTGGTCCGCGACATCTGGGAGGGCTCGAAACAGGAGGGGGCGCTCAACACCCGTGACTACTTCGAGTCGCTAGAAGGCGGCCTGCTGGAGTCGGTGGGCCTCGACGATCTGCGCGCGATGTACGCCGACTTCGCGGCCTACCGCTGGCTGGCCGGCGACAACGACGACGGGACGATCGACGAGGCGGGGAAATGGGACGAGGTCGACTCCGTCACGTTCGACCTCTCCGACCTGGGCGAATCGGCCGACCTGGAGGACGCCGACGATCCCCCGATGACGCTCGGCGCCAACTACTACGAAGTGGAGATCGGCGGCGCCGGGAATGACGGAGATTCGCTGGCGCTTACCGTCGCCGGCGATGACGACACCGCGTGGGGGGTGACGGTGCTCAAGATCCCGGAGTCGGGGGAACCGAAGATCGAGGTCTACTTCGACGAGGACGAAGACGGGGCGCTGGAGGTCGAGGTGCGCGACACGGCGGAGCTCGAGCGCGTCGTCTTCGCCGTCCTGAACTTGGGGGACGGACCGCTCGTCCCGGACGACCTCGGGGAGAGCGGACACATCAGCGACGTCTCCGAATACGACTACGACTACGCCCTCTCCTACCGGTCCGATGCCGACGATTCGGAAGGGAAGAACGGCCTGTTCGCGTGCGATGCCGTCGTAATCGCCCGCCTGCCGGGCGGACGGTCGCTCCCCATCGCCGAGACGGTGCTCCTCTTGGCGGGGGCGGCGTTCGGAGCGATCCTGCGCCGCCGACGGTGACCGACGCGCGCTCCCTCGACTTTCTCGATTGGCCCGACCTGCTGGCCGCGCTCTCGGAGCGCGCGCACTCGTCCCGCGGCCGGGCCCGCTGCCTCGGGCTTCGCCTGGCGGCGACGGCCGCCGAGGCACGCGCCGGCATTGCCCTGGTGACGGAGCTGGTGGGGCTGCTGCGCGAGGTGGAACTGCCGGGGCTGGCGTTCCCCGAGGTCGAACCGCTCCTCGCGGCCGCGGAAAAAGGGGGCGTCCTCGGCGTCGCCGAGCTGACGGAGGTGGCGAGCGTTTGCGAGATCGCCGCCGCGACGAAACGGTTCTTCCTCACCCGCGGCGGCGCCGCGTCGGGCGGCGGCGATGCGCCCGGGATCGCGTCGCTCGCGGCGACGCTCGACCCGCGCGACGAGATCGCCCACCGCGTCCGCGCGACCTTCGACGCGGCGGGGGAGATCCGCGATTCGGTCTCTCCGGCGCTGGCGCGCCTTCGCCGGGAACGGGAACAGCTCTCGACCCGCGTGCGCGAGGAGGTCGAGCGGCTGATGACCTCGGCCGAGTTCAAACCTTCGCTCCAGGACCAGTTCGTCACCCTGCGCGCGGACCGTTACGTCCTCCCGCTGAAGGCCTCCGCCAAGTCGATGGGGCTGGGGATCGTCCACGACACGTCGCGCAGCGGCGAGACGGTCTTCGTCGAACCGACGGCGGTCGTCGGACTGAACAACCGGCTGAAGGTGGCGGAGCTCGAAATCCGCCGCGAGTCGCGGGCGATCCTCGAGGCGTTGACGCGGCGGGTGGCCGAGGCGGCGGCGACGCTACGCGCGAACCTCGAAACGCTGACGGCGCTCGACGTGCTGGCGGCGAAAGCGCGCCTGTCGATCGAGTTCGCGGGCACAGCGCCGGAGGTGGTCGACGCGTGCGAGATCCTGCTCCGTCGCGCGCGGCACCCGCTGCTCGCGCTGCGCGCCGCGACCGAGGGGTTCGAGGTCGTCGCCAACGACCTCGCGCTCGGCGGGGCCGAACGCGGTGCGGCGTCCGCCGGCGCCGGCGCGCGCGTGCTGGTCGTCTCGGGACCGAACGCCGGCGGGAAGACTGTCCTGCTCAAGACGGCCGGCCTGGCGGCGCTCCTCGCGCGCGCCGGGATGCACGTTTCGGCCGCCCCCGGCAGCCGCGTCGGTCTGTTCGACCCGGTGCTCGCCGACATCGGCGATCAGCAGACGCTTGCCGGCGGATTGTCGACCTTCTCCGCGCACCTCGCGAACGTCGCCGCGATCCTCGCCGACGCCGCGGCGTCGAAACGCCCACTGGTCCTGGTCGACGAGCTGATGGTCGGGACCAATCCGGAACAGGGGGCGGCGCTCGCGCGCGCGGTGCTGGAGCGGATGGCCGACCTGCCGGGGCTGACGATCACCACCACGCACTACGACGGGCTCAAGGCGCTGGCCCACGACGACCCGCGCTTCCGGAACGGCTCGATGGAGTACGACCTGCACGCCCTGCGACCGACCTACCGCCTCCGCGACGGGCTCCCCGGGCGTTCCTACGCGCTCGACATCGCTCAGCGGATGGGGATCCCGGCCGCGGTCCTGGAGCGCGCGACGGCCCTGGCCGGCGGCGCGACCGTCGGCCTGGAGGAGGTGATCGCCCGCCTCGAATCGCGCGACGCCGAGCTCGCCCGCGAATCGGACGCCCTGTCGCGCGCCCGCCACGAAGCCGAAACCGCCGCCGAGGCGCACCGCGAGGCCGCCGAGGCGCTCCGTGCCGCGGAGCGGGAGCTTTCGCGTCACGCTCGCGAAGCGGTCGACGAGGCGGTGCGCGAGACGCGCGACGCGCTCAAGGCGATCGTCCGCGACGCGCAAGCCGCCGGCACCGCCCGCGCCGCCGAGAGCGCGCGGCGCGCGGCCGAGGCCACGGCCCAGGCCGCGCTCGCGGCCCTCCCCACCGACCCGGTCCCCCCGCCCGGCGGCGTGGAGCCGACCGCCGGTTCGGACGTCTACGTCCCGTCCCTCCGCTCGAACGCCGTGGTGTCGCGCGCGCGCGATGCGCGGGGTCGCGTCAAGGTCGCCGTCGGCGCGCTCTCGTTCGACGTCGACGCCGCCGAGCTCGAGCCCCCGCGCGGAGCCCGCGCCCGCCCGGCGGCGAATCCGACGAGCGCCGGCGCGGACACCGACGCCGACGCCACCGACTACACGACGCCGACCGCCGAAACGACGCTCGACCTGCGCGGCCTGCGCGCCGACGAAGCGGTCGCGGAGGTGGAGCGCTTCCTCGACCGCTGCAGTCTCGCCGGCCGCTCCCCGGTCTTCGTCGTGCACGGGTACGGCACCGGGGCGCTCCGCAAGTCGGTCCGCGACTACCTCGCCCGCTCCCCCTACGTCCGCCGCTGGCGGCCCGGCAGCGACCGGCAAGGGGGGGACGGCGTGAGCGTCATCGACCTGTAGGGTCGCGGGCCATCATGTTGAGGACGACGCCGAGAACGGCAAGCAACGTCGGGGTGAACCGACCTTGGCGCGCGGTCGGCTGCGGACCGCGGAAGGCGAACGTCGGGGCGAAGGCCCAGGCGCTCAGCGCGGCGGGGAGCAGGGCGAAGACGAGCGGCTTGGTCAAGGGGTAGCGCCCGGCGAGCTCCACCGCCGGTTGGAAGGCGCTGGCGGCGATCGTCCAGACGAACAGGACGCCGCGGGCGGAGCGGAGCGGGATGCGAAGGCGCCACCGCTCCCAGCCCAGGAGCGCGACGGCGACGAGGAGGAACCCGACGCTCCCGGCGATCTCCCACCGCCGCCCCCAGCCGAGCTCGGGGATCGCCGCCGCGCAGGCGAGGACGGCGAGCGCCACCAGGCACCAGTGCACGGCGGCATAGAGGATCGACCGTGCGCGCGGCGGCTCGGGGGACGTCTCGCTCATGGGGCCTGCGAGCTGTTCGCGATCGCCGGCCGGGCGCCGTCGGCGGTCGGCTCGTCCGCCTTGAACCAGCGCTCCTCGCGATCGAGGGCGTAGACGTAGTCCCAGATCGCATCGCCGACCTTCGTCCCGTCGGACCTGTCGAAGTGCCACTGGATCCGAACGTAGGCGACCCACGGCCGGTCGGGGTTCTGCGTCGGGAGCATCGACATGATGCTCTGCCGGACGAAGCTCGCCCGAAGGTCGGGGCGCGCCGGATCGGAGCTCTGCGCCTCGATCGCCAGCGCCGGCCGGTCCTGGCCGAGCTGCGCCTCGAGCCGACCGATCTGCTTGGCGCGGAAGTCCTCGCGGTAACAGCCCGCGGCCGCGGCCGCGAGGAGGATCCAACGCGCGATCACCGCGCCTGCCCGTGCTGTAACAACCTGCCCGAAATCCGGCCGCACCACTCCGGGAGCATAGCCTAGAGCCGATGCCGGTCACCGAAGGTCCGATGCGGACCCGGCGGGGCCATCCTCACGGAACGGGAAATTGGAAATGGAAAACCGACAACGTTCTGGTCATTGTCGGTTTTCCATTTCCAATTTCCCATTCTCCATTCCTCCCGGCCGCCGCCGGGCCGACAAGGGCGGCGTCCGCGGCGTGCTACGGTGGGCGGGTGACCCAAGCGCAGCGAAGCCCCGCCGGCGCGCTCCTTCGTGCGCTCGCATTGTGTTGCCTGCTCGCCGGGGCGATCACCGCCGTCTTCGCGCTGAAGGCCTCCCTGCCCTTCGAGGCGATCCTGGCGGGGAGCGTGCTCGCCGGCATCCCGCTGCTGGTCGCGATCCACCGGGGATGGGTCCGCTTCCTCGCCGCGCGGCGCCTGCACCACGCGCGGGCACGCGCGCGGGCCCATCCCGACGACGCCTCCGCGCACTACGAGCTGGGGGTCCTCTGCTCGCTCTACGGTTCGGGTGAGGAGTCGCGCGCGGCGTTCGAACGGACGCGCGAGCTCGTCCCGGGTCACGCCGCGGCGACGGTCGGCCTCGGTCACCTGCACGCCGAGGCGGGCGAGCTCGACGAGGCGCTCGGTCTGTTCACCTCCGCCGCGGAGTCCGACCCGACGCTCTTCTCGGCGCACTTCGGGATCGGCCAGGTCCATCGCCTGCGCGAACAGCACGCCCGCGCGATCCAGGCCTACGAGCGCGCGCTCGCCCTCGAGCCGGAGGACCCCTACACCCTCCACGAGCTCGCCCGCTGCCACCTCGACCTCGGCGACGCCGAGCGGGCCACCGACTATCGCGACCGCGCCGCGCGCCTCGGCGTGCGCGACGGAGAGCTCGACCGGCAACTCCGCGGGACGTGAGGCGGCGGGCGTACGGGATCCGAACCGATCGGTACCGGTATCCGAGCCGGACCGAACCGGTCCGATCGGATCCGATCGGGTCGGACCCGATACGGCTACCGATCCGGGTCGGGTCGGATCGAATCGGTGCGGGGCCGGGCCCATGCGGTGACCTTCTCGTGGTGGAGCGCGGCGATCATCGCCAGCGAGAAGAGCACCGGACAGCAACCCGACGACGGACCGGCGGCGAGGAGGCCGGCGACCTCGGGCAAGGAGAGGCTCGAGGCGTCAAGCGACGGCAGGACCGCCGCGAGGTTGGCCCCGACGACCGCGACGAACGCCACGACCGAGCTCCACGCGGCGACGAGGCCCACGCGCCGGCCCCACGGTTGCGAAAGCAGCAGGCCGGTCCCGGAGGCGCCGACGGCGATGGCAATCGCCATCCAGACGGCGAGTGAGCCGTAGAAGACGGCCCGCGCGATCGGCCGTTCGAGCACCGCCTCCAGCGCCGCCTCTCCCAGGATCGCCTCTGGCCGCACCACGCGAAGCCCGCCGGCGCACAGCGAGAGAAACGCGACCGACAACGACGCCGCGCCCAGCCACGGCACCGCCGCGGGCGGTTTCGAGGACCCTCCCGAGGAGACTCGAAGGGCCGGTGGATCCGGGGGCTCCGGGGGGCCACCCGGGGGAGCCCGAGGGGCGGGGCCGACCGGACGCGTCACGCCGCCCTCACGCCTGGCACACCTCGTAGAGATCGCACGGCACGCAGATCCGCGCGTTCCGTTTGGCGGGGCACAGGTCGAGGATCCCCAGGCGGCAGAGCGCGAAGTCGTACCGCACCGGGTCGATCGGATCGAGCCTCCGCAGATGCGTGGTGATCTCCTCGGCCGCCTTCCAGTCGGCCTGCCGCCGCGCCGTGAGGCCGAGGTACCGCGACAACCGATAGGTGTGGGTGTCGAGCGGCAGGAGGAGCTTCGACGCCGGCACCTCCGGCCACAGTCCCAGGTCGAGGCCATCGGCCGGGCGGACGACCCATCGCAGGAAGAGGAGCATCCGCTTGCAGGCGCTTCCGTCCGCAGGCGACGAGAGGAGGAAGCGGACCGGCGCGCCATCCGGGATTCGGCCGCCGGGATGGAAGGGGCGCGGATCGCCGCCGAGGATCGACGCGACGAACCGGGTGAGCGCGGGACCGACGTGCGGCTCGGACCGGTCGAAACCGGCGAGGAAGAGGCGGCGCAGGTCGCCGTGCCGCCGGACCGCCTGCGACAACAGCGAGAGGAACAGGGCGAGGTCGCGACCGCCGTGGAAGCGATGGCGGAACCCCCGGAAGCGGACGCGATCGCGCGCGGGATCGAAGTCGTCGAGGAAGCGGCGCGGCCGGGGACCGATCGCGGCGAGGATCCGCTCCAGCGCGCGGAAGATGAGCGGCACGCTCCCGTAGGCGAACGCGGCGGCCAGCAGGGCCACGACCTCCCGATCGCGCGGATCGGCATAGCGGTGCGGGAACTTGAGCGGATCGGTCTCGAGGAACCGGCGATCGAAGCGGCCGGCGAGCCGCTCCAGCGTCGCCTTCAGGCGACGGTCCGGCGCGGGCTCGGTCACGACCGGCAGGGGGGCGGCGGCCACGAGCCCACTCTAGGAGTTCGGGGAGGCCCCGAGGAAGCCCGAAGGGCGAACCGTCCGGACCGACGACCGGGATGCGGCGGGCGGACGGGCCGATTGGATTTCTTACGCGATGGGATGGGCGCGCGTGCCTCGCCGCCCCGACGCGCATGCGGACGACGCCGTCGAAACCATGAATGATCGCTCAGTTGCGGTGACACCGGCTTCGGAACGCCGATTGCTTCGGGCCGGCGCATGGTTCGAACCCACTCGCTCCTTCTCCTCCTCTTCCTTTCCGGCGCCTGCTCCGATCCCGCTCCGCGCGATCTCCTCTACGTCGACGACCTCGACGACGGGAAGAAGGGGCGCGGCACGAAGGACGATCCCTACCGCCACTTGCAGGACGCGATCGACGCCGCAGCCGACGGCGCGACGATCGTGATTCGCGAAGGGGAGCACCGCGCCGAGCCGCGCCCGTACGTCGATCCGACCTGCGGCAATTGCGACCACGACGAGTTCCGAACCCCCGCCGACGCGACGGTCGGCTTCCGCGTGAAGGGGAAGGCGGTCCATCTCGTCGGCGACTCGCGCGAACGAACCGTCCTCTCGACCGGGGCCGGCTACGGACTGCTCTTCGAGCGTGCGGGAAGCTCCTCGGTCGAGCGGCTCACCGTCACCGACGGCGTGCGCGACGCCGACGGGCGGGCGACCGACGCGGCGATCGTCGTCCGCCACACCGCGCTCCGCGTCGAGGCGGTCGATCTGGTCGACAACGACGACCTCTACGACGGAGAGCCCGATCCGGTGGTCGGGATCATGGGGATCGCCGGCCGCGAGGGGGCCGATCTGGTGGTCGTCGGCTCCCGGATCGAGGACAACAGCTGGGACGGGATCGCCCTCTACAACAGCGATCCGGAGGTCCCCGGATCGGCCGCGCGGGCGACGATCGTCGGCAACGTGATCGGCTGCACCCGCAACTGCGTCCACCCGCGCGGGCGGGGCGTCGGGATCGGCGTCACCTGGGACGCGGAGGCCTCGATCGTCAACAACCGGGTTCACCACTATTGGAAGGGGATCGGCTCCTTCGGCGAGTCGACGGTGGTCGCGACCAACAACCTCGTCCACGACCAGTGGGGCTGGGGGGTGATCGCCGCCGGCGAATCGACGATGACGGCGGTGAACAACGTCATCGCCGACAACGGAACGACCGGGCTGTCCGCGTGGACCGAAGAGTCCCGCACGACATTCGTCAACAACGTCGTGACCGGAAACGGATGGAACGACGACGAGTGGGTCGGCAAGCGCACCGGCGCCTGGCTGAACGCGGACGAGGTCGACTTCCGCTACAACGACGTCTGGGGGAACGTGCCGGTCGACGCCTGCCGCGGCGGCGTCCCCGGCGGCTCGGCATGCGAATCGATCGAGTTCGCCGGTGTCGAGGGGAACTTCGCCGCCGATCCGGTCTTCTCCGGCGACGAGTCGTACCGGCCCGGCGAGGGCTCGCCGCTCGTCGACGCCGGAGACCCGGCGATCGCCGACGCCGACGGATCGCGCAGCGACGTCGGCGCCCACGGCGGCCCCGACGCCGGCCGCACCGTGCCGTAGCCCGGTCTCGGGCGACGGCAATGGCGCAATGTGTCATTTCTGCCGGGACATCGACGGGTCAACCGGGCGTCGTCCCCGACGCGGCACCTCGACGGCGAAGTTCGTTTTTCTTGTTTTTCAACGGCTTACCTCAACCTTGGCGCATCACGGCGGATGGCTCGCCTCTTGCTCGACCGGCTCCGCGTCGGAGGAAGAGAGATGAACCGTTCATTCGGCTGGGTGGGGACGATGAAGGGCCTCGGATTCCTGTCGCTCGCGGTCCTCGCCGCCGGCTGCGGCAGCAGCGGCGTCGAGGAGATCTATCCGCTGGCCTCCGGCAACTACTCCATCGAGCTGGTCGAGGCGCCGGTCGACACCTGCTGGCCGCAGTCGTCGCTCTGGCCGCCGCTGGTCGACACCGAGATCGAGATCGCTACCGAGGGCGACAACATCGACGTCACCACCCCCGACGTCTCGCAGTGGCTCTTTCCCGCGTTCGCCGGGATCAAGGACGGCAACGAGCTCCTCGGGAAGGGGACCTACAGCTACGAGCTGACCGACCTCTGCTCGCTGCGGGCGACACTCACCTTTCAGGGGGAGATGGTCGGCGGCGACGAGTTCGAAGGGACGGTCACGGTGACCTACGACGCCGGGATCAACAATCGCATCGGCACCCCGTCCGACTGCACGGCGCTGGCCGGCACGACCATCAGCTACCTCGTTCCGTTCCCCGAGCTGAACGATCCGGCCACTGGAAGCTGCGACGTCGCGCTCACGATCGACGGCGCCGCGGCCCGCGTTGAGTGACCGGCCGACCGGCGGCGCTCAGCGCGGCGCGATTCGCCCGCGGTTCTCGGCGGCGGCGCGGTCCAACAGCAGCGGAAAGCCCCAGGCGTGGGCGCAGGTCAGATCGGCGGCGAGCGCCGGATCGCGCCCGCCCAGCTCGCCTAGGACGTCGGCGAAGAGGGCGTCGAAGCGGGCGCGCAGTCGGGTGAGACCTTCCGCCGTCGGAGCGGCGTCGTAGGCGACGGCCTCCTGCAACAACTGCTCGGCCGCACGCTTGAGCGCGAGCTTGGAGAACAGGCCGAGGTGCGGCGTATCGCGCAATCGTGGCACCAGCGCTTCGACGTCGATCTCCTGGCAGGACCAAAGCGGGCGCAAGTCGGTGGCGAGCGCGGCGGCCGCGTCGGCCGTGTCGGGCGGGCAGGGTTCGGTTTCGGCGCCCGGGGGTCCGGGGGGCCACCCGGGAGAGCCTGTAGGACGGAACAGACCAGGACCCTCGGCCGCCGCTGCGATGGCGCCAGACGGCCCGGCGCCGGAGGCGAAGGCCGCCACCACGCCGAGGGCCGCCGTCGAGATCGTGCGCCGCATCCCACGCATTCGGTGCAAGCGTCGCGCCCCGCGCGAAATCGCCGGATTTCAAGGCGCGGTCGCCGCCCCCCGTGGCCCCGCGGCCGGTGACCGCCGGAACCACCGGGACGGCGATCACCCGCTCCGTTTTTTTTCGAGGCGCCGGTTGCAACGTCGGGTGGGTGCCCTAGTTGGTCGGCGCGATGAAAGACGGCAAGAAGAAACCGACGAGGAGAGTGGAGATGGAAGGCATCGATCGAACCATCCAGCAGGTCGAGCGTTTCTACCGGGTGCTCACCGGCAACGAGGCGCCGCCCCCCTCCGAGTCTCCGTATGCGGTGATCCCGCCGGAACGGAACCCGGTGCGTCACGTCGAGGAACAGATCGAGCGGCTGATCGCCGCGCTCGGCACACCCACACTCGGCGCCGCCACGCCCGTCGCGGCCACTCCCGCCTGGACACCGCCCCTCTCCGTCACCGAGAACGCGCGTGAGTTGGTGATCTGCGTTGACCTTCCCGGCGTCGAAAAGGACGACGTGGACCTGCAGGTCGTCGAAAACCGGCTCCTCCTCCAGGGCCGGCGTCCGGGGGCGGCGGCCGTCGCGGCCGGAGAACGGTTCGTCTCCGAACGACCGGCCGGCCGGTTCGAGCGGATCGTTCCCCTTCCCTTCCCCGTCGAGCCGGAGCGCCTGTCGGCCCAGATGAAAAACGGAGTGCTCGAAGTGCGGATCGCCAAGGCCGCGCCCCGGGTCGAGCCCCGGGCCGAGATCCCGATCCAGTAGGCGCCACGCCGGACACCGAACGACTTCGTTTTTGCCGCCCATCGGAGTCGGCCGTGGGGGTCGACCGTCCGTGGAGGCATTGACCGCAGCACGAGAAGAGAAGGTACGAACATGGAGACCGCCAAGGTGGACGTCCGCAAGCTGCAGCTCCTGAACGACCGCATCAACCAGACGATCGACGCCTTGAACCAGGTACGGCTGTCGGTTCACGGCCTGCAGCACACCACCGGACTCGGCGCCCAGATCCCGTTCGCCTACGGCGCGCAGGGCTACGGCGCGCAGCCGTTCGGCGCAGGCGTGCAGCAGCCGGGCGTTCCGTTCGGGGCGCCGGGGATGATGGGCCAGCAGGCCCCGTGGCTCGGCGGCATCAGCCACACGTCGGCGCCCTGGGGTGCCTACGGGTACGGGACGGGGATCGAGCAGCAGGATCCGTTCATCGCCTCCCGCTACGCGCAGACCTTCCCCTACGCCTACTCGCTGGTCCCGCCGGTGGTGCCGGGCCTCTAGTCGTTCGCCCGCCGGAGCGTGGGACGGGGGATGCCCGCACGGGTCCCCCGTCCCCGTCCTTCCGGCCGAGCCATTCATGAGACCGATCGAAGAGAGCACGCTGCCGTTCGCCTTCGCCGACGTGGAGTCGATCAGCGACGACGGCGAAGTGGTCATCCGCCTCGGCGACGGCGAGCGAACGACGGTCCAGGTTCCGCTCGAACAGGTTCCGGCGCTCCGGCGACGGACCGTGGAGGAACGTCCGCGATCGGTTCGCGCGGGGTGACCGCGCGATGAGCACCTCCTCGAGTCCCGCGGACGATCGCCTGGAACACGCCCGGGTCCTGGTCGAGGTCGACGACCTCGCCGAAGCGGAGCTCGAGGTCGCGACTCATCTCGAGGCCCGTCCGGACGACCTCGACGCCTTGAGCCTGCTCGCCAAGATCAAGCACATCCGCGGACAGCTCTCGCAGGCGATCGCCTGCTGGGCGCAGATCCACGCGCTCACGCCGATGGCCGAGGTGGCCCGCATGCACCTGGTCGCCATCCTCCACCTGGCGAAGGACCCGGAGGAGGCGGCCGGCGAGTTCGCCGCCCTCGGGCGTTTCCAGGTGATCCGCCGCACCTCCGCCCAGCTGGAGCTGGAGGAGGCGTTTCGCGCCTTCCTCGCGCGCCGGCCGGACGAGGCGCGGGCCCGATGCGATCTCCTCGCGCGGCGCTACGCCGGCGTCGACCGCGAAGTCTTCAAGCTGGCGGTCCTGGCCGACGGCTGGATCGCGGAGCTCGCGGGAGACCTGGAGGGGGCCGCGCGCCGGCTCGAGCGCCTCGGGTTGGAGAAGGGGTTCGAGACCGACGTCGACCGCGTCCAGGCGTTGATGGCGGTCTACGAACGGATCGGCACCCCGGAGAAGATCGAGGCCGCGATCCACATCTGCCAGTTCCTGGAGCGCAAGCAACCGAGGCTGAGCACCCTCGGCAGCCTGGCGTCGCTCCATCGGCGGCTGTGCGAACGCGCGGCGGCCGAGCGTTACGACGCCGAGTTCCACCGCGCCTTCCGACGGAGGATTCACCGCCCCTCGTTCGCCGAG
>CAYJRR010000015.1:0-2973 GCA_964372275.1 uncultured bacterium
AGCCGGCCACGGTCGACGAGGTCGTCGTCTCGCCGGACGCGCCGATCGTCCCGACACTCACCACCCTTCAGCTTGCGGCCACGGGCCAGCGGTCCGACGGAACGACGCTCGTGCTCACCTCCTCGGTCGTGTGGAGCTCCTCCAGCCCGGCGGTGGCCACCGTCGGATCGGCGGGGCTGGTAACGGCGATCAGCGCCGGGCCGGCGACGATCACCGCGACCTACGGGGAGATCTCCGGCAGCACGGAGCTGACGGTCACCACGTCGTTCCCCTACTCGGCCTACGGTTACGTCGCCAGCTCCGCCGACAACTCGCTCCACACCTACGTGGTCGACGGCGCGACCGGACGGTGGTTGGCGCGAGGACGCCTGTCGACCGGAACACGGCCACGGGCGGTCGCTGTAGACCCCGAATCGCGCTTCGTCTACACCGCGAACGCCCTCTCGAACGACATCTCAGTCTTCACCGTCGACGCGTCGACCGGGGCGCTCGTCTCGGGAGCGCCGGTGGCGGCCGGAACCTACCCCGCGGCCCTCGCGATCGATCCGACCGGGACCTATCTTTACGCGGCCAATAAGCTTTCGAACAACGTCTCGGTCTACGCAGTCGAGAAGCTGACCGGGGCGCTCACCCCGGGGACGGCGGTCGCCGCCGGAACGGGCCCGACGGCGATCGCCGTCCACCCCTCCGGAGAGTTCCTCTATGCCACCAACACCGGATCGAACGACCTCTCGATCTTCGATATCGACCGCGCGACCGGCAGCCTCACCGCCCACCCCCGCGTCCCGGCCGGCAGCGGCCCGCAGGGGATCGCCATCGATCGATCGGGCCGCTGGCTCGCCGTCGCAAGTCAGGGTTCGAACGAAGTCCTTCGTTTCACGATCGATACCGCGTCCGGTGACGTAACGGCGGAACCGTCGGCGGCCACGGGGCCCGGACCGAGCGCCGTCGCCTTCCACCCCAGCGGCGCGTTCCTCTACGTCTCGAACTTCTCCTCCGACTCGATTTCGATCTTCGCCGTCGATGCGACCACCGGCAATCTCACGGCCGGCTCGCCGGCCACGGCGGGTGGCGACGGCCCGGTCTCGGTGGCCGTCGAGGCGAGCGGCGCATTCCTCTACGTCACGAACGAGTCCTCCAGCACGGTGACGCTGCATTCGATCGATCCGGACGACGGAACGTTGTCTCTCGTCGCGGCCTACCACCCCTTCAGCGCACCCAGCGGCGTGGGGCTCGCCGGAGGGAGCGCGGCGAAGGTCGTCGGATCGAAGGCTCTCTACTTGCCGAACTCGTCCACCAGCGGCGTCACCGTCTTCTCCGTCGACCCGGTCAATGGTGGCCTGAGCGCGCTCCCGACGGCCGCCTCCGGAAGTGGGCCGCGCTCCGTGACGCTCGATCTGACCGGGCGCAACGCCTACAGCGCGAATGCCGGGCAGGATTCGATCACCCACTTCATCGTCAACGACATCACCGGCGCGCTGACCCTCTCCAACAACGCCGGGGTCAGCGGGGGCCCAGCGTCGTTCGCGGTCCACCCCTTCCTCCCCGTCGCGTATTCCGCGAACTCGATCGGCAATACGATGACCACCTTTGCCGTGCAGAGTGATGGCTACGTGGTCGCCGGATCGGCCATCGGCGCCGGCACGGAACCCGAGTTCGTGACGATCCATCCCAACGGGCGATTCGTCTACGCTGCCAACGCGGTCGGGAACACGATCTCGGTCTACACCGTTAACCAGACGACGGGAGCCCTGGCGGGGCTGCAGACGGTGTCCACCGGGACGAACCCCTATTGCGTGGCAATCCACCCGAATGGCAGGTTCGCCTACGCCGCGAACTACGGCTCGAACAGCGTGTCGATCTTCTCGATCAACCCGACGACCGGCAGCTTCACCGCCGTTGGAAGTCCCGTCTCCACCGGCGGGGGACCTCGATCGGTGGCGCTGGATCCGACGGGACGGTTCGCATATACGGCGAATCTCAGCGTCGACACCGTTTCGGTCTTCACCGTGAACGAGACCACCGGGGTGCTAACCGCCGGCGCACCTGCCAGCGCCGGAGACGGACCGATCTCGGTGGCGATCGATTGGTCGGGAAAGTTCGCCTTCGTTGCCAATCTTTACAGCAACAACGTCTCGATCTTCCTCGTCAATGACACTACCGGCGCGCTGACCGGCACCACAACGGTCATCTCCGGCAGCGGACCCTACCTGGTGGTGCCGCTCGCGGGGACGCTGTAGCCCGCGGTGAGATCGGTGGAGGCGCGGCTTCGCCGGTCGTAGAATGGTGGGCGGGGGTCGAACCGATGCGCCGCCGCGGCGAGGCTCTTGTCTATCCGGTGGTTTCGACCCTGTCGGTCGCGCTGGGTCTCGCCTGCCGGTTCGACACCGACGCGTCGATCGACCGCCGGCCGTTCGTTTCGATCACCGTCCTTCCGGCCGAGGCGGATCTCTTCCGGCAGACGACGCGAGCCCTCACGGCGATCGGCGAGCTTGCGGACGGGACGACGTTGGTCGTCACCTCGTCGGTCGTCTGGAGCTCGTCCGAACCGGCGATCGTTACCGTCGATTCGGCCGGCCTTGCGACCGCCGTCGCGGCCGGCAATGCGACGGTCACCGCCCGGCGCGGCGATCTTTCGGGAAGCGCCCAGCTAACCGTTTCCGCGCCGCTGCCCTACTCTGTCTTCGCCTACGTGGCGAACTCCGCCGACAACACGCTGTCCTCCTTCCTGCTGGAAGGGGCCAACGGACGCCTGCGCTATCGCGGCTACACGTCGTCCGGCACGACGCCCTACTCGGTCGCCGTCGACCCGACCGGCACCTACGTATACGCGGCCAACTTCGGCTCCAACGACGTCTCGGCCTACGCGATCGACAAGGCGACCGGGACGCTGACACCGGTCGGCACCGCCACCGCCGGGACCGGACCGGTGTCGATCGCCGTCGATCCGACCGGAAGCTTCGCCTACGTCGC
>CAYJRR010000015.1:3073-34104 GCA_964372275.1 uncultured bacterium
GGACCGGACCGGTGTCGATCGCCGTCGATCCGACCGGAAGCTTCGCCTACGTCGCCAACTCGGTCTCGGACACGGTGTCGGTCTACGCGGTCAACGGGACGTCCGGGGCCTTGACCGCAGGGGCCGTCGCCACCACCGGGAGCGCGCCCAACGCGATCGCGGTCGATCCGAGCGGACGATTCGCCTACGTGGCGAACTCCAGCTCCAACGACGTCTCCGCCTACGCCATCGACCGGCTGACCGGTTCGCTCACCGCCGGGGCGCGGGTAGCGGCCGGCACCAATCCGCGCTCGATCGCCGTCGACCCGTCCGGCCGGTTCGTCTACACGGCCAACTGGGGCTCCAACAACGTCTCCACCTTCCGCATCGATCCGACGACCGGGGCGCTGACGGCGGGGGCGGCGGCGCCCGCGGGAACCGGGCCGGCGTTCGTGGCGGTGCATCCCACGGGATCGTTCGCCTACGCCGTGAACCTCACGTCGAAGAACGTGTCGGTCTACACGGTCGACCCGACCACCGGCGCCCTGACCGCGGGGACACCGATCGCCGCCTCCCTCGTTCCGGTCTCGATGGCGATCGACGCCTCCGGGAGCTACGCCTACTTCGCCAACTCCGTCTCGAACAGCGTCACGATCGCGTCGATCGATCCGGCGACCGGCGCGTTGAGCCTTTCCACCACGCTCCTGTCGTTCTCCGGGCCCTACTCGATCGGGCTCGCCTCCGGCGCGACGATGAAATCGTTCGGGGCCAAGTTCGCTTACGCCGCCAACTCGAACTCCAACAACGTCTCGGTCTACTACGTCGATCCGGTGACCGGGACGCCGACCGCGGGTGTGGCGGCGAACACGGGCACGACCCCCCGATCGGTGACGATCGATCCCACCGGCCGGTTCGCCTACACGGTGAACCAGGGATCGAACACCGTCTCCGTCTTCGCGGTCAGCACCAGCACCGGCTCGCTCACCCCCCGGGGCGGCGGCAACTCCACGCAAACGGCACCGTCCTCGATGGCGATCCATCCGACCGGGAAGTTCGCCTACGTCTCGAACACGGGCTCCAACTCGCTCTCCGTCTATCAGGTGAACCAGACCACCGGCTTCCTCTTCTCGACCGGACCGATCGCCACCGGCTCGGTGCCCGAGTTCGTCACCGTCGATCCGTCCGGGCGATTCGTCTACACCGCGAACCGCGTCGGAAACAGCGTGTCGGTCTTCACCGTCAACCAGACCTCCGGCGCGCTGACGGCCGGAACGGCCGTGGCGGCCGGAACGCAGCCCTACTGCGTCACCGTCCACCCCAACGGAAGGTTCGCCTACGTCGCGAACTACAGCACCAACGACGTGTCGATGTACTCCATCGACCAGGGCTCCGGGGCGCTCACGTCGATCGGGACGGTCGCCGCCGGCGCCGGGCCCCGATCGGTCGTCGTCGATCCGACGGGCCGGTTCGCCTACACCGCGAACATCGGCTCCGACAACGTCTCGGTCTTCACCGTCGACGGCACGACCGGACTGCTCACCGCGGGAA
The DNA here is from genome assembly GCA_964372275.1 of uncultured bacterium. Taxonomy (GTDB): domain Bacteria; phylum CAYJRR01; class CAYJRR01; order CAYJRR01; family CAYJRR01; genus CAYJRR01. Next base: position 4,601 of record CAYJRR010000015.1, read on the forward strand.
CGGCGGTCGGAGCGGGCGACGCTCCGATCTCGGTCACCGTCGACCCGACCGGGAACTTCCTCTACGCCGCGAACACGGGCGGTTCGACGGTATCCGCCTATCGCATCAACAACGGGACCGGTGCGCTGACCTCGATCACCACGGTACCGGCGGGGTCCGGACCGTACCTGGTCACGACGCTCGGCGGAGCGTTGTAGCCAGCGCCTCGCGCATCCCGAAGGGCGGACCGCCTCACGTGACGGGCTGGCGCGTACCGTCCAATCGGGGATCGCCGGCGCGGCGCTACGGCCGCGAGACCACGGCGGCCGTCGACGCCGGCGCTTGCCGCCTTTCCGGCAAGCCGCTCGGAAGGGGGTCCGTGACCGGTCGTCGCGGAGAGTCCCGCGCGCCGACGGCGCAGCGCGAATCGCGCGCGCGGCGAAGCGCTCGCCGGCGCGGGTCCCTGCCACCGATCCCTTCGGGACCTCTCCGTTGGCACGTCGGTTGGAGCGGGCCGCTCGCATGCGAAACGTTTCGAAGGCTCCAGGGCGCTCCGGCCGGCTCGTCCGGCTCCGGGCCGCGGCGACGGCGGCGGCAACGGCAACGGTCGCGGCCGCGGTCGCCGCGTTGCCGGCGGGCTGTGGCGGACCGCCGGCTCCGGAGGCCGCTCTCGGAGCCGGCGACATCGCGACCGGCCGCCGGGGCGATCCGATCGTCGGCGGAACGGTCGACCACGGTCACGCCGCGGTGGTGCTCGTCTACAACACCGAATACGGCTACCTCTGCACCGGTTCGGTGATCGCCCGGCGGGTGGTGCTGACCGCCGGTCACTGCACCGATCCCGATCCGGTCGCCGCCCACTACCGGATCTTCGGCGGCACCCACCCCCTCGACGACCCCGCCTGGTCCCGGTCGGTGGCGGCGGTGCGCACCAATCCGGCCTACGACCCGTCGACCTTCGGCGTGGGGGACACCGCCGTCCTGCTGTTGCGGTCGAACGCGCCGGTGTCGCCGATTCGATGGCTGAAGGCCAAGTCTCCGTCGGTCTACGCGCCTGGACGGCGATTCACCGCGGTCGGCTTCGGCGTCACCGACGCCGCCGCCGGGGACAGCGGGACCAAGCGCAAGGCCCGTTTCACGATCACCGCGCGTGGGCCGACCACCTTCGCCTACGGGAGCGAGACGAAAAACACCTGCGTCGGCGATTCGGGGGGCCCTGCGATCGCGACGGTCGCCGGCGTCGCCATGGTCGTCGGCACGACGAGCTTCGGCGATGCCGGGTGCGAGGAGTTCGGCGTCGACATGAGGACCGACGCGGAGGCGTGGTTCATCGCGCAGTATGCGCCGTGACGCCCGCCTTCGCCGCGGTACGAGGGAAGCTACCGCCGATGAAAATGGAAAATGGAAAATGGACAACCGGTGAATGCAAAACGGGTCTTAATTGATTCGGTTTTCCATTTGCCGGCTTTCCATTTTCCATCTTGAATTCTCCATTTTCCGAGCCTCATGGCCGGACGACGGAGGTAACGGCGCGGCGGGGATCCAGGTACTTCCTCGCGGCGGCAACCGCATCACCGGGGGTCACCGCCAGCACCCGGCCGGGATAGGCCCGGTAGTCGCGATAGCCCAGACCGTAACGATCGTTGAAGGCGAAGTTGGCGGCGCGGGAGGCGGCGCGTTGGAGGTCGATCTCGAAACTGCCGACGAGCTGTCGCTGATTGCGCGCGAGTTCGTCGGCCGGAATCCCCTCGGTACGCAGCCGTTCCAGCTCGGCGTGGATTCCGGCCACCGCCCGGTCGAGCTTGGCCGGCTCGGTCGCCATGTAGACGCAGAAGTAGCCCGGGTCGAGCGCCTCCTGCGAGAAGGCGGTGACGCTGTAGGCGAGCCCCTGCTTGTCGCGTAGCTCGAGGAACAGGCGCCCCCCTTGTCCGGCGAGCGCGGTGGCGATCAGCTCGAGCGCATGTCGGTCGGCGTCGTGGAACGACGCACCCGGGAAGCCGATGGCGATGTGAGCCTGCTCCTTCTCCTTGCGGAAGACCGTCTCCCGCGGCTCGAGGATCGGCGGCTCCGGCTCGACCGCCGGCCGCGCGAACGGCCGCCCGCCGCCGAAGCCGGCGAGGCCGGCGGCGAACCGGTCGGCGAGCGCGTCGGGATCGAAGTCCCCCACCGCGGCGATCGACAGGTTCTCCGGCACCGCCAGCCGCTCGTAGAAACGGGTGAGCTCCGCCGAGTCGACCGTCTCGATCCGCGACGCCTCCCCGAGGATCGACAGGCGATACGGGTGCCGCCGGTACATCGTGCGCGTCAGCGCCCGGAGCGCGACCGAAGCGGGGCTGTCTTCCTGCGTCTTGATCGACTCCAGCACCAGCCGCCGCTCCTGGTCGACCTCGCGCTGCTCGAAGGTCGGGCCCTGCAGGATCTCGCAGAACAGGTCGGTCGCATCGGCGACGTGCTTCGAGAGCGCGTCGAGGCGGATCCCGAAGGAGTTGAAGCCCGAGAATCCCGACAGGCCGCCGGCATAGCGATCGATCGCGCGCGCGATCTCCGCGTAGGACCGGTCGGCCGTCCCCTTGCAGATCGTGCGGGCGACCAGGTGCGTGTTCCCCGCCGTCGACTCCTCTTCGAACCGTAGCCCGCCGAGGAAGACGGCGCGCAGCGCGAGGATCGGGATCGACGGATCGCGCCGGAGCAGGAGCGTGGACCCGTCCGGCAGGGTGACGCGACGTTCGCGTTCGGCCTCGCGCCGGCCGCGCCGCGCGGCGGCGCCGCGGGGACGTCGCTGCGCGGCGCCACGCCCGCCCGCCAGGCCGACGCCGCGCGCGCGCGTCGCGCCGGATCGCGACGGCCGCGTCGCCTCGCGCCAGGCGCCGTAGGCCGCGGCGCGGAGCGCGCCCAGCGCCGGCGTCTTCCCTTCCGGCCCCAGCGCCACGAGCGTCAGGCCGTCCGGATGGAGGTAGGTCCGCGCGACCCGGGCAAGGTCGGCCGGCGTCAAGGCGCGGACCGCGGCGAAGTAGCGTGCCTCCTCGGCGAGCCCGCCACCGACCGTCTCGTAGAAGCCGAGCTTCTTGGCCATCCCCTGCACCGTCTCCCGTTCGTAGACGGCGTCCCCCTCGATCGAGACCTTGGCACGCTCGAGCTCCTCCTCGGAGATCGGCTCCCGCAGGACGCGAAACGTCTCGCGCAGCGCCTCGGTCCCTCCTTCGAGCCCGCGGTCGACCGGAACGGTCGCGGAGACGAAGAACAGTCCGGTGTCGGCCGGGGAGTAGGCGTAGGACGAGATTGCCGAGACCAGCCGTTTTCCGCGCCGCACCCGCCACGCCAGCCGGCTCCGGTCCCCCTGCCCGAGGGCCAGCGCGAGGGCGTCGAGCGCCGGGATCGCGGGCGACGCGAGGCCGGGGATGTGGTACGCCGCTTCGACTTTGATCTCCGAGACGTCGTCGGTGAGCGTCACGCCGGCGGGTGCCGCGGGGCGCGGCTCGCGCGCGCGACGCCGCGCCGGGACCGTGCCGCCGTCGAAGCCGCGGAAGCTCGCCGCGATCGCCCGTCCCGCCTCGGCCGGGTCGAAATCGCCGGCGACGACCAGGAGCACGTTTCGCGGGACGTACCAGCGGCGGTAGAACGCCACCACCTCGTCCCGTCCGAAGCCGGAGACGCTCTCGCGCGTGCCGATCACCGGCCGGCCGTAGGGGTGCACGCGGTAGGCCTGCCGGAACAGCGCGTGGCTCGCGCGGCTCGAAGGCTGGTCTTCGTCGCGGCGGATCTCCTCCAGGATCACCTCCTTCTCCAGCGCGAGCTCCCGCGCGTCGATCGCCGACCGCGTCACCGCGTCGGAGAGGACGTCGAGTCCGCGGTCGAAGAAACGGCTGGCCAGCACCAGGTGATAGACGGTGGTGTCGAAGCTGGTGTAGGCGTTGATGTCTCCGCCGCACCCTTCGATCTCCTGGGCGATCTCGCCGACGCCGCGCCGCCCGGTCCCCTTGAACAGCATGTGCTCCAGCACGTGCGCGAGACCGCGCTCGTGCGATCGCTCGTCGGCGGAGCCGACGCCGACCCACGCCTGAAAAGCGACCACCGGCGAGCGGTCGTCCGGCGCGAGCACGACACGCATCCCGGACGGCAGGGTGGTGACGCGGAAGGGGCGGGGAAGCGCGGACGCGCGGACCATGGGTCGCGCGATGCTACCATCCCCTCGCCTTGACGCCCCCCTTCGGTCTCTACGTGCACGTTCCGTACTGTCGGGAACGCTGCCTCTACTGCGATTTCGCGCTCGTCCCCGTCGAGCGCGCCCCTTCGCGGCCGTTCGTCGATCGATTGGCCGACGAGATCGTCGCCTTCGCGGAACGGGAGGTGGCCCCCGGGATCGTCGCCGCGCCGCGCTTCCGCGGCCGCCGCGCGGCCAGCGTCTACCTGGGCGGCGGGACGCCGAGCCTGCTCGAACCGGCGGAGGTCGACCGGCTCCTCGGAACGCTCGACCGCGTCTTCGGGATCGAGAACGGCGCCGAGGTCACCCTCGAAGCGAACCCCGAGGACGCCGATCTCCAGACGCTCCGCGCCTTCCGCGCCGCCGGCGCCAACCGGCTCTCGTTGGGGGTCCAGGCGCTCGACGACCGCTTCCTGCGGGCGCTCGGACGGAAGCACGACCGCGCGCAAGGCGAGCGCGCGGTCGACCTCGCGCGCGCCGCGGGGTTCGAGCGCGTGTCGATCGACCTGATCTTCGGCGTCGAAGGGATGACGATCGCCGACTGGGAGGAGACGCTCGAACGGGCGGTCGCGCTCTCCCCCGACCACCTCTCCTGCTACGGGCTGACGGTCGAGCGGGGGACGGTCCTGGAGAAGCGCATCGCCACCGGCCGCCTGCGGGTGCCCGACGACGACGTGCAGGCGTCGATGTTCGAACTCGCCGGACGGCGGCTCGCAGCCGAAGGCCTGCCCCGTTACGAGATCAGCAACTACGCGCCGCCGGGCCGCCGGGCCGTCCACAACTCGCTCTACTGGCGCTACGCCGAATGGATCGGCTTCGGACCGTCGGCCCACTCCTTCGCGCGCCTCTTCGAGGAGCCGTCCCCGGACGCCGGCGGCGTTCGCTGGTGGAACGACCGGAGCGTCGACGCGTGGCTCCGCGGGGGCGGCACGCCGGGCCACGAAGTCGTCCGCGGACGGGCGGCGATGGGAGAGATGGCGTTCACGGCGATGCGAACGGCGGACGGGCTCTCCGAGTCGGCGTTCGAGGCGGTGTTCGGGATCGCCGTCGACGTGCCGTTCGGCGAGACGTTCGTCGAAGCCGAGCGTCGCGGACTCGTCGAACGCCGGGACGGGCACGTACGGTTGACCGAGCGCGGGTTCCCGATCGCCGATTCGGTCTTCGCCGATTTGGTGGAGGCGGCCTGATGGCGCTCGGAGCGAGGGTGGGGGGAGGGACGATGGCGGGGGTATCGAAGTTCAATCTTCCGGGCGGTCTCCGGGGCCGCCCGGCGCGGATCCTGTTCCTGGCGGTCGGCGGAGCGCTGTTCCTGATGATCTTCGCCGGCTCGTGCACCGCGTACGTCGCCCCCAACGAGGTGGCGATCCTGGAAAGCCGGCTCATTCCGCCGCGCGGAATCCAGGTCCGCGGGGGGAAGCCGTTCGAAGGGGGCCGGATCCGCCTGCTGCTGCCGGGGCAGAGGATGCACACCTTCCCCACCGACATCCAGGTGCTCGACCTGACCAGCAACACCAAGGAGGTCGTGCGCGTCCGCAACCAGCGGATCGAGCCGGCGATGGAGGTGAACACCTCCGACGGTTCCCGGGTGAAGGTCGACGTCACCGTCCTCTACCGGATCACCGATCCTCTCACCGTGATGCGCACGGCGGGTCCCGGTCGCCTGTTCGAGACCACCTCGGTCCTTCCGAAGACGATCGCCAGTCTGAAAAAGAACCTCGGCGAGATGGTCGCCGAGGACTTCTACGACGTGCACAAGCGCGTGGCGAAGGCCAAGGCGGCGCAGGAGCAGATCGCCGCCGAGCTCGCCGACAAGGGGATCGCGGTCGAGCAGGTGCTGTTGCGCCAGTACTACTACGACGGCGCCTACCAGCAGCAGATCGAGGAGAAGAAGATCCAGGACCAGCTCAAGTTTACGCGGCAGTCGGAGGCCGAAGCGGCCAAGGAGCTGGCGAAGAAGCAGGAGATCGAGGCGACCGGACAAGCGAACGTCGACATTGAGACCGAACGCGGCCGGGCGGAGGTGACCAAGATCCGGGCCGAGGCCGACGCCTACCGCCGCAAGCGCGTCGCCGAAGCCGACCTGTTGGTGCAGTTGGCGACCGCGAAGGGGACGGAGCTCGAGAACGCGGCCTACTCCGGCATCGGGTCGGAGAACCTGGTGGGGCTGGAGATGGCGGAGGTGCTCGGCGGTCTGGAGACGATCCTGGTGCCGTCCGGGGGGAAGAGCGGCGTCAACCCGCTCGACCTCGAGCAATCGCTCAAGATGTTCGACGTGAAGTAGGAGGAACGCCCGTGCGCATGCCCATCCGATTCGACGCGCGACCGATCCTCCCGGCCCTCCTCCGCGCGGCGGCCCTCGTGGGGCTCACCCTCGGCGGTTCCGGGTGCTTCCGCTCCACCGGCGGCACCGAGGTCGGGATCGTCTTCAACAAGGTCCTCGGCGGCGACGGGGAGGTGGTGCTCCCCGGAACGACGAGCGCGGTGATCCCGTTCGTCCACGACTTCTATGTCTTCGACACCAAGACGCAGAAGCTGGAGATGATGCTGCAGCGGGACCGGAACGAGGAGCTGGAGTTCAAGACCCGCGACGGCAACGACATCGGCGTCGACGTCACCGTCCTCTACCGGATCGACCAGCCGAAGGCGGCGACGGTACTGCGCCGGGTCGCCGCCGACATGGAGGAGGTCAAGAACGTGCTGGTGCGCCCGCTGTCGCGTTCGATCCCGCGCGACGCGCTCAACGAGCTTTCGTCGGAGGAGTTCTACGATTCCGACCTGCGCGCGGCGAAGGAGGAGCTGGCGCACAAGACGCTCGCCGCCGCGCTCGAGCCGCTCGGGATCGTGGTGGAGCGGGTGGTTCTGGGGAACTACCGCTTCCACAAGCAGTACCAGGACGCGATCGACGCGAAGAAGGTGGCCGACCAGACGGTGAACAAGAACCGGTCGGCCGCCGAGGCCGGAATCAAGGAGTGGGAGCGGAACCTGGAAACGACCAAGGGGGAGGTCGGACAGACGGTCGCCGCGGAGAAGGGGAAGGCGCAGCAGGTGGTCTTGCAGACCGACGCCTACTACGAAGCGAAGAAGCTCGAGGCCGATGCCATCCTCGCCGAGAAGACGGCGCGGGCGAAGGGGATCGCCAAGCTCAAGGGGGCAATGGCCGGCGCAGGCGGCCGCACCATGGTGAAGCTCAAGATCGCCGAGGCGCTGAAGGGGAAGCGCATCGTCCTCTATCCCACCGGCGACGGGGCGATGAACGTCCAGAAGACCGACGTGAACAAGTTCCTGGAGACGATGGGCCTGGACAAGGAGACGACGGCGGCGGCGGAGAAGCCGTGACCCCCTGTCGACGCGAGCCGGCGTGAACCGGGCACTGACGATCCTCGGATCGGTGGTGGCGCTGTTCGTGGCGGGCTGCGCGATCGCCTACGTGAAGCTGGTGCGGCCCTGGGTGCGCCCCCCCGACGAGCCGGCCGCGGCGATCAACGCGCGTTGGGCGGAGGTCGAGCGCCTCGCGGCCACGCCGATGCCGCGGGCCGGCGCGGCGACCGATGCCGCACGACCGTCGCTGGAATCGACGTTGGCGCGCGTCGACGGCGATCCGGCGCTCCGCGATCTCTCCGTCGCGATTCGATCGAACGACGGGCCGCCGGGCGGGCGCGTATCGCTTCCGGAAGGGGCCATGGCGGTGGTGGCCTCCCTGCGCGAGTGGCGGCGTGGAGAGGGGGAGCTGGGGATGCCTCGCTGCTCGCCCGACGCCGCTCCGCTCGGCGCCCTGACCGTGGGGCGGTTGGCCTTGGCGGCGGCCGAGGACGCGGCCGACGATCCGTCGCTCGACGCGGCGCTGTACCTCGCCAGCCGCCTGCGGCGCGAAGGGGACCTGCTCTTCGCCAGCGCCGGTGTGACGCTCACCCGCGACGCGCTGGCGTTCGCGGCGCGAAGGCCGACGGCGCGTGCGGCCATCGCGCGCTATCCCCCTTCCGACGGAGAGCTGTTCCCGGTGCTGGCGCGCGAAGCGGTCTGTGCCGACCAGGCCGCGCGCGCGGCGTCGATCGACGGCGCGACCCTCTCCGACCTGCCCTCAGTGGCCGCCGGACTGATCCACGTCGATCGCGAGCGCTTGATGCTCCGGACGTTCCAGGCCGACCGGCTCCTCGCCGTCGCGCCGTACCGCGACGACCTGACGCGCGTGGCGCACGACCTGGCGCTGCCGCCGGTCGAACGGCTCCCGAAGAGCTTCCTCGTCCGTCGGATCGCCACCGACGAGAGTCGCTTCATCGAGCGCTGGGCCCGGATGGTCGACGACCACAAGGCCCTTTTGGAGAGGTAGGTCCGGGAGCGGCGACGTCGTCCTCGACGGATGCGGCATCGGTCGCCCACCGGCGTGGCGACTCGAGCGCCCATCGCTCACGCCCCTCGCGCCCAACCGCCCGAAACGGCTGGATGCGCTCGCGGCACGTGCGTTGCTTTCCGCGGCGGCCCATTTCGGAGGATTCATGACCCGAGCGCGCCGGCCGGCGGTTCCACTTCTTGCCCCTCTCGTTCTCGCCCTCTCGCTCCTCGCGTCGTCCCCCTCCCCGGCCGCGGACGGCGGGGCGTGCGCACCGGGCGCAGACGGCGGCGCATCGGCCGTCGCCGGCGCCGTGCGGTCGGCCGCGGCGTTGACCGACGCTCCGGGGGCGGCGACCTTCGCCAAGGCCTGGACCCGGAAGTTCGCCGGATGCGCGCGCCGCGCGGCGGGTCGGGACGGCCGGCTGTCGGCGGCCGAAGCCGCTCGGTTCGCCGACCGGGACGACGCGTGCGCGATCTACGGAGACAACGCGGTGAACTGGCTCTTGGCCAAGGGTCAGGCCTCGGTCGACCTCGAGGTGCTGATCCGCGCCGGCTACCGCTACGCCTTCGCCACGGCCCGGAAGGCGGCGGACGACGACGGCCGCCTCTCCTACCAGGACGCGGGATCGCTACCCGCCGACCTTCGCCAGGACTACCTCCACCTCCGCGGCGCCCTCGGACGCCGGACCGGACCGTCCGCCGCGATCGACCTCGCGGCGCTGCGGGCGGCGACGGAGGGATTGATCTACAGCAGCGAGAACGAGTCTCGGTGGGTCGTCCTCGATCCGGTCGAGGCCCCGGCCGGGCCGATCACCCCCGAGCTGATTCGCGAGGCGTTCGCCGAGCAACACGACGTCGTATCCCGTGACGGAACGCTCTGGTTCCGCGAAGACGCGGAGTACATCGGCCTCGCTCCCCGCTTCCCGGCGGCGAGCGATTTCCAGGAGTGGTTCTCCTACCTGGAAGAGCCGAACTCCGACCATCCGGCATCGGTCGAGGAGGCGCAGCGGTTCTCGGCGTTGCGGCAGATGCTGGAGGCCGGCCTGACCGACCTGCGGGTGATCCGCTTCAAGGAGAAGGACCAACCGGACGCCGTCACCGCCTCGATCTTCGTCGTCGGCCGCGCCGCCGACGGCCGGCTGGTCGCGATCCTCACCGGCGCCGTCGAAACCTAGGCGACGGCGCGGCCGCGGATCGCCGTCACGACGGGGCGTGGGTGACGAGGCAGACCCATTCCCCTTCGCGCCGCACCTCCGGATTGGAGAACCCGCGGGCGCGGTAGGCGTCGGCGACCGAGCCGGCGAGGTGCGACAGGATTCCGGAGAGGATCAACGCGCCCCCCGGCTCGACCTTCGCCGCGAGCGACGGGGCCATGGCGATCAGCGCCTCGGCGAGGATGTTCGCCACCACGATCGGGAACCGACCGTCGACCGCCTCGAGCGGGCGCCCGTCGATGGCGACCGTCCCCTCCAGCCCGTTCTCCGCGACGTTCTCGCGCGCGGCGGCGACCGCCTCCGGATCGTTGTCGATCCCGACCGCGCGGGACGCGCCGAGTCGCACCGCCGCGATCGCCAGGATCCCGCTGCCGGTCCCGACGTCGAGCACCGAAAGTCCATCCGCAGGGTCCGCGCGCCCGATCGCGTCCTCCAGGGCGACCAGGCACAGCGAGGTCGTCTCGTGCTGGCCGGTGCCGAACGCCATTCCGGGGTCGACGCGCACGACCACCCTCCCCTCCTGCGGCTCGACCCGCTCCCAGCTCGGCGCGACGACCAGCCTCCGGCCGATCGACCGCGGCTTGAAGTGCGCCTTCCAGCCCTCCGCCCAGTTTCCGTAGGCCACCTCGTCGACCCACACCCGTGGCGAGCCGGCACCGGCCTCGCGCAACGCGCGCCGCAGGTCCGCTTCGAGGGCCGTATCGGCGCGGTACGTCGCTTCCGCGAAGTAGATGCGAAGCAGGATCCGCGGTTCGCCCGACGGATCGGTCCTTCCGGGCCTCGCGCGTTCCCGGGGATCCCCCTGAACCTCCGTCTCCTCGGTGATCCCCGTCGAACCGCGGTCGAAGCAGAAGGCGGAAACGGCCTCCACCGCCTCCGGCGGAACGATCACGCGCACCTCGATCCATCGTTCGTCCTTGAAGGCGATCGGCGTCTCCATCCGCCACAGGTGACCGGCGACGACGGATGATACGATCCCGGGCCCCGTGGCCCACCCGCGAATCCCGATCGATCCGGCCGCCGTCCGCGGCGGGCGGGTCGCCATCGCCGGCGGCGACGCGCGCCACCTCCGCAAGGCGCTGCGGCTCGGGGCCGGAGACCGGCTGGTCGCCTTCGACGGAACGGGACGCGAATGGGACGCGACGATCGAACGGGTCGAACCGTCGGCCGTCCACCTCGCGCTCGGCGAGGAGCGGCGGTCGGCCGTCGAGTCTCCGTGCGAGATCCTCCTCGGTCAGGGGGTGGGGAAAGGGGACAAGCTCGATCTGGTCGTGCGCGCCGCGACCGAGCTCGGAGTGCGCGCGGTCGTCCCGGTCGTCACCGAGCGCGCGGTGGCGACGGCGGCGGGCGACGCGCGGCTCGAACGCTGGCGCCGGATCGCGGCCGAAGCCTGCAAGCAGTGCGGCCGCGCGGCGGTGCCCGAAATCGCCCGGCCGGAGCCGCTCGAGGCGTTCCTGCGTCGCGCCGCGCGGTTCGAACGGAAGCTCGTGCCGTGGGAGTCGGGTGGGGTTCCGCTTCGATCGCTCGCGGGATCGGGGGGCGTCCGCTCCACGGCTCTGCTGGTGGGACCCGAAGGGGGCCTCGCGCCGCGGGAGGTGGCGGCGGCCGAGGCCGCGGGCTTCGTCGCCGTGCGACTCGGACCCCGGGTCCTACGCACCGAGACGGCCGGGATCGTCGCGGTCGCGGCGGCCCAGCTCCTGTTCGGAGACCTGACGTGAAGGTGGTCGTCTGCGAAGCGTCGAGCGCCGCCGACCGCGCGGCCCACGACGAGTTCCGGACGGCCCACGCCGACGCCGCCGATCGTCTCCTCTACCGCTCCGAGGACGAGCTGGAGTGGGACGCCGCCCGGTACGTGCTGCTGGCGCGCGACGCGCGCGGGAGCGGGATGGGAGCGATCCTCGGCACGGCGGTCGGATGGCACATCGGCGGAATCGCCAAGATCACCGACCTGATGGTCGACGCCCACGTGCGACGGCGTGGGATCGCGCGGACGCTGGTGGAGGCGTTCGAATCCCGCGCCCGGGCGGCGCGTTGCCATCGGACGCACGCCGTGACGGTGGCCGGGAGCGGCGCCGAAGCGTTCTGGCGGCGGGTGGGATGGGAGGTGGTGGCGCGCCTGCCGGACCACTACTTCGGGATCGAGCACGTCGTCCTTTCGCGAAAGCTGGAGTAGGCTCCCCGTCCGCCCATGCACCGACGAACATCGCCCCGTACCGGACCCGCGCTCGCGCGCCGGTTCCGCGACCTCCTTCTTCCCTGGATTCCCATCACCGCCTTGGCGTGCTCCGGCGGAAGCGGCGGTGGCGCCGAACCGACGCCCGAGCCGACCCCCGTGGTGCGCCATGCCGAGTGGCGAGGCGCGGAGCTCGCCGCCTTCACCCGCGACCACGTCGAGATCGTCGACGGCGCGGCCCGGATCTCCGCCGCCGGCGGGCTGGATGGGACCGACACCGGCAACCTCTATCACGGAGGCGAGTACACTTACGGGACGCTCGTCTCCCCGGAGATCGAGGTCGAGGCGCCGTTCGTGGAGGCGATCGCCTCCTGGGAGGCGACCACCCCCGCCAACACCTGGATCGAGGTCGCGATCGCCGCGCGCATCGGAACGCGATGGACGAAAGACTACGTCCTCGGGATCTGGAGCTCCGGGAACGAGGCGTTCGACCGACACAGCGTCGACGGCCAGGACGACGCCGACGGCGCCGTTCTCACCGACACGTTGGTCCTGACCGCTCCGGCCGACGCCTTCCGGATCAAGTCGACTCTCTTCGCCACCGGCGCCTCCGGAACGCCGCGTTTGCGCGCCCTCCACGCCGTCGTCACCGATCCCGAGGCGACGGCACCGGCGCTCGACGCGTTCGAAGACGCGCACGGGGCGGAGGTCGCCGTCCCCGGCCGCTCGCAGATGATCTACGAAGGGGGCGGCGAGATCTGGTGCAGCCCGACCTCCACGGTGATGGTCCTCGCCCACTGGGCGGCGGAGACCTCCGAGCCGTGGGTGGTCGACGTGCCGGACGCCGCCGACGCCACCTACGACCCGGTCTTCGGAGGGACCGGCAACTGGCCGTTCAACACCGCCTGGGCCGCGTCGGTCGGCACCTCGACGTCGGGGGAGGGGCTCCTGCGGGCCTTCGTCACGCGGATGTGGCGCGTCGAGCAGTTGGAGCGCCTGACCGCGGCGGGGATCCCTGTGGTGGTGAGCGCCTCCTGGTCGAGCGGCGGAATGACCGGCGCGCCGCTCGACTCTTCCGGAGGGCACCTGTTCGTGGTGACCGGATTCGACGCGGACGGGGACGTCGTCGTCGCCGATCCCGCCGGCCCGGAAGACGACGGCGTGCGCTACGTCTACGACCGGGCGCAGTTCGACGCCGCCTGGTCGAACTCCGGCCGGACGACGTACGTGATCCATCCCCTCGATATCGAGATCCCGGCGGAGGGCGCGCTCGGCGCATGGTGACGGTTCCGGACCTCCTGCGACCGGCCGTCGCGTGGCCTCCGGGGTTCTTCGCGCTGCCGAACGTGCCCTACCTGCTCGCGAGCTTCGTCCACCTCGCGGGGATGGCGGTCTGGCTGGGCGGCATCGCCACGCTGGGGGCGATCGTCGCCCCGGTCCTCTTCCGGCGACTTCCGCGGTCGGAGGCCGGCGCCCACTTCGCGGCGATGGTGGCCCGGTTCGAGCGCGTCGCCCTCTGGGCCGCCGTCGCCAGCGTCGTCGGGGCCGCGGCAAAGGCGGCGATCGGAGGACAGAACCCGAACCTCTGGGCGCTGCTCCGCCTCGCGAGCCTGGGGACGATGGTGGCGCTCCTGTCGATCGGGATGCTCGGAGTCCATCCCCGGCTCCGGCGACTCCTGGCCGAGAGACCCTCGATCGGCGAGGCGTCCGACGCCGATCCGGCCCGTTCGGAGTTCCAGCGACTGCACCGGCTCTCCGAGCGGCTCCTCTCCGCGCAGGTCGTCCTCGGTTCGATCGTCCTCCTCCTGTCATGAACGCCCGACGGCGGAAGCTGATCGCCGTGCTCGCGATGGCGATGGTCGCGATCTCGACGGCGGGACCGCTGATCGTCGCGTCGGGGATGCCGGCGCCGGCGGTCGCGTTCTGGCGGGCGCTCCTGGGCGGCTCGATCCTGCTTCCGGCGTGCCTCCTGTTGGAGCGCGGCGCGCTGCGGGCGCTTCCGGCGAGGGACGTGGCGATGATCGCGCTCGCCGGGACCGGTCTCGGCGCGCACTACCTGCTCTGGATCGGATCGCTCGCCTACACCAGCGTCAGCTCGTCGACGGTGCTCGTCACCACCAACCCCATCTGGGTGGCGATCGGCGGGCGGATCTTCCTCCGGGAGCCGACGTCGCGCGGGACCTGGATCGCGATCGCCGTCGGAACGCTGGGGGCGACGATCCTGGCGCTGGCCGACGGCGCCGCCGCGGACGGCTCTGGGCCAGGGGTCGCCGCCGGCCTCCTCGCCGGCCGGCGGCCGCTTCTCGGCGACGCGATGGCCCTGGGGGGCGCCATCGTCGGGAGCGTGACGCTGCTACTCGGCCGATCGCTTCGGACGCGCGTTCCGGTCCTGACCTACTCGACCGTCTGCTCGCTGACGGCAGTGCCGATCCTCGCGGCGGCGATCGTCGTGACCGGCGACCCGGTCGTTCCGCCGACCGCCCGCCAGATGGCGATCGTGGTGTCGATCGCGGTCGTTCCCCACCTCCTCGGCGGACTGTCGCTCAACTGGGCGCTGGGCCTGATCCCGGCGGCGCGCGTGGCGCTGGTGATCCTGGCGGAACCGGTCGGCGCGACCCTCCTCGCGTGGGCTTTCCTCGCCCAGCGACCCGGCCCCTTGTCTCTGGTCGGCGGCGCCCTGGTCCTTGCCGCCGTCGGCCTCAACCTCCTTGCCGCCGAACGGTCCGCCCTTCGGGCTCCCTCGGGGGACTCCCCGGACCCCTTCGCCCATCGGGCTCCCTCGGGGGACTCCCCGGACCCCTCCGCCCATCGGGATTCGGAGTAGGGTCTACCGGCGGAGGAGGCGGTGGACGTAGACGGTCGCGCCGTCTCTCCGCGTCGTCCGCTGCGAGACGACCTCCACGCGCCGGTCGACGGCGGCCCAGGCCTTCATCTCGGCGATCGAAGCCGGATCGGTGGCGAGGACCTCGAGGCGTGCGCCCCGACGGAGCGTCGCCAACCGTTGCGAGGCGCGGAGGACCGGCAACGGACAGAGCAGGCCGCGGAGGTCGAGCCGTTCGGTCATACGAAGAGCGTGACGCGCGCCCCGGAGGCGTCGGCGAGGAAGGTGGCGACCCCGCCGACCTCGACGCCGTCGAGGAGCTCGTCGGCCGACAGCCCGAGCACCTCCATCGACATGCCGCACGCCACCAGGCGCACGCCGGCGCCCCGCGCCTCCTCCAGGAGCGCTTCCGGCGTCGCCACGCCGCGCGACCGCATGCGCGCGCGCAGCAGCCGGCCGCCGGCGCCGCCGAAGTTCAGACGGGACAGGCCCATCGCTCCGAGACCCGAGGGCACGAGTCGCGCGAAGGCGCGGCCGACCGGATCGCGACGCGCGCCGCGACCGGCGGCCGACCGCCGGCCGCGGGTCCGGCGCCCGTTCCCCGCCCGCCGTACCGCCGCCAGTCCCCAGAAGGTGAAGAAGAGCGACGCCGGCATCCCCATCGCCGCGGCGCCGGTCGCGATCACCAGCGCCGCGGTCAGCCGGTCGAGGTCGCCGCTGAAGACGACGATCGTCACGCCGCCGCGGCGGCCATTGCCGGCCGATCTGCGTCGAGAGGCCATCGACGGCGAAGATACTTGACGATCGAAGGCCCCCTCTACGAAAACCGCGCCCGTTGCGCGCCCGCCTCCCCGGCCTCCTCCTTTCCACGATCCTGGGGCTCGCCGCCTTCCTGGTGTCGCGGGCGACGCCGACCTTCTCCCCGCTGCTCTGGGCGATCCTGATCGGGGCGGTTCTCGGGAACGTTCGGCCGGACGCGCTTCCCTGGGAACGGCTGCAGCCGGGGATCGCCTTCTCGGGAAAACCGCTCCTCCGGCTGGCGGTCGGTCTCCTCGGAATCCGTCTCGGACTGGGACAGATCGTGGCGGTGGGGGCGGCCGGCGCCGGCATCGTGGCGCTGGCGGTGGTCGGCTCGTTCGCGATCACCGTCTGGGCGGCGGCGAGGATCGGGCTGAGCCGGACGCTCGCCTGCACGCTCGGGGCGGGGACCTCGATCTGCGGCGCAGCCGCCTGCGTCGCCGCGGGCGGGGTGGTCGAGGCCAGCGAGGAGGAGACGGCGGTCGCGCTCGCGACGGTCACCCTTCTCGGCACGATCGCGATCTTCGTCTATCCGGCCGTCGGGCGTTCGCTGGCGCTCGATCCCCGAGCCTTCGGGCTGTGGGCCGGGGCCTCGATCCACGAGGTCGCGCAGGTGGTCGCCGCCGCATCGGCGTACGCCGCCGCGACCGGGACGGAGGTGGTCGAGACCGCGACGGTGGTGAAGCTGGGGCGCGTCCTCCTCCTGGCGCCGGTGACCGTGCTGCTCGCCTTCACCTTCCGCCGCGAGCGCGGAGGCCTTCGCGCGCCGGTCGTCCCGTGGTTCGTCGTCCTGTTCGTCGCGATGATCGCCGTCAAGTCGACGGGCACGCTTCCCGAGTCGGTGTCGCGGAGCCTGGTGACCCTCGACGCGCTGCTCCTCTCGATCGCCATGGCGGCGCTCGGTCTCGACCTGCGTCTGTCGCGCCTGCGCGCCGCGGGCTTGAGGCCGGTCTACGCCGGCGCCGCCGGTTGGCTCGCCACGTCGGTCGCGGTTCTGGCCGCCGCCGCCGGCCTCTACGGCTGACTCGTCCCCAGAAGCAGGCTGGCCGCGGCGGCGAGGAGGAGCGCCACCGCGAGCGCCCAGGCGTTCGGACCGGTCTCGAGCGTCGCCGCATCGGCGCGTCCGAGCAGACCGACCCGGGCGATGCGCGAGGCGAATCCCGGCACGCTCCAGGGGGCGGCCGGCAGGCGTGGCGTCGCCGACGACGGCGACCGCCCGATCCCCCCCGACTCGACCAGCCTGCGCAGCGCGAGACGATCGTCGGGCGACATCATCAGGAAGGCGATGCCGATCCCCGGCGCCGTCCCGACCGGGAGATCCGGACCGAACGGCCGGCGCCAGGCGACGCGCGCGGCGGCGACCGCGCCGAAGCCGCCCGGCCGCGTCGGAAAGTGCAGGCGGACGAGCTCCCCCTCGGCAAAGGGGAGCACCGTTTCGAGGAACAGGCCGCGCTCCGAGAGGTTGGATGCCCGCAGGTCGAGCGCCTGTCTCGTCGACGTCCGCGTCACGCGCACCGGCACGTCGAACGGAACGCGCGAAAAGATGCGCGTCTGGGTCTCGGCGGGAAGGTGCATCGAATCGCTCGGGGAAGCACCTAGGCACCTCCCGCCCGGCCGCAAGATGTCCATCTCACCGGAGGCGGTGGACCCTCGAAGCGTTTCACACTCGATCGTGGCGGCATCGGCGCTCGCAGCGATCGCGTTCGCCTGCCACCGCCCGCGTCCGGTCCTCCCCCGCCCCCCCCCGCCGATCGCCCGCCCGACACCGGAGGTGGAGGGCCGCGAGGTCGGCGAGGCCGAGATCGAGGCGTTCCTCGGCGCCTGGAGCGCCTTCGACCGGGCGATGCGCACCCTTCCCGCTTCGGTTCGGCGCGACGAGACGGTGGCGGCCGCGCTCGTGGCGGAGGGGGTCGATCCCGGGCGTTTCCTTCGGCTGCACGCCCGCGTGGCGGCCGCCTGGGCGGGTTGGATCGAGCAGCGCGCGCACGAGCGGACGGCAGCCGCCCTTCGGGACGCCCTCGAAGCGCTCGACCGGGCCGCCCCGGGCGATCCGGTGGCCGCCGAGACGGCGGCGCGGCTCCGGGGCGCGAGCCATCCGCCGGCGACCGATCCGGCGCCCCCCTCCCCGGCGACCGCCGAGGCGCTTCGGCGCCATCGCGAGGCGCTGGAGCGGATCTTCGGCAAAAGCCCCGGATCCTAGGAGCCGGCCATGCGCTGGCGGAAGCGGTCGGCGAGACGGACACCCCCCGACCGGTACTTCGAGAGCAGCGCCTCGAGATCCTTGACCCGCGCCTTGGCGGGCGGATGCGTCGACAGCGCGCGTTTCCCGTCCTTCTTCGCCTCCTCCGCCGCCTCGAGTCGCTTCAGGTAGTCGCGGAGTCCGCCGGCCTCGTAGCCGAGGCGATGGGCGTAGTCGGTGCCGATGCGATCGGCATCGGCCTCCTTCCCCTTGTCGAGCCCCTTCTCGAACAGGACCTTCGACGTTTCGTTCACCAGCTCGTCGAACGCCTTGGGGTTCTTGTCGAGGTAGGCGGCCGTGACCTCCGCCGTGCCGGCGATGATCTTCGAGCGGCGGATCACCGCGAGCGCGTGCTTCTCGGTGACGTGCGCGATCTCGTGCCCCAGCACGCCGGCCAGTTCCGCCTCATCCTTGAGCTGGTCGAGGAGACCGCGCGTGAGGAAGATGTACCCCCCCGGACAGGCGAAGGCGTTCGGCTCCTTCGACGCGAGGACGCCGAAGTAGTAGGGGATGGAGGCGCGGTCGGAGTAGGACGCGACGGCCAATCCGACGGTGCGGACGTAGCGTTGGGCGTTCTCGTCCTTGTCGAGCCCGCCGAAGCGCGAGACGGCCATCAGCGCCACCGCGCCTCCGATCGACTTCTCCTCCTCGAAACCGATCGGCTTCAGCGCATTGGTCAGGTTGTCGGACGCGCCGATGGCGTCGGCCGTCTTCTCGTCGACGACGCCGATCGCATGCAACCCGCCGCCGACGATCTTGCCGGCGCCGCAGGCCGACACCAGAAACGACAGCGCCACCAACGCGGATGCGCGGCGGGGGGGGATTGGGGGGGTTCCCCCCGGGAGCGCGGATGCGCGGATCATTCCATGTACTCCCCGAGCTTGCCGTCCTTGAGGAACGCGGCCAGCTCGTCCGAGGGGACCTTCTCCTTTTCGATCCGCTTCACCGCCTCGACGTCGGCGGCGGAGATCTTCGACCGGGTCGCGTACTTCTCGGCCGTGGGGGACAGTCCGCGAAGCGCCTGCGCGGTGTCCGACTCCGAGGCGCTCGCGACCACCTTTCCGCCGAGCCGTTCCTTGTCCGGCTTGTCCTTTCCGAGCTTGGCGGCGAAGACGAACCCGGTCTTGTCGGCGACCTTCACCTGGACCCAGTTCCCCTGCTTGGAGACGACGTCGACCTTGGTGCCGATGTCGAGACGGGCGGTGATCGCGCCTCCGGGGTTGGCGGCGGCGCGCAGCTCGGTGGCGGCGGCGCGCACGTAGAGCGTCTCACCGGCCCCCGCGTTCCCGGTGACCAGGAGCGCGCACGCCACCAGCAGGAGACCGGCAAGCCGGCGGCTTCGCGTCCCTTGGACGATCGGCTTCATGAGGTCGAACCTTAACGCGAACGACCGCCGCCGTCGAGGCGCCGCGGTCGTCGACCGCCACGAGCACGCGTTCATCGGCTCGACAAGACGGATCCGACACCGGGACTATTCGATCGGCCCCCCGCCCGTCGGTCACAGGACGATGGCGTCGAGCCCCGGGACACGGGCCGGGTGGCGGCGGTCGACGACGGGGAAGACGACGACGGGGACGTCCTCCAGCAGCCGGGCGAGGACGGCGGGATTGGTCTCGGCGGCGACGTCCCCGACCCTCGGGGCGACCGCGGCATCGCCGACCGAGAGGACGACCGCCGTCACCTTGACCTTGGCGGCGCGAAGTCGATCGACGCTCAGGCGGGAGTGGTTGAGCGTCCCGAGGCCCAGACGGCCCACCAGCAGGGCGGGCAGACCGGACCTCGCCACCAGGTCGATCCCGTCGAACCCTTCCGCGTAGGGGGCGAGAAGCCCCCCCGCCGCCTCGGCGATCACCCGATCACGGCCGCGCCCGGCTGCGGCGACGGCGGCCAGCAGCCGGTCGGGCTCGATCCGTTCGCCGGCGCGCTCGGCGGCGACCATCGGCGACAACGGCTCGCGCAGGCGCACGGGGCAGATCTCCTCGATCGGACGCGCGTCGCCGGCCGCCTCGGCGAGCGCCCGCGCGTCGGCGGGATCCGGCGCGCACCCGGTCTCGGCCGGCTTCACCGCCCCGACGGTGAGGCCGCGCGATCGCCACACCTTCGCGACGTAGCAGCCGACGACCGTCTTGCCGACGCCGGTGTCGGTTCCGACGACGAAGATCCCCTTCATGCCGGACGCTCCTCCAGCGCCTTCGCCGCCAGGAGCGCGAATCGACCGCCGCCGCGCACCTCCGACGCGCGACGGAAGAGGTCGCGACGCCTCTCCGACTCCCCCGCCGCCGACGCCACCTCTCCGAGGTGGTAGAGGGTCTCCGCCAGCACCCGGCGGTTCTCGCGTCCGTCGGCGCTGCGCGCGAGCGCCTCCTCCAGCCGCGTCGACGCCTGCGCGTATTCCCGTCGCGCGATCAGCACCAGGGCCATCGCATTCAATCCCTGGGGCCCGTCCTCGATCTCCACGCAGCGGAGCGCCGTCTCGAGCGCCCGTGTCCGGTCGCCGTCCGTCCCGCGGCGCGCCAGCGCCTCGGCGAGATCGCGGAGGAGCGGAAAGCGCGAACGCTCGGGGACCTGGTCGAGGGCAAGGCCGTCGAGAAACCGGATCGCTTCGTCGTCGCGGCCCGAACCGACCAGGAGCGCGGAGCGGTTGATGTCGTAGGCGACGCGGAACTCCGCCGGAAGGGCGCCGGCATCGATCCGCGTGAGACGCCGTTCGGCCGCGTCGTAGTCCCCTTTCGCCAGGTAGGCGGACGCGACGTTGAGGTCGACCACGATCCCCATCTCCACCCGGCCGGTGTGCGCGGCGCGGTCGATCCGGTCGAAGGTGGCGATCGCTTCGTCGTATTCGCCGCGCATCACGTGGAGCGCGCCCAGCGAGAGCAGCAGGGTGTCGCGCCGCGCGGGATCGGTCTCCTCCGTCGTCCGCTCCTCGATCAGCTTCGCCAACGACTCGTGGTCCTTGAGCTCCAGCGCCCGCCGGATCCGCGTCGCTCCCGGCGCCGGCCGGAGCACGTCGCGCAACGACCCGAAGAACCGCCGGCGGTAGAGGAAGACGCCGGCCGCGATCACCGCGAGCAGCATCGCCGTCGAGGTGACGAACGACGAGCCGGTCCGCGCGGCGGCGAAGAGCGTGATCACGAACGCCAGGGCGAAGGCGACCCGCCACGGATTGGCGGCGTCGTCCCGGCGCTCGTCGAGCGCGGCGTCGGCGGCCGGGAGCCGGGTCATCGTCACCGCCGCGTCCGCCGCGAACAGCGACGCGCCGAACAGGAAGAGCCAGACGACGTACTGCGTGTCGGGCGGGAAGACGCGGGAGGAGGTCGAGCCGACGACGATCAGGAGCGCCGCGAGCGTCAGCGAGGTCAGCCCCTGGCGGAGGCGTGGATCGCGGTCCGTCCGCCGCGGAACGTTCGGGCGGGGCTCCGTCACGCCCCCCCCGACGTGGCGCGGTCGATCCCGTGTGCCGCCGCGTCGACCAGGCGCTCGATCTCGTCGTCGGCGATCGACAACGGCGGGTTGAGCACCACCACGTTCCCGAGCGGACGGAGCAGGACCCCTCGCTCCCGCGCGGCCATGCAGGCGCGCGCGCCGATCCGTCGGGCCCACGGATACTCGGGTGGAACCTCCCCCCTCGGTCTGCGCTCCGGCACCAGTTCGATCCCGACCAGGAATCCGAGCTGCCGCACCTCTGCCACGTGCGGATGGTCCGCGAGGCCGGAGAGCCTCCGCGCGAGGAGGTCCACCTTCCCGCGGCTCCGCTCGAGGATGCGCTCCGACTCGAACAGGGCGAGGGAAGCGATCGCCACCGCCGCCGCCAGCGGATTCCCGGTGAAGGTGTGGCCGTGGAAGAAGGTGCGGCGATCCTCGTGCGTCCCCAGGAAGGCCTCGTACACCGCCTCGGTGCAAAGGGTCGCGGCGAGCGGGAGGTAGCCCCCGGAGATCCCCTTCGCCAGGCACAACAGATCGGGTACGACGCCGGCGGAGTCGACGGCCCACATCGGTCCGGTGCGGCCGAAGCCGGTCGCGACCTCGTCGGCGATCAGCAGCGCCCCGTGCCGATCGCACAGCTCGCGCAGGCGGACCAGGTAGGACGGGGGGGAGACGAGGATCCCGCCGGCCCCCTGCACGCGCGGCTCGACCACCAGCGCGGCGATCTCGTCGCCGTGGCGCTCGAACAGGCGCTCCATCGCCCGCAAGC
This sequence comes from uncultured bacterium, assembly GCA_964372275.1. Lineage (GTDB taxonomy): Bacteria > CAYJRR01 > CAYJRR01 > CAYJRR01 > CAYJRR01 > CAYJRR01. Next base: position 26,547 of record CAYJRR010000015.1, read on the forward strand.
AGCCCTCCAGGCAGCGCTCCGGCGGCTCGCCGCACGGTGGCCGCAGCGGGTAGGGGTTCGGCGCCTCCAGCGCCTCGAACAGGAGCGGACGGAAGGCCGCGTGGAACAGGTCGATCCCTCCGATCGAGACCGCCCCGAGCGTATCGCCGTGGTAGCCGTCCTTCAGCCGCACGAAGCGCCGCCTCTCCGGCCGGCCGCGGAGCTGCCAGTAGCGGAACGCCATCTTCACCGCCACCTCGACCGCGGTCGAGCCGTTGTCCGAGTAGAAGACGCGCGTGAGGCGGCGCGCGCCGTCCGTTCCCGCACGTGCCCCCCCGCGCGGCGCGGCGTCCACCAGCCGTTTCGCCAGCTCGATCGCCGGCACGTTCGACAGCCCGAGCAGCGTCGAGTGGGCGATGCGCCCCGCCTGCCGAGTTAACGCCTCGTCGAGCTCGCGCTTGCGGTGGCCGTGGACGTTGGTCCAGATCGAGCCGACACCGTCGAGCCAGCGCCGGCCCTGGGTGTCGACCAGGGTGCAGCCCTCCCCCGACTCGATCACCACCGGGTCGGCCGACTCCCAGTCCCGCATCTGGGTGAACGGGTGCCAGAGGTGGCGGCGGTCCCAGGCGGATAGCTCGGCGGCGGTCGGCGCCATGACCGCCTCGACGCTACATCGCCGCGGTCAGAACTTCACCTGCAACGCCGCCGTGAGCACACCGTGCATCTTGTCTTCGAAGGTGGTGACCCCGCTGGGGTTTTCGATCCCGGCCACCAGCCCCTTGCGAAAGGTGTAGGCCAAGCGCCCGAGCGCGCGGCGCTTCACGATGCGGAAGTTCAGACCAACGGTGGCGCCGCTGGTCCAGTCGGGGACCCCGAGCGGGTTCTTGAAGTCCTTCCCCTGGGAGAGCTCCCGGTAATCGCCGCGGAGATACGGCGTGTAGGCCCCCCCCTTCGCCTCGTAGCCGGCCATGGCGTAGGTGGAGATGCTGGTCGCCGTCCCGCGGCCGACCTGCGGAACGAGGATGTCCTGCGGATCGCCGACGAAGGTCGTCTTGGCGAAGGTCGTCTCGTTCGCGAAGACGTAGGGGCCGAACCTCGCCTCGACGTCGTAGGAGGTGCGGGTGAAGTAGGTCCGCTGCTCGTGGATCTCCACGTATTGCTGGAAGTCCTCCGAGACGCCGAACAGCCGGGAGCGGTCCTCCCCGCTGATCACGGTCGCTCCGACGCGCAGCTTGTAATTGTCCCTGTCGAGGAAGGACGCAACCCGGCCGAGGGCGTCCTTGCCGTTGTCGACGTCGATCCGGTTCCCGCCGAGCCCGTTGGTCGCCCCGAACGAATAGTCGAGCGGGCCGGCCTGCGCTTCGAAAAGAACGCCGAGGTCGCGTACGTCGTTCCCGGCCAGGAGAGCGGCGTTCAACGATCGGTCGAGCGGCATCAGGTTCCGCTCGTCGGTCCGCGCCTCGTAGCCGGCGGGGCGGAGGAACTGGCCCGCCTTGACCCGCATGAACGTCGAGAAGTCCCACACTACGTACGCGTCACGGAGCGCGGCCACGGTGCGGGGCTGCGCGCCGAGGGTGGGGATCAGGTCGGTCAGCTCGATCGAGGCGTGGTAGCGGAGGAGCTTGTGGGCCTTTCCGTCCAGCTCGATCCGCGCGAACTGCGTCGAGAACGTGTTGGCCGACTTGTAGGTGCCGGCGCCGTCGGCGATGTCGTAGCGGGTGGTGATCCACCCGGAGAGCGTGGGGCCCTCGACCCCCGATCCCTCCTCCGGGTCCGGCCCCTCCGACTCGGGCCCCAGGATCGGCTCGTCGGCCGTGCGGTCCCCCTCCTCCGGCTCGGCCGGCGTGGCGGTGGGGCTGGCGACCGGCTCTGCGGTCGCGGTCGGCGTCGCCTCGGGCGCCGGCGTCGCCTCGGGTGGCGGCGCTTCGCTCGCGCCCGGCACCGGCGTGGGCGTCGGGGACGCGCTCGCGGATTGCGCGTGGGCGGGGCCGGCGGTCAGAAGCAGGCTTCCGCACAAGACGGCGTGCACCAATCGGACGGACATGAAGACTCTCCTCGAATGCAATGCGCGGATGGATGCCGCGGCTGCGCGACCGGACCCTACCCAATCGGGCGCCCGTTCGTCGAGGGGGGAGATCCCCGGGACTCCACCGCTACCCGCGCGTGAGCTCGTCGACCAACTCCGGGGCGCGCGCCTCGAGCCAACGAGACGCGATCTCGAGCGCGACGTACAGCAGCACCGCCCCCCCGGCGAAGGCGAGCAGCGTTCCGGCGAGCTGGCCGCCCGTGCCACGAAGGAATCGGCCGCCGAGGATCGTCGCCGCCGGTGGAAGGATGAGCACGCCGAGCACCAGCTGCGAGAGACCGGCGACGATCGAACGGGCGCTCGTCTTCTTCTGCACGCCGTGCGCGATCCGGTAGGGAAGTCTCACCGAGAGCAGCACCCCGCCCGACGCGATCCAGCACCAGACGGCGAGCCACCCGGCGGCGGCGAGCGCAATCTCCCGGGGCGAGGCCCCTCCCGAACGGAACGAGAGCGCTGCCAGAAAGAGGGCGAGTTGCGCGACTCCGATCGGGATGCGCGCCAGGAGCTTTCCGATGAGCCATCGCGCAGGCGACACCGGCGCCAGCACCAGGGCGGCGACCGCCGCGTGATCGGCGCCGAACAGGTTGGCGATCAGCGGCGAGTAGAAAAGGAGGTGGGCGGAAAGGGCCGCCGCCGGCAGCCGCCACTCCATCCAGCGCGAATCGACCGGCCCCACGCGCCCCAGCACCATCCCCAGTACCACCGGTACGAACATCAGCGCCCAGAGAGCCGGGATCCGCGCGAGCGTCCGCAGGTCGGCGACCGCCACGCCGAGGACCGGATCCGACACGCGTTCGAGCCACCGGCCGGCTCGTCTCGGGCGTGCCCGCATCGCCCTTGTGCCGCCCCCCGTCTCGCCGTCGAGGATCCGCCCGGTGACGCGGCGCTGGGCCCACAGGGCGACGACCGCCCAGGCCCCGAGCACCGAGAGATCGAAGAGCGTCGCGAGACCCGAGGTCCCGGACGCCAGTCGCGCGGCGGCCCCGGGGAAGGTCGCCTGCACCAGCGACAGGATCGGGATCCCGGCCCCCGTCCCCGTCGCGACGCGCTCCTCGATCACGATGCTGGAGCCTCCGGCGATCATCAGCAACGCGACGATGCACAACAGCGCCACCTCCCTCGCCCGGCGCCCGCCGATCGCCACCGCGCCGAACGCGGCCCGAGCCAACGCCACGGCGGTGAGGTAGGCGGTCGGGACGGCGACGAGCGCGGCCGCGGCGGACAGGACCCGGCCGTGGACGACATGACCGAACGCCGCTCCGACCGCCACCCCGGCCGTCGACGGTAGGACGAACAGGCCGGTCGGCGTCAGCGCCGCCGAGAGCAGGTCGAGCCGCAGCAGGCGTGCGCGGGAGATCGGGAAGAGTTGCAGAAGGACGAGATCGCCGCTTGCCCCCTCCTGGTCGACCACCCCTTCGATCAGCAGCAGGAAGGCCGAAACGCCGAGCAGACCGGCCACGAACCAACCGCGGATCGAGACCGGCTCCTCGACGACGGCGCAGGCGACGAGGGCCCCCACGCCCATCGCGACCGACACCAGCGCCGTCGAGACGGCGAGGATCGTCCCCAGGGCGGCGCGCACCGGGTCGGCACGCAGCGCATGACTGAACGCGTTCCGCATCGACCGAAGCTGGGCGCGGACGATCGCCCCGGCCGGGGAGACCACCGGTCCGGCCTCGGTCTCGCTCATCCGATCCAACTCAGGGCGGAGGCCTCCCGCGTTCCGCCGACGGTGCGCAAGAAGACCTCCTCCAAGGTGCCGTCTCGCCGGAGATCGGAAAGCGTTCCGGCGACAAGCAGCCTGCCGCGGGCCAGGATCGCCACGTCGGTGCAGAGCCGTTCCACGATCTCCAGCACGTGGCTGGTCAGGAAGACGGTGATCTCGCGGCGGGCGAGCGATTGCAGCAGCTCGCGGATGGTGCGCGCCGCGACCGGGTCGATCCCTTCGAACGGCTCGTCGAGGAACAGGACCCGCGGACCGTGGAGCAACGCTCCGGAGAGGGCGATCTTCTTCCGCATGCCGTGGCTGTAGTCGGCGATCAGCTTGTCGGCGTCGGGCGCGAGGTCGAGCAGCTCCAACAGCTCCTCCGAGCGGCGGCCGATCTCCCCTTCGCGGAGGCCGTGCATCCGGCCGCAGAAGGTGAGGTACTCGCGCCCGGAAAGCCGCTCGAACAGCGGCACGCCGTCGGGGATCACGCCGACTGCGCGGCGGGATTCGACTCCACGTGACCATGGATCGATCCCCAGGATCCGTACCGAGCCGGCCGTCGGCCGGAGCAGGCCCACCATCATCCGCACCGTGGTCGACTTCCCGGCGCCGTTGGGCCCCAGGAAGCCGAAGAGCGAGCCGCGCGGTACGCGCAGCGACAGCGCGTCGACGGCGACCACCTCGCCGAACCGCTTGGTCAGCCCCTCCACCTCGAGCGCGGGCGCCTGCGGCGCGGACATGCGGGAAGCCACGCTACCCCAAGCCCGGGGCCGGCGCCAGGCCGGAAGCGAGCCGCGGTGAGCCAGGCCGATGCACGTTCGCCACCAACGTCCCAGCGCCCGTGGTTACAACCTGTCCCGCTTCCCCATGGCCACCGGCCCCTCCTCCCACAGGATCGGCTACTTGAGGTCGCGCGATCGTGGTCCAACCCTTGCTCGCGCGGCGCGTCTCCGGAGGGATCCGTTGGTGCGAGCCACTCGTCTTTCGTGGATGGCAGTCCTGATGCTCATGGCCTCGGGGAACGCCCGCGCGGACTGCGATCCGACGCCCGGGTGGTCGTTGCAGCCGCTCTCGGATGCCGCGCTGGAGGCCGCGGAGTGGCATCGAAAATGGGACGAAGACGCCGCCGCGGCCGCAGCCCGGGGTCCGGAGGGTGCCCGGGAATGGGCGGCGTTCCGGACTCGGGAACTCGAACGGGATCGCCGGCGTCACGAGGAGCGTGTGGAGCAGATGACTCCGCAGGCGATCCTGCAGGTCCATGGTCCGACGCTCGCGTACGACGCGAATCGCGACGCCGCCTACGCCTTGCGCGAGGCGATTCGAACGGCCCGCGGCGGCGCGGTGTCCGTACGGCGCCCCATCCACGGCGTCGCGTGGCAGTACCCGACGACCGCGGAGGCCGAGCGCAAGCTCGCCGAGCTGGACGCCGAAGCGGCCACCCTTCACCCGCTGGCGTACCCCCGTCCGACGCGCTAACCGCCGACGGCGCGCGCCATGGGGCGCAACGCCGAAAACGCGGTGGCAATGCGATCGATCCGCGCCTCGTCGAAGTCGGCCGTGATCGACAGCCGCAGGCGGCACGTCCCGGGGGCCACCGTCGGCGGCCGGATCCCCTGGCAGTAGATCCCCTGCTCGAGGAGGCGCGCCGACGCCTCCATCGTCGCGCCGGCGTCGTGGAGCATCACCGGGACGATCTGCGCGCGGGCCGGTCCCAGTGACCATCCCTGGACCTCGAGCGCCCCTCGCAGGCGTGCGGCCGCCGCGCGCAGACGCTCGCGCCGACCGGGCTCCGCGCGGGAGAGGGCGATGGCGGCCTCGGCTGCCGCCGCGGCCGAGGGCGGTAGGGCGGTGGTGAAGATGAAGCCGCGCGCCCGCGAGGTGAGGAGCTCCACGATCTCCGGGGCCGCGGCGATGAAGGCCCCGTAGCTGCCGAACGCCTTCCCAAAGGTGCCCATCCGCACCAGGTTCGGATCGTCCTCCGGCAGCCCGGACGCGGCGGAGCCGCCCCGTCCATCCGGCCCCAGAACGCCGATCGCGTGCGCCTCGTCGACGTAGAGGATCGCGCCATGGAGTCGAGCGGCGTCGAACAGCGCGTCCAGCGGCGCGAGGTCGCCGTCCATCGAGAAAAGACTCTCGGTGACGACGACCTTGCGGCGCGCGCGCGATCGGGCGAGCACTTCGGCGATCGCACGCGCGTCTCCATGGGGGGTGACGACCACCTTCGCGCGCGCCAAGCGGCATCCGTCGATGAGGCTGGCGTGGTTCAACGCGTCGGAGACGATGAGCCCCCCCTCCCCGGCCAGGACCGCGAGGGCGCTGAGATTGGCGTGGAAGCCGGAGGAGAAGAGGAGCGCGGCGGGACCCCGCGTGGCCGCCGCGGACCCTCGGGAGCCGACCGGCGGCACGATGGAGAGGAAACGACGAACGGCCGCCTCCAGTCGCGCGTGCGGCGTCGAGTTGCCGACGATCAACCGCGCCGCCCCCGCGCCGTTGCCGAAACGGTCCAGCGCCTCCTTCGCCGCCGCCACCACCGCGGGGTGCGAGGCCAGGCCCAGGTAGTCGTTGGAACAGGCGTTCAACACCCGCCGCCCGTCGAGCTCGATCTCGGGACCCTGCGGCGACGAGACTTCACGCAACCGGCGCGCGAGACCCGCCACGCGCAAGCCGGTCAACTCCGCGCGCAGCTCGTCGAGCGTGGACATCGCCGGCGTACCCTACGAGGGGAGGACGGTCAGCCGGCCGCCCGGTACGGCCGCTGCCCTTCCCGTCTCCGGCCGGTACGTCGTCGCCCGGTCGCGCGCCGCCTCGTGTTCCTGGTGGCCGCTGCAGGCCATCACCTTCAAGCCAAGGTCGTGGATCATGCGCAGGTCGTCGTGGTGGTTCCGCCCGCCGGTGGTGAGATAGCCGCCGACCATCATCCCGTTGGCGCCGGCGTAGAAGATCATCGACTGCAGGTCGCGCAGGTTCAGCTCGCGCCCCCCCATGCAGAAGAGGTCCTGGGTCGGCATCAAGAGCCGGTAGACGGCGAGGATCCGCAGGCACTCCAGCGGCGTCAGGTCGGTCCCCTTTCCGTGGAGCGGCGTCCCCTCGATCGGGGAGAGGAAGTTCACCGGGACGTGGCTGACGCCGAGACTCTTCAGCTCCATCGCCAGCTCGACGCGCTGCGCCCGGGTCTCGCCCATCCCCAGGATGCCGCCGGTGCAGGTCTGGAACCCCGCCGCCTTGGCGCGACGGACCGCCTCGATCTCCTGCTCGAAGGAGTGGGTCTTGACGATCTCGCCGTGGTGGCTGCGCGCCGTCTCCAGGTTGTGGTGGACGTTGACCAGACCCGCGTCCCGGAGCTTGGTCAGCGCCGCGTCGTCGAGGAGCCCCAACGAGACGCACGGCTCCAACCCCTCCCCCTTCACCCGCGCCACCGCTTCGGCGACGACCGAAAGCTCCCGGCCGTCCTCCATCGACGTCCCGGAGGTGACGATCGAGAACTCGCGAACCCCCTTCGCTTTCGCCTCCCGCGCCCGGCCGACGATCTCGTCGGCGGTCATCAGCGGGTATTCGGGGGAATGGGTCTCGAAGTGGGCCGACTGGGCGCAGAAGTCGCAGCGTTCCGGACACCGCCCGCTCTTGGCGTTGACGATCCCGCACAACTTCACCCACGGGCCCTTGTGCCGTTCGCGCAGCTCGTTCGCCAACGGGAAGAGGCGCGGGATGGCGGCCGGGGGCAGGTCGAAACAGGCGAGCGCCTGGGCTTCGGTGATCCCGGCGAACGCCGGGTCGCGCACCTGACG
>CAYJRR010000015.1:34204-49402 GCA_964372275.1 uncultured bacterium
ACAGATGCGCCGACTTCACGGGCGTGGCGAGCGCCTTGGCCACGGTCGCCTGCGCGGCGTCGACGTCGCCGGCCGCCAGCTGCGCGCGCGCGAGCGGAATCCAGCTCGAAACGTTCGGGCGCGCCTCGGCGTTCCGGGTGAGCATCGCGACGGCCCCGGGAAGGTCGAGGCCGTGGTCGACGAGGAAGGTCCCCATGTGTTGCCAGGTCGCCTCGGGGAACTCGGCCGCTTGCTCCCGGAAGATCTCGTGCGCCCGATCGACGAGCGGTTTGGCCTTCGCCGGAACCTCGATCAGCGAGGCCAGCGCCCCCATGAACTCGGGGTCCTCGCCTTTGGACAGGATCTCCTGGTACCGGCGAACCGCCGCGTCGCGGTTCCCCAGCAGCGCGTCGACCTCCGCCCGATGCTCGGCGGCGAGCACCGACGCCGGATCGGCCGACAGCGCCCGGTCGTATCGCGACGTGGCCTTCTCGAGCTCCCCCGATTCGAGATGACGGATGCCGCGCTGCACGTGCAGCCAGGCGGCGAACCCGTCTTGCGCGGGCGGCACCTTCGACTCCGCGCGATCGAACAACCGATCGGCCTCGGCCACGTTCCCGCGCTCGTACTCCAGGTTGGCGAGAGAGGCCAGCGACGCGAAGTCCTCCTTCGCGGAAGCGACCCGTTTCCACATCGACCACGCGTCGTCGTAGCGCCCTTTCGACAGCGCCACGTCGGCGAGCAACGCCTCCGTCTCGAGCGGGTCGGGATCGCGGATCGTACGGGCCCGGGCGAGGTCGGCTTCGGCGTCGGCGAAACGGTGCAGGGCCATCGACGCGCGGGCGCGCGCCTTCAGCAGCTCGGCGGTCGGCACGCGGTCGATCCCGATCGTCGCGTATCGGATCGCCTCGCGGAACGATCCGAGATCGCCGCGGAGGTGGCCGCGCTTCAGGAGAACGGAGACCAGCCGTCCGAGGAATCCCGACGCCGGATTCCCGTCGACCTGCGCCTTCAGGTGGGCGATCAGCGCGAGGTTGTCGTGCTCCTGCTCGCGGGAAAGACGAGGGGCCCCGGTCTCCCGGGACCCCTCGTTCGACTCCTCCGCCGGACCGCCGCGGCAACCCCCGATCGTCAGCGACGATACGAGGAGAAGGATCCGCGACGCTCGGCGGGTCATCGGCGACCTTGCGCTAGTGCGGCGCCGCGAGGTACGGGAACTCCGTCAGGAAGTCGACGTCGTTCTCGTCGATGTGGTCGGTCAGGATCGCCGCGCTCGTCCCCGAGCAGAAGGTCGCCCCGCCGTTCGACGAGTAGACCGACAGCAGCAGCAGGTCGAACACGTCGTCCTCCAGCGTGCGCCCGTTGAGGAAGCCGCTGGTGGTGGTGGTGGTGATCGTCAGGACGTCGGGGAGCAGCGCGCTCGTCAGCGATGCCGGCGGGCAGGCGTGCAGCAGCCCGACCACCGTCGGCAGCGCCGAGCCGAAGGCCGCCTCGTCGGCGGAGGGGCTCGCCGCGTTGAACGCGTCCGACGACGCGCCCGACGTGTCGAGCACCTTCTTGATGATGGTGTTGAGTGCCGGGCGCCCCTTGCGGTCGATCCGCGTCGGGCTGTCGGCCGGGTCCTCGAACGAAGGCCCGTCCTTCTTCTTCTCGTCTCCGCCGCAGGCCGCGATGCCGATCCCGAGGGCCAGACCCGCGAGCACCAAGATCAGTCGATTGGTCTTCATGGGTTTCCCTCTCACTCTTCCGTGCTCGCCCAGATGGCGAGGTTGGAGCTGGCGAAGTCGGTTAGCGGAACCTCGATCACGATCGCCGAGACGTTGGCGCCGGCGAAGGTGTCGGTGACGTCGGTCGGATAGGCGCCGAACTGCGGCGCCCCGAGGCACCCGGTCCCCCCGGTGCTCCGGTCGCAGCTCCCCAGGAAGCACTTGTCGGTCGATCCGTAGCAGCTGGTGAACCCCTTGTAGTTGGTCGCACCGCCGCCGAGGAGGCTGAAGAAGAACGGATCGTCGCGCGGACCGGCGAAGACCTTCACCGCGTGGTCGTCGGAAGTGACGATCCTCGGCTCGGCGTCGGCCCCGTCGTGGGCGGTATTGATCCGCCCGATGATGTCGTCGTCCTCCCCCTCGCCGTGTCCGGTACCGCGCACGCGGACGTACTGCTTGCTCCCCACGTCCGCGAACTGGAAGAGGTACGTCTTCTCGTCGGTCGCCACGTTCCCGTCGCTGTCGACGTGAATGCGGTATTCGGCGGTGGTCGAGAAGTGGAAGTCCTCGGTCGCGACCGGCCCGCTGAACGGGTTGACGGTCACCACCATCACCAAGGAAGCCCCGCTCTTGAAGGCGTAGACGTCGTTGATGTCGGTCGTCGGGTCCGCTTCCACACTCGGCGAATCACGGTGATCCGCCGCGTAGGCGGGCGTCGCCGCCAGCGCCAAGGCGCCGGCCATCGCCGTCCGCAGATGCCATCCTTTCATTCCGTCCCCCTCGGTTTCCGTGCTGCGTTATGCGACGTAGCGGTCGCGAGGATACGGAGTTCGGGCGAGCCGATGCAACCGCTCTTTTCGGCGTGTCAGGGGGTCGTGCAGTCGGCGGAGGGTTCACCGAGCACCAGATCGATCGCCCGCCGTGCGCCGCGCGCGGTGGCCGCGATCCCGCTCTTGAGGAGTCCCGCGACCTCGAGAGCGGCCGCGCGCAATCTTCGCGTCGCGCCGTGGTTGCGCAGCCACCGGTCGATCGACAACTCGACCTCGATCCCGATCCCGGTCGCCAGCCCCGCCCCCGCCATCACCTTGGCCCCGATCCGCGCCGTCATCCGGGTCCAGTCGATCTTGAAGTACACCCCGGTATCGGCGCCGACGCCGTAGCCGACCGACGCGGAGAAAAGGGCGTTGATCGCGACGCCGTGGAAGGAGAGCTGGCTGCTGGTGAAGCCGGCCAGCGTCGCGCCGGCGAACGCCCCGAGACGCGCGCCAGTCGACACCCCCTCCCAGCCGAGACGCGTGTAGGCACCGGCCGACACGTCGGCCCCCAGGCTCGTCCACGCCGTCCCGTACGCCAGTCCCCTCATCGGCGACCGCTTGTCGCCGAACCGTGCGACATCGGAGGTTGCGGTCAGCCCCAGCAGCGTCACCGAACCGCATACGCCGCCGCCGCCGATCAGTCCCGCAGGGGTCAAGCCAATCCCGGCGTAGCTTGCCGACCAGAGTCCAAGCAGGTCGACGCTCGCCTCGCCGAATCGCCCACGTGCGATCGGGATCTCGCCCCGCTTCACCATTCCGGCGGTCAGACCGCCGAACCACTCACGCTCCGTGTGGAGGAAGGTGATGCCGATTCCGTCCCCGCCGGCGGCGGCGGCGTCGACAGCCGCGGTGATCTCCTCTGTGCCGAGCGGCCGGTTGGTCCGCTTGTTGACGAAGCGCCCGTCCTCGGTCCGCGCAAGAACGATCCCGTCCCCCCACGCCGACTCGAACCAGGGGGCCAGGTCGTGGCCCCACGCCGGATCGGCGAAGCTGGTCGTGGTGAAGTCGGGCGGCCACGCCTCCTCGTCCTCGCCGATCGGCGGCGGCGTGTCGGCGGCGGAACCGGTCTCCGTGCCCGCCGCCAGAACGGCCAGCGACAACGCGAGCGAGAAGATCGTCCGGCGGAGCGCCATGGGGTCGCCCGTCCGAGCAATCCCCATGCCCCGGAGAGTCCGCATTCGGTGCGCGAAAGCCCCGAGATTCCGGGCCAGTTCGGCTTGGCACAGCGTTGTGGGTGCGACCGCCGGGACATCCCCAACCCAGGGGCGGACTTTGACCTCCCCGATCGAGATCGCGTAGCGTGGATCGTTCGATGGCCCGGCACGACCCGCCCGACGACGCGTCGTCCACGGTCGCGTCGACGCGGCCGGTCTACGGCAAGGGGGCGCCGCTCCCGTTGACCCTCCACCGCCTCGCCCTCCGCATCGAGGGGCGCAGCGGGGACCGCGCGGTGGAGATCGACCGGGACGTGGCGCGCATCGGCACCGCGCCGGACAACGACGTCGTCCTGTCGGACGACTCCGTCAGCCGCTACCACGCGGAGCTGGTGCGCACCCCGCGCGGGTGGCGCGTGCGCGATCTCGAATCGACCAACGGGACGACGCTGCAGGGGCCCGGGGAGCTCCCCGGAGGAGCCCGTATGGGCGGACACGGCTCGCGCGTCGTCGAGGCTTATCTCGCCGACGGGTCGGTGCTCGGCCTCGGCGAGACGAGGATCCGGGTGCGGGCCGTCGACGAGGTGGTCTCGGTCGACCCGTCGCAGACCGACCGTTTCGGGGAGCTGTGCGGCGCGACGCTGCCGATGCGGCAGCTGTTCGGACTGCTGGCGAAGCTATCCCCCACCGACGTGACGGTGCTGCTCCTGGGAGAGACCGGCTCGGGGAAGGAGCTCGCCGCGCGGGCGATCCACGAGGGGAGCCGCCGCCGCACCAAGCCGTTCGTGGTGGTCGACGCCGCGTCGGTCGCCGCGAACCTGGTGGAGAGCGAGCTGTTCGGCCACGAGCGCGGCGCCTTCACCGGCGCCGACCGCCGGCGGGTCGGGGCGTTCGAGGCGGCCGACGGCGGAACGGTCTTCCTCGACGAGATCGGCGAGCTTCCGCTCGAACAGCAGCCGACGCTGCTGCGCGTGCTCGAGCGCCGCGAAGTGAAGCGGGTCGGGTCGAACGAGATCCGCCACGTCGACGTCCGGGTGGTGGCCGCGACGCATCGCGACCTGCCGAAGCTCGTCGCCGAGGGCCGCTTCCGCGAGGACCTCTGGTTCCGTCTCGCCGTCGCAGAGGTGCGGCTGCCGCCGCTGCGCGAGCGCCTCGACGACCTTCCCCTGCTGCTCGCGCGGTGGATGGAGACGGGCGGCGGCCGGATCTCCGCCGAAGCGGTGACGCTGCTCAAGGGGCACCGCTGGCCCGGGAACGTGCGCGAGCTGCGCAACGTCTGGGAGCGCGCGCGGGCGCTGGCCGGCGACGAGACGGTCGAGCCGAAGCATCTGGCCTCGCTTGCCGCCGCCGGCGTCCCGCCCCCCGAGGGGGCCGCGACGGAGACGAGCCTCGCGGGGAAGAGCCTCGCAGAGATCGAGAAGCTGGCGATCGCGGCAACCCTGGCGGCGAACAAGGGGAACAAGGCGGCGACGTCGCGGGACTTGGGGATCGCGTATTCGACGTTGCTGGAGAAGCTCAAGCGCTACGGAGTGGGGTAGAGGCCGAAACGGGTCCGAATCGGCTATCGAGTCGAGTCGGCCTCGGCGACCGATTCGGCTCGACTTCGAAAATACGCGCGGGACTTCGCCGTCAGCGCGGCGGCGCAGGCGGTGGCGCTGGATCGAGCAGAAGCCTTCGCTGCCAACGGTTGGTGAATCGACCACGGGGATCGAGCTCTTCGCGGACGCGCAGAAAGTTCTCCAAGTCCGGATAGGCCTGCGCGATCTGCTCCCTGGAGAGACACTCCGGCAAGAGTTTGCCCCAGTGCATGCGAACGTTCGCCGTCCCCAGCTCGGCAGAAAGCGCCTGATAGAGGGCGCTTACGAATCGGCGCGACATCTCCTGCGTTGATTCGCTTTCACCGGCGAAGGACAGATCGAACATGGCCACGTCTTCCGGATGGCCGAGCGAGGCCTCGGTCGCCTTGACGAATCGGATGAGGATGGGGAAGGTCACGAGTTCACGGTTCTGGGCAAACTCTGCCGTGACCCGACGGAACACCTCCATCGCGCGAAGATATGCGTCGCCCCGGATCGGGACGCTGATCTCCGCTCCCTGGGTCGCGACGCGAACGTGGCGATCCTCGTTCTTGAAGACGTTGTAGCTTCGGTTGGTGTGTTCCGCGTCCGCCATCGCCTTCATGCCGCGGCTGATCATCCCGGGCAAGAGCTTGGGAAAGTACTTGCCGATCTTCTCCGTGAGTCCCACCACCGTTTTCTCGGCGTGGTGAGACAACATCTCGTTGGGTCGTGAGTGTTCGGGCTTCACGAAGAAGCGGCGCAGCGGGTTTGCCTTTCGGGGGTTGGCGAAACTGGCGGGTTCGTGCTGCTCGAATGCGCGCTGCCTCTCATCGTCGACCGGGTGCCGCGACGTGACGATCACCGCGTCGGTGTAGGGGCTCCACAGAACGTCGAGGTAGCGGGAACGCTCGGGATGTCCCGAAAACTGCCGAGCGTTGCCCGCCGCAGGGCGATCCGTCTCCATGATGTTGTAGACGTTCTCGCCCGCGAGGACCTCCTGTGCCGCCCGTCCTGTCGTCGCGGTGCGAACTTCGGTCATGTGATGACGCGCGACCGTCTTGACGACGTAGCTGTGGACGACGCCGAGCATCCCCAGATGAATCTGCGAAGCACGAAACGTCTCGTCGGCCTGCACGAGCGTCCAGTCGGGATGGGTGGCTTGGAAGCGTTCCGGATCGGTCATTCCATCCGTCGGCTCGATACGGATCCTGCGACCGTTGGCCGTGACGAGGTCGACGCCCTGAACGATGTCGCCGATGGGACCGTGCTTCAAGATCGAGCCGTGCGTGCCGGTGGCCAGTGCGCCGCCGAGGGTCTGCCCGTCGTACCCACCCAGGGACGGCAGGGCTTGCCCTTCGCGGTCCCACAACGTCTGGTTGATCTCGCGAAGCGTCGTGCCGGAACCGATTCGGAAAAGGTTGGACGCGGCGACCGACTCTTTCAGTTCCTTCTCATCCACACGTTCGACGAATCGGAATCCCTCCGGCTCGACGTAGACTCCGCTGGATTGCGCGACGGGCGACCAAGAATGCCGCGACCCGCCCGCCTTGATCTCCGCCTCCGGCGGGAGCGCCTGGTCGAGGTACCGCAGTGATTCACTCAGCTCTTGGAGGGTCGTCGGTCGCAGCGAAAGCGCCGTCCATCGCTGGTTGCCTCCGTTGTTCACCCATACCTTCTCGCGGAGATCCTCGGCGAGCTCGCGCAGTGGTTCCTCCGCGGATGGACAGTCCTCCCGGAAGCCTCCGGTTTGCCCCGCGTCTACAGCGAAGGGAAGACAGAGAATTGCGAATGCGATGACCGCCGGCCACGTGCGAGATCTGCCCATCGTCCCCTCCCCGGAGAGTCCGCGTTCTTCGCAACAATCGCGCCACACGAGGAATCCGCCATCGCGTTGCAATCGATGGTGTTTCTGAAGACGAGCCGAGCCGTCCGATCGGTGCCGAGTCAATCCTGCATGCCCGGGACTTCGACACCCCGACGATCCCGTTACGCCGGTTGGCGGGGGTTCTCGGTGCGCCAGGCGCGCCAGAGGACGGCGGCGGTAACGATTGTCGTCGCCACGTAGACAACGGCGACGGTGAACCGGAGAGTGGTCGCCTCGCGGGCCACGATCGAACTGCCGATCGCGGCGTAGAGGAGGCTGGTCGGCGCCATGGCGGCGAGCGTCGCAGCGACGTACCGGCGCATCGGGAGCGCGAGCAGGCCCGACGCGAGCGAAACGGCCTCGCAGTTCATCAGCGGACAGGTTCGCCCGAGGAAGACGGCGAGAAAGCCTCGCCGCGAGAGGAAGCCTGCGAAGGCGCGGCCACGCGGACCCATCCGGCGGGCGACGTAGTCGGCGCCGAGCGCTCGTCCCATGCCGTAACCGGCGAGCGCGGCAAGCACCCCCGCCAGCAATCCGAGCCCGGCGCCGGCGGCAGTGCCGAAAAGCGCGCCGCCAGTGGCGGTGACGACCGACCGCGGCACCCATCCCAG
The DNA here is from genome assembly GCA_964372275.1 of uncultured bacterium. Taxonomy (GTDB): domain Bacteria; phylum CAYJRR01; class CAYJRR01; order CAYJRR01; family CAYJRR01; genus CAYJRR01. The sequence goes on from CAYJRR010000015.1 coordinate 41,893, forward strand.
CGGCAGGAGGCTGCCCGCGACGACGAACCAGACCGGCGCCCACGGTCCACCGGCGGCGATCGTCGCGCGCAACGTCTCGCGGTCGAGCCAGCCGCGCGATCCGGCGACCAGCGCCGCAACCACGAACAGGAGTGTCGCTCCGAAGAGGGCCCCGAAACGGAAGCGCTCGGAGACGGAGACACGCATGGGTGCGGGGAGGTCCCCGTGGGAGCCCGAACGGGCGGACATTTGGCGAGACTCCCTGCCGCGCCACCACTTCGTCAAGCGATCCTCCACCGCGCGCCGCGCGCGCGAATCGGGAATCGGATTCCGATACGGGTCAGCGCTCCTGGAGCTCGGCATAGTCCAGCACCGGGAACTCGCCCCGAATCGCGGTCGTGGGGGAGGTGAAGCGCACGTGCGTTCGGTGCGTCGGCAGGACGTTGGTCGGCTCGAGCGCGGTGAGCCAGAGGTCGTCAATCGACAGCACGGCGGCGGAGACGGTGTGGGTGTCGCGGGTCGAAACAAACTCCCGGATCGTGCTTCCCGTCGGTCCGAAGGCGAGCATCCGCACGTTGGAGGTCCCCTGCCGCACGAAGGCCCAGCACGCTTCACCCCCCGCCCCATCCGAGCCGACGCGCACGGTGAGCTCCGGGTAGCCCAGGGTGATCGCGGCCGGGGAGAGGGTCTTCTGCGCAAGGAACGTCGCCTGCCCGTCGGGAGCGACCCACTCGACCTTCAGCACCGTTCCGCCGCTCTCGATCCAGGCGACGCAAGCCCGATTGTCGACCAGCGAGCGGGCGTAGGCCATCGTCGAGGCGTAGGACCGCGCCGTTTGCCAGTCGCCGGTCCGGTCGAGCGTTCCGAGGGCGTAGCCGCCGGCACTGGTCCATACCGCCCAGACGAACTGGCCGTCGGGCGACGAGGCGGCGAAACGGTTGAAGGAGAAGGGGCTGGGGCCCGGTAGCGGAACGACCTCCGTGTCGGGAGGCTCGTCGCCAACCGAGAGGTCGACGCGCCAGAGCACCGGTTCGAACGGATCGATCGAGTAGCCCCAAACGGCCGAGCCGTCCGGCGCCGCCGCGAATGCGCTCCCGATGGAGACCGGCTGCACGGTCCCCGCCACGTCGAGCGCCGAAACGAGCCGAATCGTCTCCCCCGACGCGCCGACGTGACGGAGCGTGCCACCGGCGTAGGAGTAGAGCCAGGCGCCGCCAGTCGTGTGGTCGAGACCGATCGAGACGTCGGCGGCCGGTCGATCGCCCGGCATGCGTCCATAGGCATCGAAGGTGCCGACCCGCTTGAGACCGAGGTCCCCGGAGAGCGGCATCGGCCGGAACCACATCCCCTGGTCGGCGTCGACCATGTACGGCCACGATCCGACCGGCTCCACGTCGTAGGCGCCGTCGTCCTCGGCCCGCATCGTTTCCCAGTCGGTCCCCCACCAGAACCCGCCTCCGATCGGATCGGCGGCGAACCCTCGACTCCCCTCCGGGGCGTCGACGTGCAGGATCGTCGCCGCTTCCAGATCGGCCCCGAGCTCGAGTCGCGGGACGTCGAGCTTTCGCAGACCGTCGCCGAGGCACACGGCCCACAGCTCGTCGGGACCGGAAAAGGCGATCTCGTAGAGAGAGGCATCGACGCCGTACGTTCCGAAGGGCGTGCCGCCGCTGCTCCAGATCCGGAGCAGCGTGTCCGCGGAACCGGCCGCCAGCGGCGGACGGACGACCCACACTTCGTCGGTCCCCGGACGCGCGACGACCCCCGCGTGATAGGTCCCCATTTCAGCGGTGTCGACGATCGTGAGCCCGGCCTCCGTGGCGCGGAAGAGGCTCTGTCCGGCCGATCCCCATACGCTTCCATCGGCGCCGAATGCGAGCGCCGAGACCGTGGCACCGCCGGCGATCGTGTGCGGTCCGAGCGCCGGCGCCAGGCCGCCGTCGGCGTCGACGTCCCAACATTCGAGGGTGGTCGTCCCGGTGGTGTGTCCCAGACACAGTCGCCGCGCATCGTCGGCCGCGAGGCTAAGACCCGAGCTGCCCGAGCCCAATTCCACGGTGTCGGTGACCGTGCCGTCGATCCTTCGCCGTACCTTCAGCGACCGATCGGCACCGAGCATGCGGACGGAGGCGATGTGGTCCGCACCGCTCCCGGCCGGCGGCGGAACGTAGGCCGCCGCGTATACGTCGTAGGAGACGTCGAAGATCAACGGGTCGAATGGATCGAAGCGGACCGCCGTGGCCGCCGCGATTCCCCACAGCATGACACCTCCGACCCGGATCACCGCCTCGGCGGTGCGGGACCGGAGCGTGAACGGATCGTCGGACGGTCCGTCGCGGACGACGAGCCGCGCGCGATGGACGGCCGGGACCGGAATGACGTCCGCCATCACCGCCACCGGGTCGTCGGAGTGGCTTCCGTCCGGCAGGGTCCAGGAGTACTCGAGCGGATCGAGGTCGGGGTCTTGGCTTCGCGTCCCGTCGAAGGAGAGATCGACCGGCGCCCCCGGAGCCCAGGGGAGCCCGCCGCTCGACAGAACGAGCAACGGCGGCGCAACCGCGACCGGAGGAAGGTTGGTGAGCTCCAACGGCACCGACGCCTCGCTCCATGCCCCGCCCGGATCCTCGACCCGTACGCGAAAGACCAGCGGCGGCGATCCCACGGGGAGCCGCCGGCGGTAGGCGTCCTCGAGCAGCAGCGTGCCGTCCGCGGACGAACGGCGCTCGCCGGTCGGAAGCTCGAACCGGAACGCGAGCGATCCACGGTCTTCGAGCTGGGGGTCGGTCGAATCGCGAGCGTCGAGGAGGAGGCACGCGCCACGAGACGCGGTCAGCACGATCGTTCCGTTCGTGCCGGCAGCGGCGGAGGGACACGACGCCGGATCGATCACTCCGAAGCTGCGCACCACGAGCGCCGCCGCCGGCGCGATCGCGGGGTCCTGGCGATTGTCCCGGTCGGGTAGGCATCCGGCAGCGAAGGCCGGGGCGAGGAGCCAAAGCCGCCGGCTCATGTGGAGACCTTCGGTCGGTCGCCGCGCCAGGCGCGCCACAGGAGCGCGCCGGAGACGACGGTCATCGCCACGTAGAGCGCGGCGACCGGGGCACGGAAGCGCCCTGCCTTCTCGGCGACGATCGAATCGCCGATCGCGGCGTAGAGCACGCTGGTCGGCGCCATGGCGGCGACGGTGGCGGCGAGGAAGCCGCGCCGCGCGACGAACGCGGCGAAGGCCCGCCACCCATGGGCACCGGCGACGAGCGCCGCATGGCGCAATGGTACGGACGATCCCGTTCCGACGGGCATCTGCCGAGGTTCCCCGCGACGCCAGGTCGGCGTCAAGCGATCGGGGGCCGCAGCGCTGCGGAAGCTGTGCTACAAGCGCTGGACCTCCATGGCCAAGGCGAGAAGCCACTTCAGTTGCCAAGCGTGCGGCGCGCAGGAGCCCAAGTGGATGGGACGCTGCCCGGCGTGCGGCGAGTGGGGAACGCTGGTCGAAGAGGTCGTCGCTCCGGCGGCGCGAGGCGCGCGCGGGTCGGTCGTTCAGGGCGGGCAAGGCGTCCGGGCGCTGGGCGAGATCGTCGCCGACGAGCGCCCGCGCGCGCCGACCGGTTCGGCGGAGCTCGACCGGGTTCTGGGCGGCGGGATCGTCGCCGGCTCGGCGATCCTGGTCGGCGGCGCGCCGGGGATCGGGAAGTCGACGCTGCTGCTGCAGGTGCTCGACCGTCTCGCCCGCACGGGCGGCACCCGCGCCCTCTACGTCTCGGGAGAGGAGAGCGAAAAGCAGATCAAGCTGCGGGCCGACCGGCTGGGGGTCCGGTCGGACGGGCTGTTCGTCCTGGCGGAGACGTCGCTCGAGTCGATCGAGGCGGCGCTGGAGAAGGTGAAGCCCTCGGTGGCGGTGATCGATTCGATCCAGACCGTCTACTCGGGGCTCCTGGAGAGCGCGCCAGGCAGCGTCTCTCAGGTGCGCGACGTGGCGGCGGCGCTCACCGCGTTCGCAAAACGCACCGGCACCGCGCTGCTCCTCGTCGGCCACGTCACCAAGGAGGGGGCCATTGCGGGCCCGCGCGTCGTCGAGCACCTCGTCGACACCGTCCTCTACTTCGAGGAAACGTCCGGACACAGCTACCGGATGGTTCGCTCGGTGAAGAACCGCTTCGGCTCGACGCACGAGCTGGGGGTCTTCCAGATGGGGGACCAAGGGCTCGCCGACGTCGGCAACCCATCGGCGCTGTTCCTGGCGGAGCGCCCGAAGGGGAGCCCGGGCAGCGTGGTGCTGGCGGCGGTCGAAGGGACGCGGCCGATCCTGGTCGAGACGCAGGCGTTGGTCGCCCGCAGCCCTCTCGGCACGCCACGGCGGACGGCGCTCGGAATCGACGCGGCGCGCGCCACGCTGCTCGTCGCCATTCTCGAGAAGAAGTCGGGGCTGGCCCTCGCCGACCTGGACGTCTACGTGAACGTCGCCGGCGGGGTGAAGCTACGCGAACCGGCCGCCGACCTGCCGGTCGCGGTGGCGATCGCCTCCTCGGTCTTCGACCGCCCGGTCGACCCGGCGGCGGTCGTGTTCGGCGAGGTGGGGCTGGCCGGCGAGGTGCGGGCGGTGACCGGCGCAGAGCCGCGGGTGAAGGAGGCGGCGAAGCTCGGATTCACCCGCGTGGTGCTGCCGGCGGCCTCCGCGAAGGGACTGTCGATTCCGGGCATGGAGCTGATCGGCGTACAGACGGTCGACCAGGCGCTGCAGGCCGCGGTTTCCAGCCACCGATAGGCGGGAGACGGACAGGAGCTACCCGTGATCGATTTCGAGCTGACGGCGGAACAGAGATCGTTGCAGGAGACGGCGCACCGCTTCGCCGCCGAGGTGATCCGGCCGGTGGCCGCGCGCTACGACGCCGACGACGAGTTCCCGGCCGCCGAGCTCGCCAAGGCATGGGAGCTGGGTCTGTCGTGCGAGGTGATCCCGCCGGAGTACGGGGGGTTGGGCCTGGGATCCCTCGACCTGTGTCTCCTCGAGGAGGAGCTGGCCTGGGGTTGCGCGGGATTCTGGGTGAGCCTGACGGTGAACAACCTGGCCCTGAACGCGATCCTCCTCGGCGGATCCGACGAACAGAGGAAGCGATTCCTTCCGCGCTTCACCGAGTCGTTCGGGATGCTCGCCTACTGCCAGAGCGAGCCCGGGGCCGGCTCCGATCCCGGCGGGCTCGCCACGACGGCCCGCCGCGTCGGCGATCGCTATCTTCTCGAAGGAACGAAGCAGTGGATCACCAACGGCGGTGTGGCCGACCTCTACGTTGTCTTCGCCACCGTCGATCGCGCTTCTGGGAAGAAGGGGATCACCGCCTTCCTCGTCGAGAAGGGGACGCCGGGCCTGGTCCTCGGAAAGAAGGAGGACAAGATGGGTCAGCGCGCCTCCGACACGCGCTCGATCGTCCTCCAGGAGTGCGCCGTCCCGGCGGCGAACCGCCTCGGCGCTGAGGGGGAGGGGTTCAAGCTGGCGATGCGCCTGCTCGACCGCTCCCGCCCGACGATCGCCGCCGGCGCGACCGGGATCGCGCGCGCCGCGATGGAGCACGCGGTGCGCTACGCCCAGGAGCGGACGCAGTTCGGCGCGCCGATCGGGTCGTTCCAGGGGATCCAGTTCCTGCTCGCCGACATGGCGCAGACGATCGAAGCCAGCCGCCTCCTCACCTGGCGTGCCGCCGCCGCCGTCGACCGCGGACCGGCGTCGCCGATGTACGCCTCGATGGCCAAGTGCTTCGCCACCGACACCGCCATGCGCGTCACCACCGACGCGGTGCAGGTCTTCGGCGGGTACGGCTACACCAAGGAGTACCCCGTCGAGAAGCTGTTCCGCGACGCCAAGGTGCTGCAGATCTACGAGGGCGCGAACCAGATCCAACGGATGGTGATCGCGCGCGAGCTCGCCCGCGGCGCGTCCTAGGTCCGCGGGAGGCCGACGGCCCACCTCGGCCGCGGGGGCGCGGGGGGCATCGGAGGATCGCCGCGAAGCGGCGACCGCACGGCCCCTCCCGATCTAGAAAAGCAGCTGGAGGCTGGTGGAGGCCACCCCCGCGGGGGTGTCGGCGCGCAGCGTTTCGGTGCCTTCGACGTAGCCGGCGGTCCACTGGTAGGCGTTCCGCCAGAGGAGGTGTCCGTCGAGGAGCGAGAGGTTCAAGCCCACCGTCGCGGCGGCGGTCCAGTCGGGAAGGCCGAGCGGGTTCTCGCACCCGTAGATCGACGTCAGCTCGCGATAGTCGTAGCGGACCCACGGCGTGAAGGCGCCGGCGGTGACGGCCAGCAATCCGTAGGCGCCCGACTGCGACATCGTGCGGCGCCCCACCCCCTCCGGCGGATTGAGGATCGTCGCGCCGCCGAGCGTCCCTTCGGTCACAAGTAGCACCGGGCCGGCGACGACCTGGAGGTCGTATCCGGTGAACCAGTACTCCTGCTCGGTTCCGGCGACGACGAGGTCCTCGATCCCTTTTCCGGCGGCGACGTTTGCGCCGAGACGAACCGACCAGCCCTTGCCGGCGAGGCTGGGACCGACGCGCGCGACGACGTCCTTGTCGGGGTTCGTCTCGGCCGCCTCCCCTTCCCCGTTCACCACCGCCACCGCGTACTCGAGCGTCGGCGCGCGGAAAAGCGAGCCGTGAAGCATCAGGCCGCGGTCCCGCACCTCGTCCTTGTATCGCCCTCCCACACGGCCGGCGAGCGACCGGTCGACGGGGACGAGCACCGTCTCCGATCGCGGGACCTCGACACCGTACGGCTTGTTGAACTGCCCGACCGTCAGGTCGAGAAAGGGGAAGAGGGTCAGCGTCGCGTATCCGTCGCGCAGTTCCGCGTCGCCGGTCGCGGCATCGACGCTCGCGGCGAAGGCGAGCCGCGGATGGACCTGTCCCGACGCCTTCAGCCGGACGTTCTGGAGCGCGTAGCCGTTGCGGCTGGTCTCGTTCTCGGAGAGGCCATCGTGCGCGTCGTATCGCGCGGTGACCCAGCCGCTCAATCCGATGTCGGAGAGATTCACCCGCGGCGCGGCCCCCCCGTCGCCGGGGTCGATCGGGATCGGTAGCCCGGTGATCGGATCCTTCGGGATGTCCGGCGCGTCGATCTTGATCTTCAGGTCCTTCGGATCGGGCGTGAAGAGAAAGTCGGGGGTCGCCTCGGGGGTCGGGGAGAGGTCGGGCGCCGCCGTCGCCGACGGACTGGGGTTCGCGGTGGCCTCCGGGGACGGGGTCGCGAACGGCATCGCCTCCGGAGGGGCGGCCCGAGACGGACCGGCGAGCGAGACGAGCGCGGCGGCGGCGAGGACCGTCCACCGCACGGAGTTCCGAAGGTCGGCCACGTCATTCCCCCTGACGGAAACGATACCGAAGTTGCGGCCGGGCCGTCGAGCGGATCTACGGCGCGGTCGGGCTCGGCGCCGGCGTCGGTGTGACCGACGGCATCGGCTTCACCCCCTGCAGTGGTGCGATGGCGGCTGCGTCCGGGAAGAAGAGTGGCGCGCCGAAGCGGTCGACACCGAATCGGGCGATCC
>CAYJRR010000016.1:0-41637 GCA_964372275.1 uncultured bacterium
TCATCGGACCGTCCTCCTCTCGCAGCTCGCGGAGGCGCGCGATCTGCGATTCGGTCAACTGGTTGCGGATGCGGACCAGCATCTCCAGATGCGCCGTCTTCACCTGCCGCTCCAGGTCCATCAGCTTGCCGGCCTGCGCCAGCGCCTTCGCGGTGTCGACGCGCGTCTCGTCGAGCAGCGACGCCAGCTCCTCCTGGGCCGCCTTCATCTTCCACTGCGCCTGGGTGATTGCCGTTTGCGCCCGGCCGATCTCGGCGGTGATCGCGTCCCGCTGACGGTCCTCGATCGACAGCTCCTTCTGGTGGGCCATGATCAACTCCGGCGGGAACAGCTTGCGCCGGATCGGATCGTCGTCGTGCTCGCCGTTCGGTCCCGCGGGGGGGACGGGAGGAGGCGCCGGGGGCTCGGGGGCCGCCGCCACCTCGTAGCGCCGGAGCGCCTCCTCCTCTCCGTTCCACGCCTGCGCGGCGGCCGAGGTGGCGGTGATCGACAGGAGAAACGCGGCGAGCGGTGCGGTTCGGATCGTCATGACTCCTCCTTCGTACCCAACTCCGGCGTGAAGCTCGTGAACTCGAGACCTGGCGTCTCGAGCAGGAAATCGGTCGGCGCGACCCAGCCCGCGAGCGGGTCGCGGATCTCGGGCTCGCGCGGGAGCAGCAGGAAGACCGCCAGCGAGGCCAGCGCCGCGGCGAACGCCAAGGCGACGCGGGGCCCTCGTCGCGACACGCCGGACGCCGGACCGGGACGGGCGGCGAGGCGGCGGAACGCGGGGACGGCCTCCCCGGCGTGGGCCTCGGCGATCGCGCGGCGGATCCGGTCGTCGCTCATGGCAATCCCTCGGCGTCGAGCCGGGCGAGGAGCGCCCGCTTCGCGCGGTCGTAGTGGACGCGCGCCGTCCCGACCGAGACCCCCATCGCCTCCGCCGCCTCCTCGACGGAGCAACCGGCGTAGAAGACGAGGTCGAGCACCTCGCGCTGCCGCGCGGGGAGCGCCGCAAGGTGCGACCGCACGCGCGCGCGGCGGCGGGCAACGGCGAGCTCCTCGTCGGGTGCCGGCGGGGCCGCGACCGCCGGCTGCTCGAACAGCCGCGCGAGGCCGAGCGAGCGGAACCACCGCCGCCGGCGACGGTCGGCGGCGGTCCGCCGGATCACCGAGAAGAGCCAGGTCTTCACCGACGACTGCCCGTCGAAGCGGGCGCGTCCGTCGAGCACCTTCAGGTAGGCGGACTGCAGCACGTCGGCGGCCTCCTCGCGGTCGAAGCAGCAGCAGGTCATGGCCCAGGCGAAGGCGGCCGGATGAAGCGATTCGAGCTCGGCTTCCATCGGTCCGCCCTTCGCGCGACTCGGGGCCTTTCGTCTTTCACCCCCTTCGTCGCGCCGGAAGGGCGACCATATGACAGACGACCGCCGCGCGGCGAACGGGGCGGGAGAGCGGCGTCGTTGTGGTAGTTTCGGGTCGCCATGGCGACCCCTTCCCTCGACTCCTTCCGCGCCCGATCGACCCTCGAGGTCGGGCCCGACCGCTACGAGATTCACCGCCTCGACCGCCTGGAGCAGGCCGGCCTTCCGGGCGTCCGGACGCTGCCGCGGTCGCTCAAGGTGTTGCTCGAAGCGTTGCTCCGGAACGAGGACGGCGTCTCGGTCCGCAAGGAGGAGATCGAAGCGCTGGCGACCTGGAAGGCCGACGCGAACCCCGACAAGGAGATCGCCTTCTACGTGGCCCGCGTCCTCCTCCAGGACTTTACCGGCGTCCCGGCGGTCGTCGACCTCGCGGCGATGCGCGAGGCCTTCCGGGCGATGGGGGGAGACGCGAAGCGGATCAACCCGCTGCGCCCCGCGGCGCTGGTCGTCGACCATTCGGTGCAGGTCGACGAGTTCGGGACGGCAGAAGCGTTCGGGATCAACGCCAAACTGGAGAACGACCGCAACGCCGAGCGCTACGCGCTGCTCAAGTGGGGACAGCGGGCCTTCGACGGCTTCCGCGTCGTACCTCCCGATACCGGGATCGTGCACCAGGTCAACGTGGAGCACCTGGCCCAAGTCGTGTTCCGGGAGAAGGTGGACGGCGTCTGGCGCGCCTACCCGGACACGCTGGTCGGAACCGACTCGCACACCACGATGGTGAACGGGCTCGGAGTGGTCGGCTGGGGGGTCGGCGGGATCGAGGCCGAGGCCTGCATGCTGGGCGAGCCGATCCCGATGCTGATCCCCCGCGTCGTCGGCTTCAAGCTGACGGGGACCCTTCCCAGCGGCGCGACGGCCACCGACCTGGTGCTCACCGCCACGCAGATGCTCCGCAAGCACAAGGTGGTGAACAAGTTCGTCGAGTTCTACGGACCGGGGGTCGCGGCGCTCACCCTTCCCGACCGAGCGACGCTGGCGAACATGGCGCCGGAGTACGGCGCGACGATCGGCTTCTTCCCGATCGACGAGGAGACGATCGCCTACCTGCGGATGACCGGACGCGATGAGGCCCACGTGCGGCTGGTCGAGGCCTACGCCAAGGCGCAGGGGCTCTGGCTCGAGGCGGCGGCGCCCGATCCGATCTTCTCCGAGGGGCTGGAGCTCGACCTCGGCACCGTCGTCCCCAGTCTCGCCGGGCCGAAGCGGCCGCAGGACCGGGTGCCGCTCGCCGAGATGAAGCGTTCGGCGCGGGCTGCGCTGGCCGAGATGCCTGGGAAGCCGGAGCCCGGGGCGTTGGGCGCGACGCTGGGCGGGCTCGACCACGGCGCGGTGGTGATCGCGGCGATCACCTCCTGCACCAACACCTCGAACCCCGCGGTGATGCTCGGCGCGGGGCTCCTGGCGAAAAAGGCGGTCGAGCGCGGGCTCACGGTGAAGCCGTGGGTGAAGACCAGCCTCGCCCCCGGATCGAAGGTGGTGACGAGCTACCTCGTCGAATCGGGGCTGATGCGGTACCTCGAAGCGCTGCGGTTCCATCTCGTCGGCTACGGCTGCACCACCTGCATCGGGAATTCCGGGCCGTTGCCGGAGTCGGTCGCGGCGGCGATCAAGGCCCACGAGCTGGTCGTCTCGGCCGTCCTCTCCGGGAACCGCAACTTCGAGGGGCGCGTCCACCCGCAGGTGCGGATGAACTACCTCGCTTCGCCGCCTCTGGTGGTCGCCTACGCGCTGGCCGGACGCGTCGACGTCGACTTCGAGAGCGAGCCGATCGGCACGGCCAAGGACGGGGGGACGGTCTTCCTGCGCGACCTGTGGCCGACGGCCGACGAGATCCGCGCGACGATGGCGACGGCGATCAAGCGCGAGCAGTTCGTCGGGCAGTACGCCACCGTGTTCGAGGGGGACTCGCGGTGGCGCGCGATCCAGGTGCCGGAGGGGGACCTCTTCCGCTGGGACGCCTCGTCAACCTACGTGCGGCGCCCTCCGTACTTCGACGGGATGCCGGCGCGGCCCGCGCCGCTTTCCGACGTGCGCGGCGCGCGGGTGCTGGCGTTGCTCGGCGATTCTGTCACCACCGACCACATATCGCCCGCCGGCGACATCGCCAAGGCGGGGGCGGCGGGGGAGTTCCTGCAGAAGAAGGGGGTGAAGCCGGTCGACTTCAACTCCTACGGCGCGCGCCGCGGAAACCACGAAGTGATGATGCGCGGGACCTTTGCCAACATCCGCCTGAAGAACGGGTTGCTGCCCGGCATCGAAGGGAGCGAGACGCTCCACTTTCCGGCGACGGGCGAGCCGGTTCGCATGTCGATCTTCGACGCCGCCGAGCGCTACCGCGCCGACGGGACGCCGCTGGTGATCCTCGCCGGCAGCGAATACGGCACCGGCTCGTCGCGGGACTGGGCGGCCAAGGGGACGTTGCTGCTCGGGGTGAAGGCGGTGATCGCCGTTTCGTTCGAGCGGATCCACCGCAGCAACCTGATCGGGATGGGGGTGCTGCCGCTCCAGTTCGAGGAGGGGCAGACGGCGGCGACCCTGGGACTCACCGGACGCGAGACGTTCGACGTCGACGGGATCGCCGACGGGTTGGCGCCCGGAAAGCGGCTCCGGGTAGTCGCCCGCGGCGGGGCGAGGGAGATCGCTTTCCAGGCGCTCTGCCGGATCGACACGCCGAAGGAGCTCGAGTACTTCCGCAACGGCGGCATCCTGCAGTACGTGCTGCGGAAGATGAAGGCGAGCACGAGCTAGAGCCGCTGCAGGGCGATGGACGCGCTCGAACGGGCGTAGAGCCGCTCGCCACGGCTCCACGGGGACGTACCCTGTCTCGTCGCCGTGGAGAACGACCAAGGGCGTCGCGAAGGTATAATTGAGGGATGGCGAGAGTGCGCCGTGCCGCCAGTTCGGGGTTGCTGGTCGCTCTTTCGACCGTCGTGGTGCTCGGCGGACCGCGCGCGGACGCCCAGATCCTTCTCGATTGTCGCGGCGGCGAGGTTTCGGTCCAGCCTGCGCTGGCGGAGCTCTCGGCGGTTATCGACCAGTCCGTTCGGCGACAGTCCACGCCCTCAGCGGCCGGGCAGACTGCCGCGACCATCGGATCGAACGCCCTCGCGTTTGGGAAAGGGGTGGTGAAGGGTTTTGCCACCGGTGTCGCGGTCACCGCCGCCATGACCGTGCTCGCGGCGACCGCGCCGGCATGGGTCACAACCGCGGTTACCGTAGGAACGGTCGCACTGGGGGCATATGGCGCCTACCGGCTGGCCACGAGCTGGAACGGAATGAGCTCCCGGCACCGCTGGGAAACTGCCGGCGCCGTCGTGGGCGGTCTGTTGTCCGCCACGCCGCCGGTGACCCGCACCGTTCAGATGGGGGTATCGGGTGCGATGACGCGTTTGGGTATCGGCGCCCGCGGCGGCCTTGCGCGCGTGCCGACCTATCCAAAACCGACCCGGGCCCAGCTGGAGAAGGTCCTGGCTGAATCGAAGAGGATTGCCCAGGACGACGCTTTGCTCGACGCCGTGCTCGCCGCTGCGAAGAAGAATGGAGGAAGCGCGCCGCCGACGCAGGACCTTGCGTTCACCACTCTCACGGGCGACGACACCGTGCTTCTCCAGATCGCGGAGAAGAATCTTCTGTCCGGACGGGCCCTGGGACGACCGCCCGGGCCGAACGCCGACGCAATCTGGTTCAAGGAGGGAACGCCGTTCTACGGCGAAGGGATCACGCTGGTGATCCCGAAGGCGAGGTTGATGGAGTACGGCGCCGTCGAATCGGTGGGGCTTGCGGGGCAGTCCGGGGTGATTCGCGTTCCCCACGAGGCGGTACCGGGAGGGATTCCCATCGGCGAGTTCGCCATCGTGGAGTCGATCGGAAGAGGATTCGTGAAACCCCTCTACACTCCTCCAGGCTGGAAAGGCCCGATCGGACCGACGCTCCCCTGATCGTCTGAGGCGGAGCGCGGAACGGTATTCGATTTCGCGATAGCGGCGCCCGAGAATCGTCTCCTCGGCGCGCGAAAGGCGGCCGGGAATGCGTGGGATCTTGGCCGCCGGTGTGCGGCTCCTCACCGGTACGCACGATGCAGCGCAACCGATGCGGAGGGTGACGATGGCGACGAGCATGCGCGTGACGGTGGCGTCGGTGGCAGGCGCGTGGCTGTGCGCCGGCTGCAACGACGCCGGGCTCTACGTCGGCCCGGCCGACCTGCGGGTGGAACCGGCGGCGATCGACTTCGGGCGGGTCCGGGTGGGCTCCGAGTCGGCGTCGGTCCTCACCGTGCGCAACGTCGGCGGCTCGCCGCTCCGGATCGACGGCGTCGACGGGCTCGACACGGGGGACGCCTTTCACGTCGACGGGCCGGTGGACGCGGCGGCGGTGGTGCTCGATCCGGGCGAGACGCTGGCGCTCGAGGTGCGCTTCCTGCCGCCGACGCCGGGACCTCGCAACGCGGAGCTCGCGATCCGGAGCGACGATCCCGACGAACCGGCGGTGGCGATCCCGGTCGCCGGGACGGCGTTCGCCGTGCAGGTGGACGAGATCGCGCAAGGGGCGCAGGTCCCGGCCGACATCCTGTTCGTCGTCGACGATTCGGGCTCGATGGGGGACGAGCAGTCGAAGCTCGCGGCGTCGTTCGACCGATTCGTGCGGTGGCTGACCGGGATCGACCTCCGCTTCCACCTGGGGGTGGTCACCACCGACATGTCGGCGCCGCAGCGCCGCGGACGGCTCGTTGGATCGCCGGCGGTGCTGACCGACTCCACGACCGACCTGGTCGCGCGCTTCAACCAGAACGCGCGGGTCGGAACGGCCGGGTCGGGGCAGGAGCAGGGGATGGAGGCCGCGCGGCAGGCGCTCTCGGCGCCGCTGCTCGCGAACGAGAACGCCGGTTTCCTGCGCGCCGAGGCAGACCTGTTCGTCGTCTTCGTCTCCGACGAGGAGGACCAGTCGCCGCTGCCCGTCGCCGACTACGCGGCGCGGCTCGCGGAGACGAAGGAAGGCGATCCGGACCGCGTCTTCGTTGCCGCCATCGTCGGACCGTCCCCCGCCGGCTGCCACGACGCCTCGGGGAACGCCGACGCGGGGACGCGCTACCTCGACCTGGCGGCGAGGACCGGCGGGCTCGCCGGCTCGATCTGCGAGCCGGAGTTCGCGACGACGCTGGAGTCGCTGGCTTTCGAGATCGCCGCCCCGCGCGCGGAGTTCCCCTTGAGCCGGGTGCCGGACGCCGAAACGATCGCCGTGTGGGTCAGCGGGCAGCCGCAGGCCGAGTACCGCTGGGAGTACCTCGCCGACCGGAACGCGATCGCCTTCGCCGAAGCCCACGTCCCGCCGTACGGCGCGCGGGTGCGGATCGAATACGAGACGAGCGAATGAGCGGCGGCGCACGCTGGCGCGCCGGAGGCGGCGGGACTCACCGCGCCGAGGCGAGTGTCCAGCCGCACAGCTTGTAGAGGACGCGGGCCCCGACGTTGGCGTCCCATTCGTCGCCGTCGGGACCGGGGGCGACCTCGTTCAGGTCGAATCCCACGATGCGGCGTCCGGTGCGGACGACGCGGGCGAGAAGCGCGCACGCCTCGTGGAAGTCGAGGCCTCCGGGCACCGGTGTCCCGGTGTTCGGGCAGAAGCGCGGATCGAGTCCGTCGATGTCGAACGAGACGTAGACCCGTTCCGGGAGCGCCGCCACGATCTCGTCGCAAATCGCCGACCACCGCTCGCCGTCCTGCTTGCGCGCGGCGAGGGTGGCGTCGAAGAAGGTGACGATCCGTCCCTTCGAGGCGGCGATGGCGTCCGCCTCCGCCTTGCAGAGATCGCGGATCCCGACCTGCACCAGCTTCGTCACCGGCGGGATCCGCCGGGTGACGTTCGCCATGATCGAGGCGTGCGAGCCTTCGAACCCTTCGTAGGCGACGCGCAGGTCGGCGTGCGCATCGAGGTGGAGGATCCCGAACGGCGCTTCCTCCGACAGCCGGCGGATCGCGCCGAACGGGACGGAGTGGTCGCCGCCGAGCACGCCGACGATCTTCCCGCGCGCGCGCTCGCGGTCGACGGCGCGGTAGACGGCGTCGTCGAGACGCGCGCTCGCGGCGTTGACCCGGGCCCGCGCGCCCTCCAGGGCCGCATCGCCGTCGACGCGGCCGCCGAGGGCGATCACCTTCTCCGCGTCGGCGCGCGCCTCGCGGTTCCAGCGTTCGATCTCCTCCGCGATCGGCAGCATGGCGATCCCGCGCCGCCAGAGCTCCCCCAGCTCGACGTCGAACAGGTCGAGCTGGTGGCTTGCCGCGCGCACCGCCGCCGGCCCCTTCGAGGTTCCGGGGCGATACGACGTGGTCGCGTCCCACGGCACCGGCACGACCACCAGCTCCGCCTGCTCGGGCGAGAAGGGGAGTCCGAACAGCCCCGCGTCGGCGGGCGGGCACTGGTCGGGATCGAAGGGTGCGTCGCCCACGCGCGAACGAATGACACAAACGCCGTCCGGCGCGCAACCGGGAACGGGCTTGCCCCCTGCGGGGGACTCTGCAACTCTTCCGCCCCTTCGAGGGAGGTCCCACGTGTCGAACCCCAACCGCATCGCTCGCCTGGCGGAGCTCGGGCAGAGCGTCTGGTACGACTTCATCAAGCGCGACCTGCTCACCGGCGGCGAGCTCAAGCGCCTGATCGAGGAGGACGGGCTGCGGGGGATGACCTCCAATCCGACGATCTTCGAGAAGGCGATCGGCGGGAGCACGCTCTACGACGGCGACCTCCGGGCGCGGAAGGGGATCCCGGCGCCGCTGGCGGCCGAGGCGGTGATGGTGGCCGACGTCCAGCGCGCGTGTGACCTGTTCCGGCCGCTGTTCGACCGGGTCGGGGGGAAGGACGGCTTCGTCTCGATCGAGTGCTCGCCGGCGAACGCGAACGACGCCGAGGCGACCGTCGCCGAGGCGAAGCGGCTCTGGGTCTCGGTCGATCGGCCGAACCTGATGGTGAAGATCCCCGGCACGGCGGCGGGCGTCCCTGCCATCCGCCGGACGCTGGCCGACGGGATCAACGTCAACGTGACGCTGCTCTTCTCGGTGGAGCGCTACGCCGAGGTGATGGAGGCCTACCTGTCGGCCCTGGAGGACCGGGTGCGCGCCGGGAAGGCGATCGACCGGCTGCACTCGGTGGCCAGCTTCTTCGTCAGCCGCGTCGACACCAAGATCGACAAGCGGCTCGAGCCGATCCTCGCCGGCGGCGGCGCGAAGGCCGACCTCGCCCGCACCGTCGAGTCGAAGATCGCGATCGCCAACGCCAAGGTCGCCTACGCACGCTTCCGGACGGTCTTCGCGGGTGGCCGGTGGGAGGCGCTGCGGGCCAAAGGCGGGAACCTGCAACGGCCGCTGTGGGCCTCGACCTCGACCAAGAATCCGACGCTCCCCGACACGCTCTACGTCGAGACGCTGATCGCTCCCGACACGGTGAACACCGTTCCGCCCGAGACCTACGTCGCCTACAAGGAGCACGGCGACCCGCGGGTGCGGATCGGCGACGATCTGGACGCCGCGCACCGCCAGATCGCCGCCCTTCCCGAGCTGGGGATCGACCTGGCGGCGGTGACGCGCGACCTGGAGGTCGAGGGGGTCGCCGCCTTCGCCAAATCGTTCGACGCGCTGCTGCAGGCGGTCGCCGCCAAGCAGTCGGCGCTCGCCGCGTCCTGAGTTCCCGCCGCGGAGCCGCGCGCGAGGCGCCGTTCGTTCAGGAGAGGCCGAACGGCTCGCCCATCGAGTACGTCGCGTTCGCGATGAAGGCGACCGTCGAGTTCATCGGCGTCCCCGAGGCGCGATGATACAAGTTCGGCGGTGGTCTCCTCGCCCGGCGCGGTCCGCATCCTTCCTTTCCTCGCGACGACCATCTCCGTCGCCGTGCTCGCCGCCGGCTGCCGCGTGGAGTTCGGCGCACGGGGGGAGCGCGAGGACGCGGGCGAAGGCCACGTCGTCCGGGTCTACACCTCGATCTACAAGGAGGTGATCGACGCGCTCGAGCCGGCGCTCGAACGGAGGCTGGCGGCGACGAGTCCGGGAACGCGGGTCGAATGGTTTCAATCGGGTAGCGAAAAGGTGGCGACGCGGCTCGATGCGGAGTTCGCCTCGGGTGGGAGTCCGTGCGACCTGCTCCTCACCAGCGATCCCGGATACTACGCGCGCCTGAAGGACGACGGTCGTCTCGTCCCCTACGTTTCGCCGGCGGCGCTCAAGCAGCCTCGTTCGTTCGTCGATCCGGACGGCGCTTGGGCCGTGGCGCGCCTCTCGACGATGGTGATCGGCGTCTCGCCGAAGGCGGAACGCCGCCCGGAGACCTTCGGCGAGCTCGCGACCGGACCGTGGCGGGTGACGATCGGCGACCCGCTCTCGTCGGGCACCTACCTGAGCACGGTGTCGGCGCTGTCCGGATCGATCGGCTGGGACTGGTTCCGGCGCCTGAAGGCGAAGGGGACGGTGGCGAGCGGCGGGAACGCGTCGGTGCTGCAGCGGCTGGAGAACGGCGAGGCCGAAGCCGGCGTGGTGCTGCTCGAGACGCTGCTCGCGGCGAAGTCACGCGGAAGCGGCGTCGCGATCGTCTTCCCGGCGGACGGCGGCGTGGTGGTGCCCGGCCCGATCGCGCTGCTCACCCACGCCCGCCGCTCGGAGGCTGCGCGCGCCGTCTACGACGCGTTCCTCTCGGACGACGTGCAGCGGCTGATCGTGGAGAAGGGATACATGCATTCCCCCGACCCCGCGCTTCCGCCGCCGACCGGCAGCCCGCCGCTGGAACGGCTGCTCGCCGCGCGGCCCGCCGTCGTCGGAACGACCGCGTCGGTGAAACGGACGTTCGACGAGATCTTCTTCCGATGACGACCACCGCGCCGCCGCCCCCGCCCGCGCGAAGGCGACGCCGCCTCCCGGGTCGCGCCGTCGTCGCGGCGCTCGTCGTGGCGGCGCTCGCGGCCTTCGTCGTCGTGCCGATCGCCGTGCTCCTCGGACGCAGCCTCGCCGAGGGGCCGGCCGTCTTTCTCGAGGCGCTGTCGAGCGAGGCGAACCGCCGCGCGCTGGCGAACACGTTCGTCTCCGGCGCCGGCGCCGCGGCGCTGGCGGCGCTGCTCGGGGCGCCGCTGGGCGCGGCGCTCGCCCGCTTGCCCCTCCGCGGGTCGCGGATCCTCGACGCGCTGCTGGTGCTGCCGATCGCCGTTCCGCCCTACGTCTGGGCGATGGCCTGGATCGCGCTCGCCTCGCCGCGGGCCGGATGGCTGAACCAGCTTGCCGCGGCAGTCGGAATCGGCGGCGGGACGGGAATCGCCGGAGCGGGCGTCGCGCCGCTCGACGTCTACGGGATGCCGGGGATCGTCTGGGTGCTCGGCACCTCGCTCTTCCCGCTCGTCCTGCTTCCGACCCGCGCCGCGCTTCAATCGGCCGATCCGTCGTTGGAGGAGGCGGCCCGGATCGCGGGGGCCGGACCGGTGCGCGCGTTCGTGACCGGATCGCTGCCCCTGGCCTGGCCGGCCGCCGTCTCCGGCACGCTCCTCGCCTTCCTCGGGTCGATCTCGGCCTTCGGGGTGCCGTACCTGCTCGGCGTCGCGACCGAGCGGCCGGCGCTGGTCGCGACGACGCGGATCTACCAGGCGATGGCCCTGGGGGCCGACGCCGACCTGCGGAGCGCAATCGCGCTGTGCGCGCTTTTGATGGCGCTCGGCGCCGCCGCGACGGTCGCCGCGGCGCGGCTCGGGCGCGCGCCCGCCGCCGCCGCGGGTGGGAAAGGACGCCGCGTGCATCCGCTCGAAGCGCCGGGATTGACGCGCGCGGCGACGCCGATTGCGTGGGGAATCGCCGCGGTGGCGGTGGTCCTTCCTTCGGCGGCGATCGTCCTGTCGGCCCTCACCCGCCGTTTCGGCCAGCCACCGCTCCCCGGGAACCTGACGCTTGCCCAGTTCACCACGGTGCTGGGCATGGAGGAGACCCGCCACGCGCTTGCGCGCAGCGCCTGGTTGGGAGTCGCCTCGGCGTCGACGATCGTCGTCGTGGGGCTCGCGATCGCCTTCTTGCGGCGCGGCGACCGCTTTCGCGCGGGGACCGTCGCGCTGGCGCGGTTGGCCGAAGCGCCCTACGCCATCCCGGGATCGGTGCTGGCGCTTGCGCTGCTGCTCGCCTTCTCGCAAGAGATCCGTTTCGTGCTGCTGGACCGGATGACGATCGCGATGAGCCTGGCCGGGACTCTCTGGATTCTGGGGATCGCCTACGTCCTGAAGTACCTCGCCTTCGGCGTCCGGGCGGCGGAGACCGCCGTCCGCGCCATCGACCCCGGCCTGGAAGAGGCGGCGCGGGTGGCCGGAAGCGGTCCGCTCCGCGCCTTCCTCGACGTGACGGTGCCGATCGCGCGTCCCGCCTTGATCGCGGGTTGGATCCTCGCCTTCCTGCCCGCCGCGACCGAGCTCACGATGAGCGTGCTGCTCGTCGGGCCGCGGACCGGCGTGCTCGGCACGGTGCTGTTCGAGCTGTCGAGCTACGCCGATCCGCCGGCGGCCGCGGTGCTTGCCTGCGTCTGCCTCGCGCTCGTCGTCGCCGCGCAGCTCGCCGTTCGGCGACTCGATCCGGAACGGGATGCGAGGCTCGGACCGTGAGCGTCGAACTGGTCCAGGTTTCGAAGAGCTTCGGAGGTGCGCAGGTGCTGGCGCCGATGTCCCTCTCGATCCGGACGGGGGAGCTGCTCGCGCTGCTCGGTCCGTCGGGCTGCGGAAAGACGACGACGCTGCGCCTGATCGCGGGGCTGGAGCGGCCCGACGCCGGACGCGTGCTCGTCGGCGGAACGGACCTGACCGCGGAGCCTCCCGAACGGCGTGGCCTGGGAATGGTGTTCCAGAGCTACGCCGTTTGGCCGCACCGATCCGTCGCGCAGAACGTCGGCTACCCGCTCGAGCGGAGCGGAGCGGGGCGCGCGGAGATCCTGGACCGGGTTCGCGAGGCGCTCGCGCTCGTCCACCTCGACGCGCTGGCTGAACGGCGTCCGCACCAGCTCTCCGGCGGCCAACTGCAGCGGGTGGCGCTCGCGCGGGCATTGGTGGCGCGGCCGCGGGTCCTGCTCCTCGACGAGCCGCTGTCGAACCTCGACGCCCTCCTGCGCGAGGAGATGCGGGCCGAGATCCGCGCCTTGCAGCGGCGGCTCTCGATCACGACCGTCCTGGTGACGCACGACCAGGCGGAGGCGCTGGCGATTGCCGACCGGGTGGCGGTGCTCGACCGGGGCCGGATCGAACAGCTCGGGGAGCCGCAGGAGATCTACGACCGTCCGGCGACGCGATTCGTGGCCGAGTTCGTCGGGGGCGGAAACGTGATCGCCGCCGAGAACGGAGTGGGCGCGCTCGTGGTTCGTCCGGAAGAGGTCGTGCTCGACCCGGACGGCCGAGAGATGCGTCTGACCGAGAAGCTCTACCGGGGGGATCGCGTCGAAGCGCGGCTCGACTGGAACGGGGTCGCGCTGCGCGCCGTCTGGCCCGTCGCCGACGCCGCCGGCGCCTCGATCGGCGGGACGGTCCGGTGCTCGTTCCGCCGCACGCGCGAGGTCCCGTAGAGGCGGGCGCGGACGACGACGGGATCGGCGCGCGCCCGCGCGCCGTCTCATTGCCTCTCCGCCTCTTCCTGCACCCACGCCGCGAGCGCCTTCGCCTGCGTCTCGTCGAGGAGCGATTCGAAGGTCGGCATCTGCGTGTCGGGTCTGGTCCGCTCCGGATTGCGGATCCAGGCGGCGACCTCCTCGACCGGCTTTCCTACCGACGCGCGGATCTTGTCGCGGAACGGCGCTCCTCGCGCGTGGCAGGTGGTGCAGCCGAGCTTCGCGAACAGCTCCTCGGGCTTGGCGTCGGGGGCCGGTCCCGGCTCGCGTGGCCCGGCCTCTCCGATCCGGTTCGCCTTCGCCGACGGCGCCACGCCGGTCAAGTAGGCGTAGATCGCCGCCATCTCCACGTCGTCGATCCGCCGCCAGCGCGGCATCGGCGGTCGCACCAGCCGCCCCTCGCGGTCGACCCCCTCCCGCATCGCGCGCGCGAACTGCTCGAGCGTGTAGCCCTTCAGCCCCTGCTCGGAGAAGGTGATGTTGGTGGAGAAGATCGACGGCCCCGACGGCAGGGCGAGCTCGAACCCGCCGCCGTAGGCGTCGGGCCCGCGGACCTTCGCCGGCTTGAATCCGGCGGTGTGGCATTCGCCGCAGTGGTAGACCTCCTCGACGCGGTAGCGCCCGTAGTCCACCGTCGGTCCCGGCGGCGGCGCCTCGATCCGGACCGCCGCCGCCGCGGGATCCGGGGGCAGGTTCATCGTCTGGATCAGACGTCCGGCGCGGGAGAGCGCCGGGCGCGGCGACGCCTTTTCGTCGTGCACGAAGAACGGATGATCGCTCCTCAGGAAGCCGATCACCGCCGCCACGTCGGCGTCCGCCATCCCGCCGTACCGCGGCATCGGCATCCGGAGCACCGTCCCGTCCCGGCGCACGCCGGCGCGGAGCGCGCGCGCCAGCTCCTCGTCGCGCCACGTCCCGATCCCGTTCTGGTAGTGCTTGGTGAGGTTCGCGGTGTGGATCTTCCCGAGGAAGGCCGGCACCTCGGGCATGGGACGTCCCGACGCGCGGCCGGTCTCGGGATCGACGTGGCAGTCGGCGCAGACCTGCACGAAGATCCGCTCCCCTCGTGCCAGCGACTCCGGATCGGAGGCGGCGCGGATCGCCGGGAACGGGACGTCGAAGGTCCGCGTCACGAAGCGGTCGGCATGGCGGAACAGCAGGAGGAACGCGGCCGCGATCAGGACGACGACGGAGGCGGCCGCGAGGAAGAGCTTCTTGCGCATGCGGCGTCGTTACGCCCCGCTGCCTCCGCGGTCAAGCGCCGGCGCTTGTCATCGCCGCGGGATTCGTTGGATGCTGCGACCGCGAAAGGAACCCCGATGAAATCGATCGCCGCTTGCGCCTCGCTGGCCCTCCTCGTCCCTTCGATCGCCTCCGCCGACGACGTCACCGACGCGATCAACTCCGGTCTCGCCGCCTACAAGGCGGGGAACTACTCGGAGGCCGCCTCCGATCTCGAGATGGCCGTCCAGAACATCCGCCAGAAGCAGGCGGAGGGGCTGAAGACCGTCTTTCCGAAGCCACCGGCGGGATGGACCGCCGGCGAGGCCGAGATCGCCTCGGCCGGGATGGCGATGCTCGGCGGCGGGATCGCTGCCAAGCGGACCTACACCGGAAAACCGGTTCCGGTCGATCCGAAGGACCCCGACGCCGGCACGCAGGCCCCGGAGGTGGAGATGAGCATCGCCGGCGAAAGCCCGATGCTGAGCGGAATGTTGATGATGATCTCCAACCCCGCCTTCGCCGGCGCCTCGGGCGGAAAGGTGATCAAGATCGGCTCCTACAAGGCGATGGTGAAGAAGGACGGCGACTCGGCGGAGCTGTCGCTGATCGTGGCGAACAAGCTGCTGGTGACGGTCAACGGCAACGACGGCGCGACCGAGAGCGACGTCACCAACCTCGCCAAGGCGATCGACTTCGCCAAGCTGGAGAAGTTCGCGCAGCCCTGACGGGGCGGGCGCGGATCGACGGTCGCCATCAGTAGCGGTATCGCGCCGCGAGCGGTGCGCCGTAGGGCATCCGTCCCGGTGGGAGGACGGCCACCTCCGCGCCGTGGATCCAGGCCATCTCGGCCACGTCGTCGAGGACGTCGGCCGCGTCGGACGCTCCGGCGGGGTCGATCTCGACCGCACCGGTCGCGCGGTCGAGCCGTCCCGCGAGGCGTCGCCCCTCCGCCACCAGGAGGGCCCAGACGCGTCCCTGGCGCGCGGCGGCGGCGATCTCGCGCAGGTCGATGCTCCCGCGGCCGACGCCGATCGCGTTTTCGGTCGTGCGCTGGAGCTCCGCATCGCGCTCCGCGTAGTGCTCCCGGACGATCGGCCAGGCGCGCCGGTGGAGCGTCTTGCGGTCCCAGTGGTCGGCGTTGCCGTCGACCCCGTGCTCGAGCAGCCGGGGACTCCGGCAGGCCGCCCGGTAGAGGGCGCGGTAGTAGGGGACGCACGCCAGGACGAGAGGACCCGGTTCGCCGCGCAGCCGGCGCGCGACCGGCTCGTCGATCCGACGGAAGGCGCGCTCCAGCTCGCGCTTGCGCTCGAGCGCCTCCGGTCCCCCCTGCCCGCCCATCACCGGCGCCTGCCCGCCGCCGCGGAATCCGGCGTGGAAGGTCGAATCGTCGACCCACTCCTCGTCGCCGATGACGTCGCGCAACCGCGCCGGAAGCCCCTCGACCTCGAGCGGCTCCAGCCCGGATGCGGATCCGGCGTGGAGGACGATCGCGTTCCCCGACAACGCGAGCACGAAGAACGGGCGATGCCGCGCCAGCGCGCGGAAGAGCGGCTTGGTGTGGAAGCTGTCGCCGATCACCACCCTCTCCGTGACCGCGACCGGGAGTCGCGTGACGCGGAAGGTCGAGGGCGAACGGAACAATGCCAGCCCCCGACCCGCGCCCGGCGCGCGCCAGAACCCCGCCCCCGGGAGAGCCGAGATCGGTTCGAGCAGACGCGCGACCTCGCGCGCCGGGAGGCGTTCGCGCAGAAGCGCCTCCGCGCGCCCGACCAGGTTCTTGAAGCGGATCGGATCCTCCTCGGCGTCCGGGAAGCCGGCGTGCGTCGGGAGGTAGATCGAAAGACAGGGCTCGGCCTGCGGCTGGAGCAGGACCGTCAGGTCTTCCACGAGCATCTACCGGGACAAAGGGGATCGAACGGCGCCGCCGCCAGCGAACGCGCGCGATCGGCGGCCGGGCGCGCGCGGCGGCGGCCGGCCGGATCGCAGATCAGGGCGGCGGTTCCGCGTTCCGCCGGACGAGCCGGACCAGGCGCGCGATCCCGTCGTCGAACGCGGCGGGCGTCGGGAGCAGGCTCACGACGAGGTGGCCCGGCTCGGCGAAGTCGAAAAAGCCGCCGGGCTGCGCGTGAACCCCCTCCTCGTCTACGAGCGCCACCGTCCACGCTTCGTCCGAAAACAGCCGCGGAACGCGCAGCACCGCGTACCAGCCGCCCTCGATCGCCAGCGCGCTCACCGGCGTGCCGCGCAGGCGCTCGCGCAGCGCCGCCGCGTTTCGCGCCAGGCGCGCGCGGACGGGGCCTTGGACCTCGTCGCGCGCGGCGAGAAGGCGGGGGGCGGCGAGCTGGACCGGCGTCGAGACCGAGAGGAAGGTGTCGGCGACGATCTCCAACCGGGCGCGCGCCTCCTCCGCCGCGTCGGGGGGCCCGCCGATCCGGATCCAGCCGAGCTTGAGCTGCGGCGCGGCGAGCACCTTGGAGAGGCCGCTCAGGACGAAGGTGAGCGCGGCCGGCGACCCGGCGGCGAAGGTGCCGACGCGCTCCGCGTCCGGGGCGAACGCGTAGTCGGAGAAGACTTCGTCCGCGACGATCGCCACGTCGTGGCGCGCGCAGAGCGACTCGAGCGCCTCCCGTTCGGCGCGCGTCACGAAGGCCCCCGTCGGATTTCCCGGGTTCACCACCACAAGCAGCCGCACCGGAGGGCCCGGCGCGCGCATCGCCGCCTCGACCGACGGCAGGTCGATCCGCCACGCCCCGGCGTCGCTCCGCAGAGCGTAGCCCGCGACCGAGATCCGCTCCAGGCGGCCGATGAAGTCGAAGAGCGGATAGCCGGGACACGGGGTGAGGACGCGATCGCCGGGATCACAGAGGAGCTTGAAGAGGAAGGCGTAGGCCTCGCTCGTGCTCGCCGTCAGCACGATCGAGCCCGGGTCGACGACCGCACCGCGCGCGGCGTAGTCGCGCGCCACCGCCTCGCGCGCGGAGGCGATTCCCTGCGGGTGCGGCTCGTAGCGTTCGATCCCCGGCGCGGCCAGGGCCTCGCGCAGCCGCTCGAAAGGGAGTCCGAGCCCGACGCGCGTCGGGTTCGATTCGACCAGGTCGATCAGCGGCAACCCCGCCGCGCGCCGCCGCTCCAACGCGACGGCCAGCGCGTTTTGGTCCCGCGCCCACCCGGTCGCGGCGGAGAAGGTCACCCCGCCGCCTCGAGCCGCGCAATCCACTCCGCCGACAGTCCGCGTTCGCGCGAACCGCGAAGCAGCGTCTCGAGGAAGCGCGGCGCCGGCCGCCCCTCCGGAACAGTCCGGGACGCGGCCGCCACGTAGTAGTGGCACTCGACCGGCGACCGATGCGCCTGCGCCCCGGCCGCCGCGACCGTCCCGAGGGGCGACGCGGGACCACGCCGTTCCTCGAACAGTCCGCTGAGAACCCCCTCCTTGTGCCGCACCAGCCCCAGCGCCTCCGCCGGCAAGGGGAGCGCGATCCCTTCGACGTGCGACGCCGGATCGTCGACCAGACTGCCGACCAGCCCTCCCCAGAAGTTCGACCGCACGTTGAAGACGAGCCGCTTTCCGTCCATTCGCGCCGCCCATGCGCGCGAGAGATCGGGCGCGCGATACCCGTGTTCCGCGCACCATCCGGCGAACGCCGCGCCGTCGAGCGACGACCCGTAGACGAACCAGTGGAGCGCCCCCTCGGCGGTCGCCTGCGGAGCGGTGAAGAGCGGTAGCTTCGCCATGGCGGGGTCTTGTAGCATGGCGCTCCAGCCCAAGCGGAGTCGACCGTGCCCGTCCTCGATCGATACCTCGAAGCGCTTCGCATGCCGGGGGCCCAGGCGATCACCTTCGTCTCGGGGGCGCCGGTGGAGATCCTGGCCAACAACGCCACGCGGCAGGTGGCGAACGCCGTCCCGACCGCCGAGCAGCTCCACGCCATCCTCGCCGAGGTGCTCCCCGAGCTGCGCGGCCAGTCCGACGGCCCACCGCGCGACTACCACTACGCGAGCCCCTTGGGGTCGGTGAAGATCTCGGTGCAGCTCAACGCCGGCAACGTCGCGGCCCGCGTCACCGCGTGGTCGGGGCCGCCCCCCGCCGCGCCGACGCCGGTCGGTGCGGCCCCCGCGACCGCGCCGGCCGAATCGCGACCGGTAGCGCGTGGCGGGAAGCCGGCCCACATGGACGACCTGTTCCACCAGATGCTCGACGCGAAGGCCTCCGACCTGCACCTCAAGTCGGACAAGGTGCCGATGCTCCGCATCCACGGCGACATGCGCGAGGCAGAAGGCCGGCCGCCGCTCTCCAGCCCGGAGTTGTGGTCGCTCCTCACCGCGATCATGCCGGAGCGGAACCGCTCCCAGGTGGAGGAGATCTGGGACACCGACTTCGCCTACGAGGTGGTCGGCCGCGCGCGCATGCGCTGCAACGTCTTCAAGGACATCGCCGGATGGGGGGCCGTCTTCCGGCAGATCCCGAGCAAGATCCTCACCGCCAAGGACCTGAACATCCCGCCGGCGGTGCTGAAGCTGTGCGACTACCCCAAGGGGCTGGTGCTGGTCACGGGGCCCACCGGATCCGGCAAGTCGACGACGCTCGCGGCGATGATCGACTACATCAACGCCACCCGCGAAGAGCACATCATCACGATCGAGGACCCGGTCGAGTTCGTCCACCCCGACAAGAAGTGCCTGGTCAACCAGCGCGAGGTCGGCGCCACGACGCAGACCTTCAAGGCGGCGCTGCGCGCGGCGTTGCGCGAGGACCCGGACGTGGTGCTGATCGGCGAGCTCCGCGACCTGGAGACGATGGCGATCGCCATCGAGACGGCCGAGACCGGGCACCTGGTGTTCGGCACGCTCCACACCAACACCGCGCCGTCGACCGTCGACCGGATGATCGACCAGTTCCCCGCCGACCGGCAGGCGCAGATCCGGGCGATGCTTTCCGAGTCGCTGATCGGCGTCGTCTCGCAGACGCTGTGCAAGAAGCGTGAGGGTGGCCGGATCGCGGCGCTCGAGGTGCTGATCGTCACCACCGCGGTGGCGAACCTGATCCGCGAAGGGAAGACGTTCCAGATCCCGTCGGCGATGCAGACGGCGCGCGGGATCGGGATGCAGACGATGAACGACGCGCTGCTGGAGCTGGCGCGGCAGCGGCAGATCGATCCCGAGGAGGCCTACGCCTGCTCGATCGCCAAGCGGGAGATGGGGATCGCGCTGACGCGCGCCGGTTATCGAGGCGCCTGGACCGACGAGAAGGCGGAGAAGATGGAGAAGCCGGCATGAGTGGCGTCAAGGAGCCGCGGCTTTTCATGGGGCTGGCCGAGGAGCACCTCCGCCACGTGTTGGCCGCCTGCACGCAGCAGACGCTGCTCCCGGG
The DNA here is from genome assembly GCA_964372275.1 of uncultured bacterium. GTDB lineage: Bacteria > CAYJRR01 > CAYJRR01 > CAYJRR01 > CAYJRR01 > CAYJRR01. The sequence goes on from CAYJRR010000016.1 coordinate 19,591, forward strand.
CGACTTCATCTTCCGCGAGGGGGACGACGGCGACGTGCTGTTCCTGGTGGAGAGCGGCTCCGTCGAGGTCTACACCACGATTCGCCCCGACCTCGACCGCGTCCTCCTGACCGCCGGCCCCGGCGAGGTGTTCGGCGAGCTCTCCTGGATCGACGGCACGCGCCGCAGCGCCGGCGCGCGGACGGTCGCCGCGACGCACGTCTACGCCCTGACGCGCGCCGCCTTCGACCACCTCGCGACCGAGAACCCCGCCGTCGCCGCCGGCACCTACGCCGCCCTGACGACGGTCCTCGCCGAGCGCCTCCGCCACACCAACGAGGCCTACAAGGACTCCGTCGACGCCTACCTCGAGGTCGCGGGCTTAGGCTCCCTCAACCTGAACCGCCTCGCCGAAGACCTCCGCCCCGTGACCGTGCACTTGATTGGCGGCGCCACCGTCCGCGGCCGCCTCCTCGACCTCGAAAACCAACCCCCCGGCTGGGCCCTCTTCGTCAAGGAGCCCAACGAGAAGATCTCGCTGATCCCGTACCAGGCGATCACGCGGATTGAAGTGACGTAGCCTGGGGTGCCATGATCGGGCCGAGGACCGCGACCGCAAGCCGCGGTGAGAACCGGACCGGCATCGAACGCCGGCAAGCTGTCTTGGTCGTTGGGAACATCTTGGTACCCGCGAGGAAAACCATCATGTCTAGGTCTCATTGGTTGGCGGTCGTTGCGGCATTCGCGACCGCGGGATGCGTCTCGACGACGATCCGCGGCTATCAAGGCGGCAAGCTCAAGTACAGCGACGTCAATTACAACTACACGGCGAAGCCCGTGTTGAGCGACCCGCAGGGCAAGACCTACTCCCTGCACGGACAAGGGGCGTTCGCTTCCATCGCCTCGATCGGCGCGCTCGCGAAGAAAGGCATGAAGCGCGCGGACGCGAACGCCGACGTCGTGTTCCAGGTGAAGGAGGGCGGAGCCATCAGCATCGAGTCGGGCGGCTTCGGCATGGCGCCACCGTTCAAGCCCGCGGTCACGGGCAGGATGCCGATCGATATCGTCGTGAAGGACAAGGCCGGGGCAGTCCTCGCGGAGAGCCAGGAGGCCACCGAGGAGATCCTCTTGAACGACGCCGTCTCCTTCAAGACGCGCGAGGAAGCGAAGAAGGCGGCCGAGCAGATGGTCGCGATGGGCGCAAAGGCGAAGATCGAGGAGAAGGTGCGGCAGAGCGCGATCCGTTCCGCCAGCAACAGCCTCGAGCTCCTCGCCAAGAATCTCTTCGAACCGAGAAAGGTCAGCGTCACCCTCCCCGCCCTTCGCGCCGCCGGTGGCGTGGACATGGAGCAGGCGTACCTGAAGCTCTCGAAGGCGAAGGGCGAGGAGCAGGTCAAAGAGGCGCTCGCAGGGTACTCGTCGCTCGGCACCGACCACAAGAAGGCCGACGGAACGCCAGACATCGTCGCGAACTACGGCGTGCGTTGCGGGCTCGCCTCCGCGAAGATCCTCGTCGGCGACCTCTCCGGTGCGTGGAACGAGACCAAGGCCGCCTGGCAGATCATGCCCGAGGGGCAGGAGCACCGGATGATCGCCCGCGTGCTGCATCAGCAGCAACAGCAGGCCGGCGTGGAGATCATCCCGAAGGAGGATTACGACGCCATGGCGATGGCCGACGCGAACGCGGCCGCCGACAAGCTGAGGGACCTCTTCAAGAAGAAAGAGAAGTAACGGAGCTTCTTCACGGATCGAGGTGGTGCAGGAGGGGACGGCGTTTCATCCCGACCGAGGACGGTGGCCGCAAGCTGCGGCTAGAATCGAACGCGCCACGGTCGCTTGTGGCAGCAATCGGACCGCCGCCTCCGGATCCACCGCTCCGCGCACAGGAGGAGCGGTCCCGCGATTCCGTCGTTGATCAACGTCTCCTTCGTACGGGTCGCCGGAAGCCACACTGGGGATTCCAAGTCACGTAGCGACCGTCCGTGGTTCCTTGCAGATGCTTCCGGCGACACATGATGGACACCGATCGCAACGACCGCCTCCGTCCTGGCCGCGTTGAATCCAACTCTCGGCAGTTGCAGGACTCCTTCTTTGCCATCACGCGGCCAATCGGGATCCCACCAATCGACGTCGGGATTCGCGAGCACCGTCGATAGATCGATGGACTCGTTCCGTTTCGCATCTAGATCCTGACAATCTTCGCGCGCACAGGTGAAGGTCGGCAGATCTGGAACCCCGCAGAGTTGGCAGCTCCCTGGTGACGTCGTCCGCCGCTCAATCCGAAACGCACGAGGTCGCACCGAGCGAAAATGCGAGAGCACCGCTCTGATAGACGGAACTGTCCAGATTCGGCAAATCGACGCGGCCTCTCTGATCGACGAGCAGGATCGAGAGACGGAGTGAATACGGCACCACCTCCCGATTTCGACGCTCTATTTGCTTCCGACCTCGTGCATCCGACGGCCAGGGCGATCAACAGAGGTAGAACGCACGGCCGACACGTAGCGGTAGCTCGCTGACGGCAGTCCCCGTGCGGGGGAAACGGGCTTAAGATTGAGGAATGCCGGCTCGTCGACTGCGGCCTCGCGAGTGGCGGATTCCATCCGTTCGGATGAGCGAAGCCGTACGCGTGGTGCGGACCATTCCGCTCGTCGTTGGCCTCGCGGCTTCGACGGCGGCGGGGCAGGAGGAGTGCGCGGCGGAGAAGGGGGAGCTGCAGGCGGCGGAGGGAGTGTTGGAGGAGTGCGTCGTCATCGGGATCGGAGGATGTGAGGAGGAGCAGAAGCGGAAGGCGGCGGCGGTGGCGGCGGTGGAGCGGTGTCGGGGGGGCGGTGCGGCGGGGGCTTCGCCGGCCGGGGGGAAGGCGGAGGGGTCCGGCGGATTCGGGACGATCGACGAGCGGCTGTATGGGATCGAGCCGGCCGACGGTGGGCGCGGCGGGGCCGGCGGGGCGCAGAGCGGGCGAGACGGAGTCGGTGAGGCGGTGGAGGGGGCGACGCCGGCGGCTTCGTGGTCGGGGGGGAAGGTCGCGGTCGTCGTCGAGGGGTTGTCGGGGATCGAGCAGGAGGCGGTGGTGCTCGCGGCGCGGGGGGCGTTTCCGCGGGAGGCGTTGATCGACGCGGGGGCGGTACGGGGGGCGCGGGCGTTCCTCGGGGTCTCGACGCTCGACGACGCGGCGGCGGAGAAGTTGCGCGCCGACCTGCGCGCCGACCGGTTGCTGGTCCTCTTCGTCAAGCCGAACGGGGCGTCGCGGTATCTGGCGCTGCGCGCCTTCGACGCGGCGGGGTCGACGCAACAGTTCGCGGAGGCAACGAACAAGACGATGGCGGCGGAGGTGAAGCGGATGATCGCCGAGCTGCCGCCGGCGGGTTCGCGTGCGGCGGCGGGATCGGCGTCGGCCAGCGGATCGGGTCCGGCAACGGTTTCCGGTTCGGGCGTCGGTCCCGGTACCTCCACGGCACCGGAATGGAGCTCCGAGTCCTCCCCCTGGGGTCCGCCGCAGGGTGGCCGTTCGGGCTCCGCCCCCACGTGGGGGGGCGCGGCGGGATCGGGGGCCGTTACCACGCCGACGGGGCCGCCCGGCGCCCGGCCGATGCCCTATGTCGACGTCGACGCCTTCGGCGGCACGAAAGGGCTCGCGACCGGCGACTGGGCACCGCTCGCGTCGCAGACGGAGTTCGGGGTCCTGTCGACGGTCGGCGGCGCGCGCTGGCCGGCGCACGTCGCGGTCGATCTGTTCCAGTCGTCGGCGGACGCGAAGGTCGACGGGGTTCCGGTTCGGGCGCGCACCACCGAGATCTGCGTCGGCGCGCGGCGGATCTTCGAGATGCCGGTCGTTCGCCCCCACGTGGGGGTCGGCGTCGCGCGCGTCGACGTCGCCAACGCCGCCGAGTTCGAGGACGGCACGGAGCGCGCGAACGGGTCCGGGACCGGCGCGTGGGTTTCGGCCGGCGCGTTCCTCCGGCTCGGCCGGTTCGCCAATCTCGGGTTCGTCGCGCGGTGGTCGTCGGCGAGCGCGCGCATCCAAGGCGGCGACGTGGCGGCCGGCGGGCTGCACGCCGGGGTGACGCTCGGCTTCGGAGCCGGCAGCGCGGCGAGCCCCGCCCGGCGGACGCAAGACGACGGCGCACGCGACTCGGGCTTCCGTCCGTGGGGGGCCCCGCGGTGACGGAGCGACGGCGTCGGGCGGCGATCGCGGCGGCTCTCCTCGTCGCGGCGGCGATCGGATGCGACTCCGGCGCTGGCGACGCGATCCTCGACATGTTTCCGCCGGCGCCGACGCCGACGCTCGGCACCGCCACCGTCACCGGGACGTTCGGCGGCGAGACGATCGTCGTCGCCTCGGCGGTCAGCACGCGCGTCGACCTCTCGGGCGGGGACCGCGTCGGCGCGATCCTGCTCGCCGACGAACCCGACTTCTGCGGCGTCCTCACCGACGGATACATCCCGTTCGGCGTCCGCTTCATCCAGTTCGAGCTGTTCCAGGGCGGCGGTCCGCTGCTCGAGCCGCCGGAAGAGACGGGGACCTACACCGTCGTCCCGCTCGACGGGGACGACTCGATTCCGAAGGGGGCGAGCCTGCTCTACTCGCGGGTGAACGCCTCGGAGTGCTCGCTCGCGAAACAGGTCGACGTCGATTCGGGGACGGTGGAGCTCGTCGCCGTCGACGTCGGAACGTTCGCCGGCTCGTTCGAGGCGGTCACCGAGAGCGGCGAGCCGATCGAAGGGGCCTTCAATCCGGTGCTCTGTCCCGCGGTCGGCGACTTCTACGACCCGGGACTTCCCTGCCTGTAGCGCGACCGGGCAGCGCCGGCGCCCCTGGCGATCGGCCTCGCGACCCTACCGCGGCATTCCGGCGCCGGCGATCGACCCGCCGCTCGTTCCGTCAGGAGCCCGCCATGGGCGCGTGTCGACGTTCCGCGCAGCCTGGCTTCCGAACGGCACGAACACCCCGTAGCGCCGATAGACTTCGCTCGCCCCGCGCACGCGAGCCGCGTTGAAGTAGGGGTTCTGCCCGTGCAAACCGCTCGGTTTCGGAAGGCGGCCTCGCCGCAGGCGAAGGTGCCGGACGCCCTTCCCCGGCCCGACGTTGTAATAGAGATAGATCCAGCCGTCCCGCTCCGACGGCGTCATCCAGAGGAGGTCGATGCCGTTTCGTCGAGCGTCACGCTCGAAACGACGCTCCATGTCGGAAAGCATGGCGCCGATCCCCTCCAGCGTCGCGGGGATCCCCACGAAATGAAACGCCGGAAAGGCGTCGCCGACTTCGTTGGTCGCGGTCACGCCGGGGAACAAGACGACCCCGTCGAACTCGCGCCGGAGGAGCCCACGTGCCTTCAGGTCTGGCATCCGTTCGGCGAAGCTGTCCGCCCCGATTTGGAAGAATCCATCTACCACATATTGGTCGGGATCCACCCGCTGGCCCATGATGCGCTCGAAGTCGATCATTCCGTCGATCACGCCGTTCAGCCCCTCTTGGAACGCCGTCACAGCGAGCAGGGTCGGATCGACGCCGGTGCGCACGGCGCCCGCCAGGATGGAACGTCCCACCGCGCCGCCGAGGTCGTCGAGGTACCCGATGCTTCGCATCGGCGCGGTTCCGAAGCGTGAGGTCAACTCCGACAGCAGCGCCTGGTAACCGTCCGGGTCGGATGCAATGCGGACCTGAACCGATCGAATGCGAGACTCGGACGCCGCCATGTATTCGAGGAAGCCGGGCACGGCTTCGAGCGGACCCGAGACGGCCTGCGCATTCGATGACGTCGGCAGGAGCGATGCCGCCACCACGGTCCCCACAAAGGCACCGGCGAACATCGATCGAAGTCCCGTTCCGTTGACCATGGCCCCTCCGACCCGGTGAGAAGGGCATCGACCGTGCCATCCGGCCGTATCCGAAAGACGACGCGATCCTGCGATCTTCTGCGTGTGGCCGCGATCCGATCCCGAGGGCAATCGAACCCAGGTGGGAGAACGACGCGCGTGCGACGAACGAGACGCGGGCGGCGCGCGTACAGCCGATCGGTCGATCGAGCTACCGGGGCGCGCCGGCGCCCGCGGTGGTGGTCTCCGCGCCGCCACCGGCGGCCGGCCGGGTGTCGGAGCTCCTCGATTCGTCGTTGCCGACGAGAGGCCGGGCGGAGGCGAGTCCTTCGAGCTGCCGGTCGATCTGCCGCACGCGGGCGTCGATCGTGTCGAGCTCGCGAAACTTCGCCATCATGCGGCCTTCGCGATAGTACCCGTAGCAGATCAGGACGAATCCGCTCCCGCCGACGATCCATCCGACCGGTCCCGAGGCGATGGCCGCGGGTCCGTAGGCGGATGCGAGCGCGAGGATCCCGCCACCGGTCTTGCCACCGATGGCGAACGCCCGATCCCCCTTCGCCGCGGTGTGGATGGCGACGTAGCGGTCGACGAGCGACGCCCGCTCCTTGCGAAGGACCTCGGCGGCGTCCCCTTCCGAACGCGCCAGGCCCGGCGACATCACGATCGACACGCACGCGAGAAGGATCCCGATCCACGCCTTCATGACCGCCTCCAATCGGGGGCGGGAAAAGGCAGCGATCGTGCCAGGCGATCGGCAGAGGAATTCGCCGTGGCGACAGCCACCTGCGGAGGCCCCGGTGCGCGCGGCCCGAGGGGTTCCGTACCCACCGGGGAGATCGACGCCGCAGTCGCGCGGCGGGGCGCGGTCAGCGGACGCAGGCGGCGAGCGCGTCGTCGATGTGCGTGAAGCGGAATTTGTAGCCGCTCGCGCGTGCGGCTTCGGGAACGACGCGCTGGCTGGCGAGGACGGTCAGGTCGGCCATCTCGCCGAGCGCCAGCCGGAGCACGGGCGGCGGAACGGGGATCCGGGCGGGACGTCGCACCGCGCGGGCGAGCGCGCGGGTGAAATCGCGGTTGGTCACCACGCCGGCGACGGCGTTCACCGGACCGTCGAGCGACGGCGAATCGATCGCGTGGAGGATCAGGCCGACCTCGTCGTCGAGGTGGATCCACGGCATCCAACGGCGGCCGGCGCCGATCGGACCGCCGAGGCCGAGCGTGAACGGAAGGAGCATCTTCCCGAGCAGCCCGCCCGACGGCCCGAGGACGAGTCCGGTGCGGATCTTCACCACGCGGCACTCCAGCGCCCGCGCCGGATCGGCGGCGGCCTCCCAGTCGACGCAGAGGCGGGCGAGGAAGTCGTCGCCGGGGGGCGCCGTCTCGTCGACCGGGTCGTCGGCGCGGGCGCCGTAGTATCCGCTCGCGGAACCGGCGACGAACACCTTCGGCCGCGCCCCCGAGCGGCGGATCCCTTCGACCAGCGCGCGCGTCCCCTCGACGCGCGACGCGTAGAGCCGCCGCTTGCGCGCCTCGGTCCAGCGGCGGTCGGCGATGCCCTCCCCCGCCAGGCTGACGACGGCGTCGGCGCCGGCGAGCGTCTCGGGCAACGGGGGTCCTTGCGTGGCGTCCCAGGCGAACGTCTCCGCCCCCGCGAGCTTCTTTCGCGTTGGATCGCGCGTCAGCGCGCGCACGCGGTCGCCTCGCGCGATCAGCGCCGCCACGAGCGCGCGCCCGATGAAGCCGGTCGCGCCCGAGACGACGACGATCACGCCGCGCCTCCGCCGCGGACGACGACCACGGCGATCGGATGCGCGGACATGCGGCGGGTCATCGCTGGCACCGGTCGCACCAGAAGGTCGAGCGGCCGCCCTGCTCCGTGCGGCGGATCGGCTTCCGACAGCGCGGGCAGGGCTCGCCGCCGCGGTCGTAGACGAGGAACGGGTTCGGAGCGCCGGGCTCCTCGACGTAGACCACCTCGGGGCCCTTCTCCTTGGCGAGCGTCTCGCGCACCGACGCGACAATCGCCTTCGCCAACCGCGTCCACTCCGCGCCGCCGAGCGCGCACGCGGGGCGGAACGGGGAGATCTTCGCCCGCCACAGCGCCTCGGCTGCCTGGATGTTCCCAAGACCGGCGACGCGCGTCTGGTCCATCAGCGCGAGCTTCGCCGGACGCTTCCATTCGCCGATCCGCCCGCGCAACACGTCGCCGTCGAACGGGTCGGCGAGCGGGTCGACCCCGAGCGATCCGAAGGCCGCCGCTTCGATCGCGGGACGCGGACCGACCTCGAAGCGGCCGAACTGGCGCGGGTCGGCGTAATGGAGCACGCGCCCGTCATCGAGGAACAGACGGGCGCGCGAATGCCGCACCGCCTCGCCCGGCGCGCGGCGCACGACGCGGCCGGTCATGCCGAGATGGACGCGGATCGCGAGATCCCCGGCTCGCGCGGCCCGGCCGGCGGCCGCGGATCGCAGTTCGACGAGCACGTTCTTCCCGCGCCGGCGCACCCGCCCGACGCGCGCCCCCGCAAGGAGCGCCGCCACGCGGTCGGGCGAGCCTGGACGCAACACACGCGATCGCTCCGCCTCGGCGCGGACGACGACGCGGCCTTTGGCCCAGCGCGCGAGGTTGCGGGCGGCGATCTCCACCTCGGGGAGCTCGGGCATCTCCGTTACCTCCGCTCGAATCCGGCCGCTGGCCCGATCACCTGGGCGTAGAGCTCGCGCCAGCGCGCGCGCGCCTCCCGGTATCGCGCGTGTCGCGCGCTCGACGGCGGAACCGGCTCCGACGCGAGCGCCGGGATCTCCGACAGGTCGGCGGCGATTCCGGCGGCAACCAGCCCCACCATCGCCGCGCCGCGCGCCGACGCCTCCTTCCACGGCGACCGCACCACCGGCCGCCCGAGCACGTCGGCGAGGAGCTGCACCCAGACGGGCGACTTCAACAACGCGACGCCGCTGGCGATGACCTCCGCGCGCCCGGGCAGCGCCGGTTCGAGCCGGTCGACGACGTCGGCGAGGCCGAAGGCGATCGCTTCCAGTCCCGCGCGCAGGAAGTCGACCGGGCGGGTGCCGAGCGAGACGCCGGCGAAGACGCCGCGCGCGCCGTCGTGCCAACCGGGACTGCGCTCGCCGGCAAGGTAGGGAAGGAACGTCAACGACCCGATGCCGTCCGACCCTTCGAGGGCCCAGGCGATCTCCGCCTCCGCGTCGTCGAGGTTGCCGACGCGGAAGGTCTCGAGCAGCCACTGCACCAGGCTCCCTCCGGCGCCGAGCGATCCGCCCATCAAGGTGCGGTGCGGCGCGCAGGCGTACGTCCACAGACCCGCCGGAAGCGTCGCCGGGGGCGGTCCGTCGAGCCAGGCGCGCGCCGACGACGACGTCCCGACCATCGTCACGATCCGGTTGGCGCGGCGCGATCCGACGCCGGCGGTCCCCAGGCTGCTGGTCGCGCCGTCGCCGATCGCCGGCGCCCAGGGGATCTGTCCCAGCCGCGGCCACCGCGTCCGCATTTCGGGGCGCAGTCCCCGCAATCGGTGGTCGTAGGGGACGACCGTACCCAACCGCTCCGGACCGATCCCCAGCGCGTCGAGGATCCGCGCGTCCCACCGTCCGGTGCGCAGCTCGAGCAGGCCCGAGGCCGAGGCGCACGCGGGGGAGACGACCGCCTCGCCGTGCAGGCGCAGCGCGATCAGCTCCCCGATCGAGACGAACCGCTCGGCCTTGCGGAAGGCGTCCGGATCGGTGCGCTTCAACCACGCCAACTTCGCCGGCACGTAGGCGGCGTGGAGCGGGCAGCCGGTCCGCTGGTAGGTCGCGTCGAATCCGAGCTTCGCGCGCAGGCGCGCCGCGTCCGGCGCCGACCGCATGTCGAGCCACAGGAGCAGCGGCGTGACCGCGCGCCCGTGCGCGTCGATCCCGACGACGCTGTGCCAGAAGGTCGAGATCCCGACCGCTTCGACCGCGTCGAACGGCGCCGGCGCCTGGGCGGCCAAGGCGTCGATCGTCCCGAGCAGCCGCTCCATCAGGTGCTCCGCGTCGAAGGTCGCGCCTCCGCCGGCGTGCGGCGTCGGCCGGTGCGGCACGCGCACCAGGGCCTCGGGGATCGGCCGCGCCTCCCGGTCGAAGACCATCGCCCGCACCGACGAGGTGCCGACGTCCAGCGCGAGCACGCTTGGGGCGGGTTCGAACACGTTGGCGCGCGAGGCTACCGAAGATCGATGGCGCGCGGAAGTCGCTGGTCCGTGCCGAATCCCGGGTTACCTTTTCGGGGAGCCGCCATGCAAGAGTTTCCGCCGGTCTCCGACTACGCCCTCCTCTCCGACTGCCACTCCGCCGCCCTCGTCTCGCGCGAAGGTTGCGTCGAGTGGCTGTGCATGCCGTCCTTCGACTCGAGCTCGGTCTTCGCGTCGATCCTCGACCGCCGCCGCGGAGGCCGGTTCCGCGTGGCGCCACCGGTGGTGACGCGGACGAAGCGCCGCTACCGCGCCGGCACCAACGTCCTGCAGACCCGGTTCGTGACCCCGACCGGCGTCTGCAGAGTGACCGACTTCCTCGCGATCTCCCCCGACTCCGAGCCCGAGACCCCCGAGAGCCTGATCGCCGAGCACCGGCTCGTCCGGCGCGTCGAGTGCGAGGAGGGCGAGGTCGAGGTCGAAGTCGACTGCGCCCCGCGCCCCGACTACGGACGCTGCATCCCCGCGCTGGAAATCGCCCGCAAGGGACGCCGCGTGACCTTCGACTCCCCGGACGTCTTCTTCACCCTCGACAGCACCCACCCGCTCGAGGCCTCCGCGGCGGACGGGGCGGCGCGCGGCCGCTGGCGGCTCTCCAAGGGGGAGCGGGCCGACATCGTCTTCAGCCACGTCGCCGGCGGATCGCGGCGGCCGGTCGGCGAGCGCGACGCCGAGCTCCTGCTCGGCGCGACGCTCGACTTCTGGCGGCACTGGAGCGGGCAGCTCCGCTACGCCGGCCCCTACCGCGAGCAGGTGTTGCGCAGCGCGCTCACGCTCAAGGGACTGGTCTACGCCCCGACCGGCGCGATCATCGCCGCGCCGACCACCTCGCTCCCCGAGGAGATCGGCGGCGTGCGCAACTGGGACTACCGCTACACCTGGCTGCTGGACGCGAGCTTCACGCTCTCCGCTTTCCACACCCTCGGTTACACCGGCGAGGCGGTCGCCTTCTTCGAATGGCTGCAGCGCACCACGCGCGCGTCCGGCGGCGATCTGCAGGTCCTCTACGGCATCCGCGGGCGCAACCAGGTTCCGGAGGTGGAGCTGCCGTACCTGAGCGGCTACCGGAATTCGCGCCCGGTGCGGATCGGGAACGCCGCCGCGCACCAGTTCCAGCTCGACATCTACGGAGAGGTGGTCGACGCCTACTACCTCTTCCGCGATGCGTTGGGAAAGGACCGGGAGAGCGATCTCCGCTGGGCCTATCGCATCGTCGACCACGTCTCGCGCGTCTGGGATCGTCCGGACGAGGGGATCTGGGAGGTGCGGAACGGTCCGAGGCACTTCGTCTACTCCAAGGCGCTGGCCTGGGTGGCGCTGCACCGAGGCGCGCGGCTCGCGCGCGACTACGGGGGCGGCGAGCCCGACCGGTGGGAGGCGGCGGCGACGGAGATCGCGCGCGCCGTCTACGAGCGCGGCTTCGATCCGGAGGTCGGCGCGTTCGTGCAGTCGTTCGGCTCGAAGACGCTCGACGCCAGCGCGCTGCGGCTCCCGCTGGTCGGATTCGTCGACGCACGCGATCCGCGGATGCTGTCGACCATCGACGCCGTCCTCGCGCGGCTGACGAGGAACGGCCTCGTCCACCGCTACGGCGAGATGGACGACGGCGTCGGCGGCGGCGAAGGCAGCTTCGCGATCTGCACCTTCTGGATGGTGCAGTGCCTCGCGCTCGCCGGGCGGCAGGCCGAAGCGGAGGCGATGTTCGCCAACGTGCTCCGCTACGCCAACGACCTCGGACTGTTCGCGGAGGAGATCGACGCCTCGACCGGCGAGCAGCTCGGGAACTTCCCCCAGGCCTTCACCCACATCGGCCTGATCAACGCCGCCGAGCGGCTGCAGGGGGTCGACGTCGCGGCGGAGAACCCGGAGCACGACCGCGCCGAGCTCCCTTGGCCGGATTGACGGCGCCCGCGCGCTACGGCGCCACCGCGGAGGCCGTCGACGAGAACGGTCCGTATCCCTGCGCCGAGAACGCCTCGACCTTGTAGGTATAGGACGTGCCGCTGTCGACCCCGTAGTCGATGTACTGGGTGCCCCCCGGCCCGGTGGCGCCCGCTCGGAAGAACGAGACGCCATCGGTCGAACGGAAGACGACGAACCCCAGCTCGTCCGCCGAGGGATGAGTCCACCCGAGCTCGATCGAGACGTATTCGGTCCCCGGCGTCGCCGTCAGCGAGGTGGGCGCGGCGAGCGTGGCGAGGACCGATCCGGATTGGGTCTCGACGTGGGTCTCCGTCGCCTCCGGCACGACCGAGGTATCCGCGACCGCGACGTTCGTCGCCACCAGCGGAACGAACGATTCGGTCGCCGCCACGGCCGTCGTCGCGACCGACGCCGTGGTCACGAGCATCGACACGCCGCTCACCGACTCCTCCAACGGGACCGTCCCGTCCGAACCGAGCCGGAGTAGCCAGACGCCGTACGCGGCCGTGAAGCTGCCGTAGCCCAGGACCGCGAGCCCGCGGTCGTAGGTGCGGGCGGCTGCGAACCCGACGTCGTCGAGCGGGCCACCGACCGCGCGCTGCGATTCGAGATCGCCCGCGGCGTCGAGCTTCAAGATCCACGCGTCCTTCCACTCGCCGAGCCCGGGCACGCGCTCCCGCGTCGTCGAGCCGACCACCCAGAACCCCCCGTCGGACGACGGTTCGATGGCGTTGCCGACCTGCGCCCCGGGAAGGCCGTACGACCTCTGCCAGACGAGACCCCCTTCACGGTCGATCTTGATCACCCAGGCATCGCTCAGGCCGCTGGTCCCTCGCGTCCCCGCCAGGACGAAGCCGTCGTCGCCGGCCGGAGAGGCCGCGCCTCCTCCCATCGTTTCGATGCCGCTCCCGCCGTAGGTCCGCTGCCACGCGATCGAGCCGGACGGGTGCAGTTTGACGACCCAGAAGTCGGTGTTCGTGGAGCCGTAACCGAACGTCCCCGACAAGAGGAAGTGTCCGTCCGCCGTCGGCGCGATTCCGGTGAAGGTGTCGGCGAACGCCCCTCCATGGGCGTTCTCCCACTCGACCGCCCCTCCCGGGTCGAGCTTGACGACCCATCCATCACCATCCAGGTCTCCGAATCCGAGCCGGGTGTGGCCGGCTACCAGGAACCCGCCGTCGTCGGTGGCCACGACGGCGTTCCCCCCGCTGACCGAGCTGCCGCCGTACGTCCGTTGCCACAGGACGTCGCCGTCCGAGTCCAATCTCACGATCCAGAGGTCGTACCACCCCGCACCGAACGAGTCGGTCGTACCCACCACCAGATAGCCGCCGTCCGCGGTTTGAATGGCCTGGGACGGCCAGTCGTATCCCGAGCCGACGAATCGCTTCTGCCACGCGACCGCGCCGTCCTCGGCGAGCTTCGCGATCCACGCGTCCGTATCGTCGACGGTGGTCGTCGCCAGGACCACGTATCCATGATCGTCCGTCTCGCGCACCGAACCGAGCACGACGGAACCGAAGATGGGGCCTCCGAAGAACCCGTAGGCGGTGTCGTCCTCCCCGATCGACCTCGCCCACGGGTCGGCCACCGGCACCACCACCAGCGCCACCGCCACCGGCTCCGACCGGCTCGATCCGGAGGTCCGTCGGTAGGCGAAGGTGTCGACTCCGTGGAAGTCGGGATCGGGCGCGTAGGAAAAGGAACCGTCCGGCTCGAGATCGAGCGCGCCGTGCGCCGGGCCGGTGTCGAGGATACAGCCGCTCCCGGACCCGCCGGAATCTCCGTCGTTGGCGAGCACGCCATCCGCGGCGGAGACGTCGAGCGACCCGTCTTCGAGAAGCTCGTAGACGTCGGCCGCTCCGTCGGGCCGATCGCCGGTGCCCCCGGCCCGATCGCGGGTGCACGACGCAAGCGCCGCCACCGCGATCCACGCGATCGTCGTCGATCCCCTGTGCACCGCCCCCCCGAGCGGCGATCGTGACATTGTTCGGCGAATTCGGCGATCCCTAGGCCGCGGCCGGCTCCGGCTGCGTGACGCGCCAGGCGACGGCGACGGCGGTCGCGAGCAGCGCCGCGGACAGGAGGAACGCGGCGCCGGGAAGCTGCACGCGCGAGCCGGCGTCGATGGCACGCGCGAAGGTCTGGGTGAACAGACCCGGTCCGATCACGCCGGTGATCCCGCGGATCCCGGTGAGCGCCCCTTGCAGCTGTCCCTGCTCGGTGGCGGAGACGCGCCGGCTCATCAGGCTCTGCGCCGACGCGCCGAACAGGCCCCAGAGCGACATCACCGGCACGCCGATCCAGAAGACAGGACCGGTCACCGCGAGGCCGTAGATGGCGAAGCCGGCGCTTCCGAAGACGAGACCGGCGAGCAGAGCGCGCCGCTCGCCGACCCGGGCGACCACCGGCCGCACCAACCCTCCCTGCACGACCATCGCGCAGATCCCGACCGCGGCGAGCGTCAATCCGACGATGCGCTCGTCCCAACCGTAGCGGTGATGGGCGTAGAGGACGAAGGTGCTGGGGAGCGACTCGTGCGCCAGGTAGAAGAGGATCATCACCGCCGCCAGCCCCAGGACCTCGGGGTGGGAACGGAGCAGCGAGAACGCGCCGAGGGGGTTCGCGCGCCGCCACGAGAAGGTGCGCGGTCCGGGCGGGAGCGACTCCGGAAGGATGAAGAAGCCGTAGACGGCGTTGGCCAGGCTCAGGGCTCCCGCGACCCAGAACGGCAGCCGCGGATCGACGTCTCCCAGCACGCCGCCGATCGCGGGCCCGAGTACGAAGCCGAGGCCGAACGCGGCGCCGAGCAGTCCGAATCCGGCCGCGCGCCGCTCGGGCGGCGTCACGTCGGCGATGTAGGCGCCGGCGGTCGAGAAGCTGGCGGCGGTGATCCCCGACAGGACGCGGCCGAACAGCAGCCAGCCGATCGACGGGGCCAGCGCCATCACCACGTAGTCGAGGCCCAGCCCGAGATTGGAGAGGAGGATGATCGGGCGGCGCCCGAACCGGTCCGACAGCGCGCCGAGCGTCGGCGAGCAGAGAAGCTGCATCAGGGCCCAGACGGTGCCGAACAGGCCGTAGATCTCCGCGGCGCGGACGGTGTCGCCGCCCATGAACTCCTGGACCAGCTTCGGCAGGACGGGGATGACGATCCCCAGCGCGACCACGTCGAGCAGCGCCGTGACGAAGATGAAGGCGATCGCCGCACGGCGCGGCACGTTCGCAGACTCGACCGGCGCCCCCGCGGAACCCGCCGTGCCACCGACGTCCGACATTCCGCGGATGCTAGCAGGGTTTCGCCACCCGCGCGGGTCGACCGGCCCGAGCTACGCGCCTTCGCGCGTCCGAGCCCGGAGCTCGTAGACGTGCTGCGTCTTGAACCGGACGAAGCCGAGCGCCGGATAGAACCGGTGTGCCTCCTCGCGCGCGGCGTTGGAGTGCACGACGACGCGCGCGAAGCCGCGCTCCCGCGCCCAGGCCAGCCCCCGTTCGACGAGCCGCCGGCCGGCGCCGGTGCGCCGCGCCTCGCGGTCGACGACCAGACCGCCGATCTCCGCGTAGGCGTCGGTCTCCAGCAACACCTGGGGATGGAGGTGGATCCATCCCACGACGACGCCGTCCCTCTCGGCGACGAACGCCGCGTGGTCGTCCCGCGCGCGGACCGCGTGGAAGCGCGCGCGCAGCGCCGGCCGTGCGACCGGATAACCGAGCTGCTCCGAAAGCGCCGCCACCCGGTCGAGGTCGGCGTCGGCCATCGCGCGGACGATCATGCGGCGATCGTCGCCCGCGCGGCGGCAGGCGCCAAGCTCCGCGGCTCCGCCCCGCACGCGCTCGTCGCCGGACCGTGGACGCCCAGCCGCGTCGGAGTTTTCGGGTGTTTCGTCCCGGGCGGATGCGGTCCGGTACCCCTGGGGAGCGCGCGCCGAGGAGCGGGTGTCCGACGATCCACCGTGTTGAATGATTGTTCAATATCGTACAGGCACTTTCCAGCGGTCCGACAATTGCTTGGCACGCGCGGCCACTACGGAGGCCACGATGAAGATGCCCGCTCTGCTGCTTCTCTCGCTCGCCCTGCCGACCCCGTCTTTCGCGCTCGAAGGGGGGTGCGCCACCGATTCCCACACGCCGCCCGCGGCCCTCACGGAGATCGCCACGGCTCTCGGTTACGTCTCCTCCGATCCGCTCGCCGGAGTGCCGGACGGAACGTTCCAGATTCCGGCGCGGTTCCTCGACTCGGCGAAGACGTTCGTGGTTCGAAAGGCGGGCGACGTGACGACGGTCTCCGTAGGGTTCGGACACCATCCGGCGTACGCGGCGACGGTTCTGCCCGACGGCTCGTTCTTCCTCCCCGACCCCAACCGGGGCGTGCGGTTTCCGCGGATCACATGGGAGCTCTCCGGAACGATCCACGTCGAGGGCGGCGCGCTCGTCTTCCGCGCCACCGAGACGTACGTCTCCCTCGACCGGTCGAACGAAACCGGAGAGATCCGCGGCGTCCTCTTCCGGAAGAGGTCCGACTGGCGCGGGTCGGTCCCCGCGGTCCCCGTGGTCGATTGACCGGCCCTCGGGCATTGGCTAGGTTGGCCGGCCCCGCACGAGGAGCTTCGATGCCCGCCGACCGCCGGCCGATGACGCTGACGCAGAAGATCCTGGCGCACCACGCGCGGGGGCTGAAGCGGCCGTGGGTCCAGGCGGGGGACATCCTGCGGATCCGCGTCGACTGGACGATCGCCTCCGAGCTCGCCTGGAACGGGATGGATCGCACCTACACCCTGCTCGGGCGGCCGAAGGTCCACGACGCGGAGCGGTTCTACCTGGCGGTCGACCATACGGTCGATCCGGTGACCCTCGCCGGCGATCGCAAGGCGCAGGCCTTGACGCAGCTCTCGCGCGCCTTCGCCAAGGAGAGCGGGATCCGCCACTTCTACGACGCGAACGAGACGATCCTGCACACCAAGTTCTATCGCGACCTGGTGCAGCCGGGGGAGGTCGTGCTCGGCGCCGACTCCCACTCCTCGAGCCACGGAGGCCTGGGCGCCTTCTCGATCGGGCTGGGCGGCGCCGACATCGCGGTGGCGATGGTCCTGGGCGAGAGCTGGATCGAGGTGCCGGAGTCGATCGCGGTCGAGTATCGCGGGTCGCTTCCGTTCGGGATCGGCGGAAAGGACGTCATCCTCAAGACGTTGGGCGCGCTCGGACGGAACACCGTGGCGATGGAGCGCTCGGTCGAATATCGCGGCGAGGCAGCGCGGCGCTTCACCACCGACATGCGATTCACGATCGCCAACATGACCGCCGAGTTCGGCGGGCTCAACGGGATCTTCGAGGCGGACGAGGTGACGCGCGAGTGGCTCGGGAGCCGCCGGTCGCACAACGGTTCGGCGCTCTACTTTCGCGCCGACGACGACGCGCCGTACGTGGAACGCTACCCGATCGAGTTGGGGGGTCTCGGACCGCAGGTGGCCAAGCCGTTCTCGCCGGACAACGTGTGGGAGCTCGACCAGGTCCGCGGGCAGACGCTCGACGGCTGCTTCATCGGCGCCTGCACCACCACCGAGGAGGAGCTGGTCCTGGCGGCGCTCCTGCTCGAGACGCAGCTCGCGGAGGGGATCCGGCCGGTTACGACGACGAAGCGGCTGGTCGTCCCCGGCGATCTGACGATCGTGCAGAACCTGCAGGAGTCGGGACTGCTCGCCGTCTACGAGAAGGCCGGCTTCCGGATCGGCCCGCCGGGCTGCTCGATGTGCTTAGGGATCGCGAGCGAGAAGGCGGGTCGCGGCGAGATCTGGCTGTCGTCCCAGAATCGGAACTACGAGAACCGGATGGGGGAAGGGTCGCTGGCCTGGCTGGCGTCGGCGGCGACCGTCGCCGCTTCGGCGATGCGCCTGGAGATCGCCGATCCGCGCCCGTTCCTGGCGCGCGTCGATCGCGATCGCTACGCGCGGATCCTGCGTCGCGAACCGGCCAGCGCGACGCCGGAGCTACGCTCGGTCGAGCCGACCACCGAGCTCGTGCGGGACGCGGCGTCCGGGGCGGACGCCGGCCCGGCGGACGGCAGCGCGATGCCGATCCGCGGCCGGGTTCAGCGGTTCGGCGACCACGTCGACACCGACGCCATCATCCCCGGCGAGTTCTGCCATCTCACCAAGCTCGAGGAGCTGGGGAGCCACTGCTTCCACCACGTCCGTCCCGAGTTTCCCGCTCGGGCGAAGGAGGGGCGGACGATCGTCGTCGCAGGCCGCGGCTGGGGGTCGGGCAGCTCGCGCGAGCAGGCAGTGCTGGCGCTCAAAGGGGCGGGCATCCGGCTGGTGATCGCCCGGTCCTACGCCTTCATCCACAAGCGCAACCTGGTCAACGAGGCGGTCGCCTATCTCGTGGTCGACGACGACGACTTCTACGCGCTGGCGGAGGAGGACGCGGAGCTTGACGCCGACCTCGCCAGCGGCCGCGTGCTGCACGTCGCGAGCGGCCGGACCTTCCGCGCCGTCCCGCCGACGCCGATGATCCGCGCCTTGCAGCGCGAAGGGGGCCTCGTCCCCGCCATCCAGCACCTCGGGCCCCAGGTCTTCGAACGGCTCACCGCCTAGCCGTCTTCCGGAGCGCGCGGCGCGGTCCCCGAACGAGCGTACAATCCGACGCGACTCCATGCGCGCGCGTTGGCTGCCCTGGATCCTGGCGGCGGTGCTCTGGCCGGCGATCCTCCCTTTTCCCTTCCTGAACAACACGGGGCAGTTCGCGCTGATGGCGTCGCGCTGGGCGGCGGGGGACGTCCTCTATCGGGACATCGCCGACAACCGGCCGCCGCTCTCCTACGCGATCTGGCGGGTCGGTCTGGCCGTGTTCGGACCTGCGCGCCCCTACGTCTGGTTGGAGCTCGCGGTGCAGATCGCGATGCTCGCCGGGATCCTGGCGTTCGCGCGGCGCGCCTGGGGGGAGCGCGTCGCCCTCCGCGCCGCCGTCGTCTGGGTGGTGACGTCGTTCGGCTATCTGCGTCCGGACTTCATCGCGGAGAGCGAGACGTTCTGCATGCCACTGGTGTTGGCGGCAATGGCCCTCGCGCTCTTCGGACCGGCCGACCGGCGGGGCGCGTTCCTGACGCACGTCGGCCTCGGGGCCGTCGGGGGCCTGCTCGTCGCGATCAAGCTCGTCCCCGGGGCGATCGCCGGCGGAGCGTGGCTGTGGCGCCTCGATCGGCGGCGGCGCGAAGGTCGGCTGCGCGAGGAGCTTACGCTCGCGGTCGCCGGGTTCGCGATCGGTCTCGCGGCAGCGGTCGTTCCGTGGATCGTCTACCTGCACCGCTCCGGCGGTCTCCCGTCGATCCTCCGTCTTTGGATCGACTGGGGTGGCCCCCCCACCGACGTGTCGTCGCTCCCGTCGCGCCTGCTGCGCACCGCCGGGGGACTCCCCTGGGGACTCGTCTACTACGTTCCGGCCGGGATCCTCGGCCTGCTCGCGCTCCCGCGCCTGCGAAAGGTGGCGCGCGCGCCGGCCGACTCGCTCGCGATCGCCTGCATCGCCGCCGCCCTGTTCGCCGTCGCATTGCAAGACCTGTGGTACGGCTACCACTTCCTCCTCGCCCTGCCGCCGCTGGCGATGCTCGCCGGACGGTGGTGGGAGATCGTCCGCTCCGAGGCGAATCCGACCGGTGGCCGCGCGGGGGCGGTGATCCTCGCGGCGCTGCTGGTGCTCTCGCCGTTCGTCCCGCGGATCGCCGGCCACCCGCCGGGCGCGAAGTGGTGGTGGGCGGCGCGCTACGCCGCCGGCCTCGACACGCGGGAGAGCTACGTCTCCCGCTTCGCCGTGCCCGGGATCGGCGATCCCGCCGCGGACGAGGCCGCCGCCCGCCGGCTCGCGCGCGAGACGCGCGCGGAAGACCGCGTCCTCCTCTGGGGGTTCGCGCCGCACGTCCTCTTCCTCGCCGGCCGCGCGCCGGCCGCGCGCTTCATCGAGCAGTTCCCCTATTCGTGCGAGAACTGCAATCCGGCGCTGCGCGAGGAGCTGCTCGCCTCCCTGAAGGGCAACCCTCCTCCGGTCGCGATGGTGCACTTCGACGAGCTCAACCGCAGCGAGTACCGCGATCCGCGCACGGCGCAGACGACGCTCGAAGAGTTCACCGAGCTCCATCGCTGGCTCACCGAAGCCTACGAGCCCGCCGGCCGCGAGGGTCACTTCGACTTCTACCGCCGGCGCGCGCCGGCCACGGAGGCCCCGTGACCGTGGAGCTGACGGTGGTGATCCCGTGCCTCGACGAATCGGACACCATCGCCGTCTGCGTCGACAAGGCGATGCGGGCGATGCGGGAGGCGGGGATCGCGGGCGAGGTGGTGGTCGCCGACAACGGTTCGACCGACGGATCGCAGGCGCTGGCCGAGTCGCGGGGCGCCCGCGTGGTGAACGTTGCGCACAAGGGCTACGGCCACGCGTTGATGGGAGGGATCGACGACGCGCGCGGCACCTTCGTGGTGATGGGGGACGCCGACGACAGCTACGACTTCCTCGAGCTCGGGAAGTTCGTGGCGAAGCTGCGCGAAGGCTACGACCTGGTGCAAGGCTGTCGCCTGCCGTCGGGGGGTGGGACGGTCCTCCCCGGCGCGATGCCGTTCCTCCACCGGTGGTGGGGGAATCCGATGTTCTCGCTCTTCGCGCGGTGGTGGTTCCGCGCGCCGGTGAACGACGTCTACTGCGGGTTGCGCGGATTCCGGCGCGACTTCCAGCGTGGACTCGACCAGCGCTGCACCGGGATGGAGTTCGCGACCGAGATGATCATCAAGGCGAGCCTGTTCGGCGCGCGCATCGCCGAGGTGCCGATCTCCTTGCACCCCGACGGCCGCAAGAAGCATCCGCCTCACCTGCGGACCTTCCGCGACGGCTGGCGCACCCTCCGCTTCTTCATGATGTACAGCCCGCGCTGGCTCTTCCTCACGCCGGGAGTGGCGCTGGCGGTCGCCGGCGTCCTCGGCTACTGCCTGGCGCTCCCCGGCGTGTCGATCGGCGGCGCGAACCTCGACGCGCACACGCTCCTGTTCGCGAGCCTGGCGATCCTTCTCGGCCACCAGTCGGCGCTTTTCGCGCTGTTCACCAAGTCGTTCTCGGTGCGCGAGCGGCTGATCCCCCCCGATCCGCGCCTCGACCGTTTCTTCCGGATCGTCGACCTCGAGCGCGGCATCGCGGCGGGCTTGCTGCTCCTCGTCGGCGGCCTGGGGCTCCTCCTCGCCGGAGTGAACGAGTGGAGGCTCGCCGATTTCGGCGACCTCGACTATGCCCACACGATGCGGGTCGTGATCCCCGGCGCCACGCTGACCGCGCTCGGCTTTCAGACCGTCCTGGCGAGCTTCTTCTTGAGCATCCTGCGACTCGGCCGCTGACGCGCGACGTCGATCGAGGGCTCCCCGCGAACGACGCGGGCGGGCGCCGTCCGCAGGTCCCAGACGATTCCGAGCCACGAAAGCGCCCGCAGCGCGTAGTAGGCCAGGTCGACCTCCCACCAGAAGAAGCCCTGGTTCGCCGACGCCTGGTAGTGGTGGTGGTTGTTGTGCCAGTTCTCGCCCAGGGTGACGAAGAACAGGGCGGCGCTGTTCCGGCTGGTGTCGGTCGTCTCGTAACGTCGGCGTCCGAAGACGTGGGCGAGCGAGTTGATGGTGAACGTCCCGTGCCACAGCAGGACCGTCGAGAGGAAAAAGCCCCAGAACAGTCCGGTCCAGGAGAAGAGGACGAACAGGAGGATCGCGTAGAGCGTCGGCGGCACCAGGTGCCACCGGTTCAGCCAGCAAAGCTCCGGGAAGCGGGCGAAGTCGCGGATCGTCGAGGTCGGCGTCTCACCGTACTTTGGGCAGAGGATCCATCCGCAGTGCGCCCACCAGAATCCGCGCCGGGTCGGCGAATGGAGATCGTCCGGTCCGTCGGAGTGCCGGTGGTGGTTGCGGTGGTGCCCGGCCCACCACAGGACCCCCTTCTGCGCCGAGCACTCGCCGAGGAAGGCCAAGACGAACTGGAACGCGCGCCCGGTGCGGAAGGCGCGGTGCGAGAAGTAGCGGTGGAAACCGGCGGAGATGGCGAACATCCGCAGGTAGTAGGAGGCGAGGCAGAG
>CAYJRR010000016.1:41647-48874 GCA_964372275.1 uncultured bacterium
GTCCTTCCCACGAGAACCCGATCCAGAACGCGCCCAATGCGGCGACGTGGACGAGGAAGAAGGGGATCGACGAGACGAGGTCCACGCGTTCGGCGGAGGTGGGGGACGGTGCGGTGGCGGCGTGGAGGTCCATGTCGGCGTAGGAAAGCCGACCGATGTCACCGCGCCGTCACCGTGCTAGCGTCCGCGGGTCATGGGGTATCCGTCGCCGTTCCACGAGCGCTTCGTCGCGCTCAACGAGACGTGGAAATACAAGGACTGGGCCGGAATCGTCTCCCCTTGCCGCTACATCGAGAACCACGTCTACGAATACACGGCCTTCCGCCAGTCGACGGGGATCATCGATGTCACCCCGCTCTACAAGTACGAGGTGCGCGGAAAGGACGCGGCGGCGTTCCTCGCCCGCGTGACCTGCAAGGACGTCGGAAAGCTCAAAGCCGGCCGCGTCACCTACCTCTGTTGGTGCGACGACGACGGCAAGGTGGTCGACGACGGCACCGTCACCCGGATCGAGGAGGACTGGTTCCGGATGACCGCCGCCGAGCCGCAGTACCGGTGGTTGAGCCTGCTCGCCAAAGGGTTCGACGTCTCGATCGACGACGTTTCGCGCACCACCGCCGCGCTCGCGGTGCAGGGTCCCACCTCGCGGGAGGTCCTGCGCGGATGCGCCGACGCCGACGTCGCCTCCTTGAAGTTCTTCGGGAGCATCGCGGGAAGGATCGGAGGGAAGCCGGTCCGCATCTCGCGCACCGGCTACACCGGCGACCTCGGATACGAGGTCTGGTGCGCCTGGAACGACGGGATTGCGGTCTGGGACGAGATCGTTCGCGCGGGCAAGGCGCACGGACTGGTCGCCGCCGGCCTCGACGCGCTCGACATGAGCCGGATCGAGGCGGGGTTCGTCCTGTTGGGGGTCGACTACTTCTCCTCGCCGACGGTGACCGTCCCGGAGAAGAAGTACTCGCCGTTCGAGATCGGGCTCGACTGGACGGTCGAGCTGGAGCGCGATCCGTTCGTCGGACAGGCGGCGCTCGCCGCGGAGAGGCGTAGCGGCGGCCCGAAGCGGGTGCTGGTGGGGATGGAGATCGACTGGCTCCACCTCGAGTCGCTCTACCAGGAGCACGACCTCCCGCCGCAGCTCCCGGCCGGCGCGTCGCGCGAATCGCTTCCGGTCTTCGTCAAGGGGGAGGTCGTCGGCCGCGTCTCGTCGAGCAGCTGGTCCCCGACGCTCAAGCGCTACCTGGCGCTGGGCACGGTGCGCGCCGACCTGGCGCGCGAAGGGACGACGCTGGAGGTCGAGCACACCGTCCTGTTCCAGCGGAAGCGGGTTCGGGCCCGCGTCGTCAAGCGGCCGTTCTTCGATCCCGAGCGAAAGAGGAAGCCATGAGGGCGTACGACGCGATCGTCGTCGGAGGCGGCCACAACGGGCTGACCTGCGCCGCGTACCTCGCGAAGGCGGG
Source organism: uncultured bacterium (assembly GCA_964372275.1). Classification (GTDB taxonomy): domain Bacteria; phylum CAYJRR01; class CAYJRR01; order CAYJRR01; family CAYJRR01; genus CAYJRR01. The sequence goes on from CAYJRR010000016.1 coordinate 43,108, forward strand.
GCGCAAGGTGCTGGTCCTGGAGCGGCGACACGTCCTCGGCGGGGCCGCCGTCTCCGAGCAGATCCATCCCGGCTTCACCTTCTCCGCGTGCAGCTACGTGGTAAGCCTGCTCCGCCCGAACGTGATCCGCGATCTGGAGCTGGCGCGGCACGGGCTGCAGATCCTGCCCTTGGAGACGACGTTCAATCCGCGCCTCGACGGCCGCTACCTCCTGCGCGGGAAGGATCCGGAGACGACCTACCGCAGCATCGCCTCGTTCTCGCGCCGCGACGCCGAGACCGCCCCCCTCTTCTCGCAGGCGATGGCGGAGCTTTCGCGGATGGTGAAGCCGATCATCGACGGCCCCGCCCCCGATCCGATGTCGTTCAATCCGAGGGAGCTGTTCTCGCTGCTGCGCCTGGGGAAGGTGTTCAAGGACGCCGGGGAGGAGTTCCTCGCCGCGCAGCTCAAGATGGCGACGATGAGCGCCGTCGACTTCCTGTCGGAGTGGTTCGAATCGGAGGCGCTGATCGCGCCGATGAGCGCGAGCGGCATCATCGGGACGTTCCTCGGGGTGCGCTCCCCCGGCACCGCCTACGTGCTGCTCCACCATTACATGGGGGAGATCGACGGTTCGTTCCGCGCCTGGGGACTTCCGCGCGGCGGGACCGGCGAGATCTCGATGTCGATCGCGCGATCGGCGCTGGCCTTCGGGGCGGAGATCCGCACCGAGGCGCCGGTGAAGCAGGTGCTCCTCCAGGGGGAGCGGGCGACCGGCGTGGTGCTGGAGAACGGGGAGGAGATTCGCGCCAAGACGGTCGTCTCCGGTTGCGATCCGCGGCTGACCTTCCTGGGCTTCGTCGGCGAGAAGAACCTCGACGCCGAGTTCGCCGCCCAGATCAAGCGCTACAAGCTGCGCGGATCGTCCGGGAAGGTGAACCTGGCCCTCGACCGGCTGCCGTCGTTCAAATGCCTCCCCGGCGACGGTCCGCACCTCAAAGGGGACGTCACCTTCGCGCCGTCGGTCGACTTCCTGGAGAAGGCCTACGACGACGCCAAGTACGGCAACTTCTCCAGGCGCCCGTTCATGAACATCGTCTTCCCGTCGGTTACCGACCCGAGCGTCTGTCCGCCGGGGAAGCACGTGATGTCGATCTTCGTGCAATACGCCCCCTACCAGCTTGCGGAGGGGCCGGAGGGGTGGCCGGCGAAGCGGGAGGCGTTCGGAGACGCGGTCTGCGACATGGTCGAGGAGCTGTGTCCCGGCTTCAAGAGCTCGATCCTCCACCGCCACGTGCTGACGCCGTGGGACCTGGAGAAGACCTACGGACTCTCGGAGGGGAACATCTTCCACGGCGAGCTTTCGCTGGAGCAGCTCGCCTTCCTGCGGCCGGCGCCGGGTTTTGCGAGGTACCGGACGCCGGTGCGCAACCTGTGGCTCTGCGGGTCGGGGGCGCACCCGGGCGGCGGGGTGATGGCCGCCCCGGGCTGGCTCTGCGCGAAGACGATGCTCGAGGAGCGGGCGGTATGAGCGGCTTCGTGGTGATCGGCGGGGGGGTGAACGGCCTCGCGGCGGCGCTGGAACTGGCGCGCGCCGGGAAGAAGGTGCGGGTGCTCGAGGCACGCGGCGCCGTCGGAGGACTTTCGGCGCGGCGGCGGTTCGGCGACGGCTTCGAGCTCCCCGGGATCCGCCACGACACGTGCGAGATCCGGCCGGCGCTGGTCGACGCGCTCGGGCTCGGGTCGCGCGGCGCGGCGCTTCTGGCCGACCCCGTTCCGGTCTACGCCTGCGACGCCGGCGAGGGGCTCGTGCTCCACGACGACGCCGAGGCGGCGCGCGACGAGATCGCGCGGCGCTCGAAGAGCGACGCCGCCGCCTACGCCGCCTTCCGGGAGCGCCTCGCCCGGCTCCACCCGATCGTCTCGACGCTCCTGGCGAAGATCCCCCCTCGCCTGCTCCCCGACGGCGTCGGCGACATGGCGGGGATGGGGGTGTTGGGACTCAAGCTGCGCGGACTCGGCCGGCACGACATGACCGAGGTGCTGCGCGCGCTGCCGATGTGCGTCGCCGACTGGATGCGCGAGCAGTTCGAGACCGAGCTGCTCTCGGCGACGCTCGCCTTCCCGGCGGTGGCCGGGGACTTCGTCGGTCCGTGGTCGCCGGGGACCGCGGCGATGCTGATCCTCCGCGACGCGATGCTCGTGCCCGGGATCCGCGGCGGTCCCGCCGCCGTGGTCGACGCGCTGGCGAAGGCGCTCGGCGAGGTCGGAGGCGAGGTCCGCACCGGCGCGCGCGTGCGCCGGATCCGCGTCGAGCGGGGACGGGTGAAAGGGGTGACCTTGGACGGCGGCGAGGAGATCGCCGCCGACGCGGTGATCGCCGCGGTGAGCCCCAAGCTGGCGCTGACCGACCTTCTTCCGCCGCTGTCGCTGAACACGCGCGACGACGCCGCGGCGCGCGTGATCCGCAGCCGCGGAACGCTGGCGAAGGTTCACCTCGGGCTCTCCGAGCCGCCGGCGTGGCGCGGCCGGCCGGGGCGGCGCTTCGAGCGCGTGCGCGTCGGGGGCGCCCACCTCGACGACCTCGAGCGCGCCTTCGACGCGGTCAAGTACCGCACGCTTCCCGCCAAGCCGGTGCTCGACATCGCGGTCCTCGAGAGCCCCAGGCCGGCGCTTTCGATACTCGTCTCCGCCGTCCCCCGCGATCTCGACGGGGGCTGGACGGCGCAGGCGAGGGCGGCGCTCCTCGACGCGACGTTGGCCGTCCTCGAGACCGCCTCGCCGGGGATCCGTGGCCGGGTCGTCGCGAGCGAGGTGCTCTCCCCGGCCGACCTCGAATCCGAGTTCGGGATTCCCGGCGGGTCGATCCATCACGTCGAGCGCGCGCTCGACCAGTTGGCGTTCCTGCGCCCGGCGCGGCCGTTCGCCCGCTGCGCGACGCCGATCGGCGGCCTCTACCTCGGTTCGAGCGGCTGCCACCCCGGCCCCGGCGTCACGCTCGCCCCCGGCGTCCTGGCGGCGCGCTCGGCGATGGCCGGCTGACCCCGGGCGGCCGCTGCACGTAGAATCGCGACATGTCCGGTCCGGACGACGAGACCGTCGAGCGCACGCAGCGCCTCTCCGAGCCGACGCCGATCCAGTTCGACCGCGGGGCGACGCTCGGTCGCTACGTCGTGATCCGGCCGATCGCGACCGGCGGGATGGGCCAGGTGTTCGAAGGGTACGACCCCGACCTCCACCGCCGCGTCGCGATCAAGCTCCTCTTCGCGTCGACGAGCTTCCGCCACGATCTTCTGGTCGAGGCGCGCACCATGGCGAAGCTCTCGCATCCCAACATCGTCGCGATCCACGACGTGGGCACGCACGAGGACCGCGTTTTCCTGGCGATGGAGCTGGTCGACGGACCGACCGTCCGGAGCTGGCTCAAGGAGAGGCCCCGCACGCTCCGCGAGATCCTGCCGATCTTCCTCGAAGCCGGCCGTGGGCTCGCCGCCGCGCACGCCGCGTCGATCGTCCACCGGGACTTCAAGGCGGCGAACGTGTTGATCGGGAACGACGGACGCGTCCGGGTCACCGATTTCGGGATCGCGCACGCCGAGGGGGAGGCCACCTTCGCCGGCGCGCCGCTCCGGGCCTCTGGACGCGTCATCCGCGGCACGCCCGGATACATCGCGCCCGAACAGTTCGACGGGCGGTCCGATCACCGATCCGACCAGTTCGCCTTCTGCGTCGCCCTCTACGACGCGCTCCTGGGGGAACGCCCGTTCGGCGGAACGACGGTGGAGGAGTACGAGAAGAGGCTTCGCGCGGGGATGCCGACGGCGCCGCCGGACGCGCGTCGCGTTCCGTCGTGGCTGTGGCGGATCCTGGTCCGCGGGCTGCGCGCCGATCCGAACGAGCGGTATCCGACGATGGATCGGCTGCTCGAGGATCTGGGCCGCGACCGCGCGCGGCAGCGGCGGCGAATCGCGCTCGTCGCCGGCGTCGCCGGGCTCGCCGCCCTCGCGATGGCCGGGAGCGTCGCCCGGCGCCGCTCGGTCGTCGCCGGTTGCGATCGCGCCGCCGCCGCCGCGCTGGCGCCGCTCTGGTCGGAGTCGATCCAGGCGCAGGCGGCGGAGGCGTTCCGAACGAGCGGCAAGGGGTACGCCGGCGCCGCCTGGGAACGCGTCGCCACGGTGATGGACCATTGGGCGGAGCGCTGGCGGCGCGAAGCGCGCGACTCGTGCATCGCCACCCGCGCCGACGGCCGCCAGCCGGTGGAGGTCGAAGCGCACCGGGCGACCTGCTTCACCCGGCAGCGAGGGGACTTCGCCGCGCTGGCGAAGCGGATCGGCGCGGCCGAGGGGCCGACCGTCGAGCGGGCGGTGAGCGCGGCATGGGCGCTCCCGCGGCCCGAGGAGTGCGATGCCGTCCGCGCCGCGGCGATCGCGAGCGAGCCGGCGCCGCTCGAGGCGCAACACGCCGTGCTCGGCGACGCCAGCGCGCTCTACTTCACCGGTCGCTACGCCGAGGCGCTCGGGTCGGCCGGAGCGGTGCTGGAGGCGGCGCGCGCCGCGGGAGACCGGCGGCTGGAGGCGAAGGCGGCGCTGCTTTCGGGCCGGATCCGCGAACGGATGGGGAAGCGGGAGGAGGCCGAGCGCGCGCTGCTCGAATCGCTCTACGCGTCGATGGCGGTCGGCCACGACGAAGGGGTCGCCCGCGCCGCCACTCGCCTCGGATTCGTCGTCGGCGTCGCCCTGCGACGTCCCGATGAAGGGTCGCGCTGGCTGTCCCTCGCGGAGGCGGCCCTGCATCGACTGGGCGGAAACCCGGCCATCGCCTCGGACCTCGCCGCGAACCGGGGTTCGCTGCACCAGGTCCAGGGGAACCTCGACGAGGCGCTCGCGCTGAAGCGAACGGCCGTCGAGCTGCGCGAAAAGGCATGGGGAGCGGGACACCCCGACGTGGGACACGCCCACTACACGCTCGCCTCCACGCTCAACGAACGGGGGGAGTTCGAGAACGCCGTCGACGAGTTTCGGAAGGCGCTCGCGATCTACGAGAAGGCCCTCGGGCCCGATCATCCCGAGAACATCCACAGCGTGCGCAACGGCGCCTTCGCCCTCACCGCCGCCGGCCGGTTCTCGGAGTCGATCGAATGGTGCCGCCGGCTGGTGGAGATCGCCGAGCGGAACTTCGGAGCGGCATCGCCGTCGGCTGCGGAGGCGCGCGGCGACCTTGCCTGGGCGCTGGCATTGGCCGGCCGCGCCGACGACGCGATCGTGCTCGCGGAGCCGGCGCTGGCCGTGCTGGAGAAGGAGTACGGCCCGGAGGACACGGCGCTGTTCAGCCCGTTGATCGCCCTGGGCGAGGCCCGAGGCGCCCGCGGGAACTGGAACGAGGCACGCGCGATGTGGGAACGTTGCGCCAGGATCGGCGCCGCCGGCGCCGGCTACCAGCAGGAGCTCGCCTTCTGCCTGACGGGACTGTCGCAGAGCCAGTTCGCGCTCGGCGCGGCCGTTCCCGCCGTCGCGACCGCCGAGCGCGCGCTGGCGATCCGGGAGAAGCATCCGGGGAACGGGGCGGGCGACCTGGCCGCCACCCGCTTCGCGCTGGCGCGTGCGCTGCGCGCCGTCCGCCGCGACCCGGCCCGCGTCCGCGACCTCGCCGAGCGGGCGTTGGCCGAGTACGACCTCCTCCCCGAGCGGCGCGATCGCGCGCAGGCGATCCGGACCTTCCTCGCCGCGTCGTCCCGCTAGGAGCCCGTCCGAGTAACCCAGCGATCGCTCCGGGTAGCGTCCCTCGCGTT
>CAYJRR010000017.1:0-48475 GCA_964372275.1 uncultured bacterium
GACGACGTTCGACGGCGAGACGTCGCGGTGGACCAGTTCCAGGCGGCGGCCGCGCTCGTCCTGCTTGCGATGCGCGTAGTCGAGTCCGCGCAGGATCTCCGCCGCGATGTAGGCCGCGACCGCCGGCGGCGCCGTCTGCCCGCGATCGCGCGCGCGCCGGAGAACCGACCGGAGATCGCGCCCCGGGAGGTGCTCCATCACGATGTACGGCTCCTCGCCGACCGTCCCGACCTCGAAGACCGGGACGATGTTGCCGTGCACCAGGTGGAGCGAGAGCTCCGCCTCCGCGCGGAACCGCTCGACGAACTCCGGATCCCCCGCGAACTGCGGCAGGATCCGCTTCACCACCACCGGCTTTCCGCCCCCGTCGATCGGCCGCGCCAACCAGACCTCCGCCATGCCGCCGACGGCGAGCCGGCGCAGGAGGACGTAGCGCCCGAAGGGGAGATTTTCGGCGGGGGACGGCACCGTGGTTCAAGGATACCGCCGCCGGAGGAATGGATCCGAACCGATCGGTAGCGGTATCGGTGTCGGACTCCGATCCGATCCGACCCGAACCGTGGCGGCGTCCGCGAGGCGTGCGCGCTTGACGACCCTCGACCCTCCGCTATGCTGCCTCGATCCCGAGTCGGTAGCTCAGTTGGTAGAGCATGCGCCTTTTAAGCGCGTGGCCGCGGGTTCGAGTCCCGCCCGACTCACCAAGGGAGTGTCACTTCGGGGCGCCGGTGACGTCTGGTTCGAAGAACAGAGTCACTCGCCCCGGAGTCCGGCCCGACTCACCAAGTCGACCATCCTTGCGTCGAAAGGCGTTCCTTCGAGGCGCCAGCGGCCTCGGTCGACGCGCGGAGCCACTCGCCCCGGCCCGACTCACCGGCCTTCGGTCGTCGCCCGGTAGGAGTTGCCTTTCTCCAGTCGCCCGTGTTTCATCGGCGCGCCTCTCGTCCCCATCGTCTAGAGGCCCAGGACGCGGCCCTTTCAAGGCTGCAACACGGGTTCGAATCCCGTTGGGGACGCCACGTCATCCACCCGCGCGCAATGCGCGCGCGAGCGACATGTAGGGGGCGTTCTGGAGATCGTCGGCGATCGGCTCGTCGGCGAGCTCACCCAAGGTTCGGGTCTGGCCGTCGGGGATCCAGAAGCTCTCCCAGGGGGCGTTCCCTTCGCCGCGCGGGGTGGCGGTGAGGCGGCCGGGGATGGCGGCTTCGTAGACGCGCGCCTCCCCCTCGCCGGCGGCGTAGCCGACGGCGATCCGCGCCACGCCGTGCGCGCCGTCGTGGCGTTTGCGCCAGGCCGAGCCCTCCGGGTCCTCGAACGCCTGGCGGAACGAGGCGCCGGAGACGACGCCGTCCGCGAGCTCGATCGACAACGCCTCGGCGAAGACGGGGGCGCCCAAGACCTTGAACGCCTCCTGCGCGCGAAAGCGGGCGACGGCGCCGGGGCCGCCGCTGGGCGGGACCGGGAGGCGCGCCGTACGGCGTTCGATCTGGACCTCGGCCTCCTCCTCCAGGAGGCCGGCGATCTCCTCGAACTTCTCCTCGTTGGTGGTCAGGAAAAAGGCGTGCGGAGCGGGGGCGTTCACGCCCGGAAGGAGATACTCTCCCGGACGGCATTGCAAGCCGGAGGTCGGTCGATGGCGTACGACGAGAAGCTGGTCGAGAGGATCCGCAAGGCGTTCCCCGCCGGTTCCAAGGCGGTGGAGAAGAAGATGTTCGGCGGCGTCGCCTTCCTGCTCGACGGGAAGATGACGGTCGGCGTGCTCGGGGACGAGCTGATTGCGCGCGTCCCGCCGGAGGAGAACGACGCCCTCGTGCGGCGGCCGCACGCGCGGCAGTTCGACTACACCGGCCGCCCGATGAAGGGTTGGATCTACATCGCCCCCGCGGGCTTGAAGACACCGGCATCGCTCAAGGGATGGATCGAAACCGCGGTCGGCTTCGCGCGGGCGCTGCCGGCCAAGACGCCGAAGAAACGCCCACCGCCGAAACTTCCCGGCCGCCGCGCCCGCACGAGGGAATCGGTGGCCGCCCCCTCCGGGCGTCGCGTGGTACGGGACTAAAAGCGTGAGTGACCGGTCGCGGACGTCCGGCGCAATCGTTCCGTCCCCGCAAGTCCGACTCGACCTTCCTGATTTCCAAGGTGAATCGGTGACCGTGTCCGGCCGGTCGCACCCTGGCGTCGGAGTTGCTCCCCTGACTCCTCGGAGGAGATCACGATGACCACGCGCACGCTCGTCACTAGACGGTCACTCCGAGCGGTCAGCCGACGTTCGGACGCACGTCTTCGAGGCGGGCCTGTCGGACGCCTCAGGGTGCTGCTCTAACAAGTCGGTCTGCGGGGGCGCCCGCGCCGGAGCCACGGTCGGTGGATCGGTGGGGAGGCCGAGATGGCGAAGAATGCCCACCTGGCCGTTTCGAAGGCAACCGGCGCGCCGGTCGGGGGAGGCGAGCCCCGGACGCACCGGCCTTCGACGCCCGGCGCGTCAGCGCTTCGTCCCGCACATGGCGCGGAAGTGGGGTTCCCCGGAGCGTGGGCGGAAGCGCTACGATCGCGCCGGTGATCCGACTCCTCGCGCTGCTCGTCCTTGCGTCGCCGCCAATCGACAATGCGGTTCTTCCCGCTGATGCCGATGCCGGAGCCGCTGGGGAGGAAATGACCTCTTCACGACCCCTCCAGCTGAAGCTCGATGCCGGATGGGCGTTCTTTCGGAAGACGGACGAGGATGAAGACCGCATTTTCAGCGGGCGGCTCCCGTACGAATTGAGCGCATACCTGGGCTTCCCACGGCGTCTGATGCCGCGAGCGACCCCGTTCTACGGCTTCGGTGTGAGTGCCTCGGTGATCGGCGCTCACTACTACCAACTATCGGTTGGCCCGACGGCGAACGTCGGATTCGTTTTCTCGGGCCGAGACGTGGGGTTCCTCGATTTGTCGGTCACACCCGTGTTGGGTCGGCGCCTCACCGAAGGAGCCGGGGGGCGTCCGACCCGGATCGCCGGGATCGGAGGCGGGGGCCGAATTGGTATCGGGGTGGCGCTTCCATACCTGTTCGCACTCCGTTGTCCTAATCACGTCGAGGTGCTCTACGAGCACTACGTCGACTCGGACTACGGACCGCGGAGATCGTGGATCGCTCGAATCGGCATTGGCGGGATCGGTCGGCCGTAGGCGCCCCGCCGGCCGATCCGAAAAGAGCGGATCGCGCGCACCCCCACGCCCGGCTCCCCGAGCGTTCGTTTCACCGCCGTCGGACGTGTGATCTCCCCTCTCCCGGAGTCACCCCGCGACGCGATCCTTCGTCTCCGCGGCCAGCACCTCCACGGCCCAGAAATACACCGGCTCGGTCTTCCCCTAGCGTCCTGTCCCAGAAAACAGCGATACAAATGGTCGGAAAATGGCGGCGTCGATTCGTCACCAACCGTCTGGACGGCCTTTTCGACGAGCCGCGGCCCGGTGCTCCCCGAACGATCTCCGATGCGGCCGTCGAGCGTGTGCTTACGCCCACGCTCGAGAGCGTTCCCGAGGACGCAATGCATTGGTCGACGCGCTCCATGGCGAAGGCGTCGGGATTGAGCCGCAGCACCGTTCATCGTACTTGGCGCGCTTTCTCGCTCCACCCGCACCGGTCCGACACGTTCAAGCTGTCCAAGGATCCACTGTTCATCGAGAAGGTTCGCGACATCGTCGGCCTCTACCTGGACCCGCCGGACCGTGCGCTCGTTCTGTGCGTCGATGAGAAGAGCCAAATCCAGGCGCTCGACCGCAGCCAGCCGGTTCTTCCCATGCGGCCTGGCCAGATTGAGCGGAGAAGTCACGACTTCACTCGGCACGGAACGACCTCGCTCTTCGCCGCATTGGACGTGAAGGAAGGCCGCGTGATCGGCGAACTCCATCGGCGCCACCGCAGCATCGAATTCCGAAAGTTCCTGGAGACGATTGAAGCGAACGTTCCCGCCGACCTCGATCTCCACCTCGTCCTCGACAACTATGGAACGCACAAGACTCCGTTGATCCGGCGATGGCTGAAGCGGCACCCACGCTTCAAACTGCACTTCACGCCGACCAGCGCCTCGTGGCTCAACCTGTTCGAGCGTTGGTTTGCGCTCCTCACGGAAAAACAGATCCGCCGAGGCGTTCACCGGAGCACGAGGGAACTCGAAGACGCGATCCGACGCTACCTGCGCCTCCACAACCACGATCCGAAGCCCTTCGTGTGGACGAAGACCGCCGACGAAATCCTCGCGAGCCTCGCCCGATTTTGTAATCGAATCTCTGGGAGGACACTAGCGCAGCGGATGGCGGCGCATCGTCGCGGCGAGCGAGGCGAAGAGGGTCCGCCGCGAATCGCCGGCGCGGAAGAAGAGCCGGAAGTGGTCGTGCAGTAGACGCACGCCGGGCAGGATCGGTCGCAGCCGGCCGGCGCGCAGGTCGGGGGCGACCAGATAGGTCGGAAGGACGGCCACCCCCTCCCCTGCGAGGACGAGCGCCCGGATCGCGGCGATCGTTCCGAGCCGCAGCCGCCGGCCGAATGGCAGGCGGTCGCCGCCGCCGGGGGCGTCGCGCCAATAGGAGAAGAGCGGCAGGTCGGCGTCGACGTCGAGCAAGGTGTGCGCGCGTGCATCGGCCGGCCGCCGCAAGGGACGGAGGCGCAGAAGCGCGGGGCTCCCCACCAGGGCGTACGACTCGCGGTGGAGCGATTCGGCGGCGATCGCCGGGTCGGTGACGCGCATCGAGCCGACGGCGCAGTCGACCTCCTGCGTCCGCAGGCGGATCAGGAGGTCGGGACCGGAGCCGACGTAAAGATGGACCGTCATCTCCGGGTGCGACCGGTGCAGCGACGGGAGCATCGGCACGATCCACGACATTCCCAACTCGTGGCGCGTCCCCAACGTGACCTCCGCAGGTAGCGGCGACGTCTCGCCGCGCGCGGCGCGGACGGCGAGCGCGACGGCGTCGAGCGCGGCATGGGCGTGCGGCAGGAGCGCCCTCCCCGGCTCGGTCAACGCCATGCGGCGGGTGGTGCGCTCGAAGAGGCGCGACCCGACCTGCGCCTCGAGCTGGCGGACGCGCTGGCCGACGGCGGCCGGGGTGAGGGCGACGCGGCGGGCCGCGGCGCGGAAGCTCAGCGACCGCGCCGTCTCCACGAAGCAGCGAAGCGTCTCGATCGCCGGGAGATCCACGAGACGATTATAAAGACCCCCTTTTGTATTTAGAAAAGATCAGATCGATTCCGTATTTCATGCCGTCACCACTATCCTGCGGAACGTGGAGGTGGACATGTCCCTGCGACGACGAACGCTGGCGATGGCGATGCTGCTCTCCGGATGCACGGCCCCAGGGGGCGATCGGCCCGAACCGACCCCGGAGGAGACACTCCCCCCACCCGGCTGCGACGGACAGGTGCTGCTGGAGCTCGACGGGGCGGAGCTGGTCCGATCGGGGGTCGACGGCGCGCGGCAGACCCTGTTCCGGCTCGGAGAGTCGGCCGGACTGCCGCCGGAGAGCGTCGTCCCTCTGCAGTGGATCCACCGCGGCCAGTCGATCGCGGCGCTCGCCTTCCTCTACGACGACCCGGGCCACCGCTACGAGCTCGTCCGTCTCGACCTCGGCGGGGAGGTGATGTTCCACCGGATCTTTCAGGCGGAGTACAACCCCACCCTGCACCTCGCGGACGACGGATCGATGGCGCTGGCCGGCGAGGAGAGCCTGGCGGTGCGCCCCGACGGCGACACGGTCGAGCTCGGTCCGGTCCATCCCCTCGCCGCCCCGCACGGCGATCACCTTCTCGTCGCCGACACCCCGCCCTGGCAGGGGGCACTCCACCCCGGCTGGCTCGACCTCCACGACTTGACGCGCGAGCCGCTCGACGAGACGCCGATCGAGTTCCCGGAGTTCGTCGACCTGGGGAGCTCCGTGCTCTACGAAGCGACGGGCGATCGCCTGGTCGTCACGTCGCCGATGGTCACCCGTGCCTTCGAGCATCCGGACCTCGGTCCGACGGCCGTCGCGGTCGTCTTGGACGTGACCTCCGACCCGACCTTCGTGTTGCTGGCGTCGAGCGACGGCGACCGGCTGGAGCGACTCGATCTCTACGCGCAGCGTCTCGACCCGATCGCGCTCGACGACTCCTCGAACGCCTGGACCTTCGACGCGCGCTTGACGCCGACGGGATCGGTGCTCGCGACCTCCCTCCTCGGGGACGGCCGCCCGCAGCTCCGCCGGACCGACGACCTCGGACTCACCTGGCAGCCGGTCGGAACGCCGATGACCTCCCAGGACGATCTCGGTTTCATGGACCACCTGCTCCCGATCGCGCGGGGGGACCGCGTGATGGTGCTCCACCTCTCGCGCGGGTACGGCGATTTCCTGCAGGAGGTGCAGTTCGTCTCCCCCGACGCGTCGGTCCAATCGATCGCGGCCGGTGGACTCTACGTGAACGCCGACCTCGACCCGGGCGCCGCCGCGCTCGCCGGGGACGGCGCCTGCGCCGCCACCTGGATCCGGCGCGCGGATGGCACGACCGGCGACGCGGTGTTCGATCTCCATTGGATCGACACCGTCACCGCGGAGAGGACGGCCGTCCGTTCTTCCGACCGCGTCTCCCGCCTCCTCTTCGGCGAACGTCCGGTCCCGTAAGGAACGTTCGCCGCAGGCGCCCCCGGGGCGCGGGTTCTGTCGCCCGCCGCCCTCGGGGAGTTGGGCTAGAGTGGCCCCCATGTCCGACGACGTCCTGCGGTCGTTCCCGCTCGGGTTCCCCTGGCCGACGATCGATCCGTTCCTCTTCTGCGCCTACCACGACGACGCCTATCCGGCGGGGAACGAGGCGATGGGCCCGTCAACCCCGCTGGACGGGCGCCGCTTGGGGGAGGACTTCGAGCCGAAGGACGGCTGGCGGATGTACCACGGGACGGCGATCCCCGGTTTCCCCCGGCATCCGCATCGCGGATTCGAAACGGTGACCGTGGTCCGGCGCGGAACGGTCGACCATTCCGACTCCCTCGGAGCGACGGCACGACTCGGGTCGGGGGATGTCCAGTGGATGACGGCGGGCAGAGGGATCGTCCACGCCGAGATGTTCCCTCTGCTCGACCGCGCCGCGCCGAATCCGCTCGAGCTGTTCCAGGTCTGGCTCAACCTGCCCCGGCGCGACAAGCTCGCCGACCCGCACTTCGCGATGTTCTGGGCCGAGTCCGTTCCCCGCCTCCGTCTCGAGGCCCGCGGCGGCGCGGTCGACGTGACGGTCTGCGCCGGGGAGCTCGGCGGCCGCCGCGCCCCGCCACCGCCGCCCCGGTCCTGGGCCGCCTCCCCCGAGTCGGACGTGGCGATCTGGACGATCCGCGTCGACGCCGGCGCCGCCTGGACGCTGCCCCCCGCATCCGGGCCCGCGACGGGGCGCACGCTCTACTTCCACCGCGGCACGCGGATCCGACTCGCCGGAACGACGATCGACGCCGGCAACGCCGCCGTGGTACGAGCCGATCGCCCGATCGAGATCGCCGCCGTCGGTTCGGCCGCCGACCTCCTGTTGCTGCAAGGACGCCCGATCGGCGAGCCGGTGGCTCCGTACGGACCGTTCGTGATGTCGACGCGGGAGGAGATCCTCCGCGCGTTCGACGACTACCGGCGTACCGAATTCGGCGGGTGGCCGTGGCCGAGCGACGGTCCGACGCACCCGCGGGAGGCCGGACGGTTCGCGCGACACGCCGACGGCCGCATCGAGCGCCCGACCTGATTCCACCGCGGCCGGTCCGGTCCGCTTGAGATCCGCGCCCGATCCGGTACGCAACGGGTGCATGAAGACCTCGCTCGGCCTCGCCGCCGCGTCGCTGCTCGCCGTGACCGCCGGCATCGGCTGCAACGACGGGCCGCTGGTCGGGCTTCCCGGAACACGCACCGAGATCCACCAACAGGAGCACCGGGATCCGACGCCGCCGAAGGTCGACCTCCTCTGGGTGATCGACGACTCCGGGTCGATGGCCGACGAACAAGGCCGGCTCGCGGAGAGCTTCCAGGCGTTCGCCGACCGCGCCCTCGAGATCGGTCTCGACCTCCATCTGGCGGTGACCAGCGCCGATCCGACCGCCGGCGGCGAGCGAGGCCGCTTCGTCGGATCGCCCGCGGTCCTGACTTCCGACACCCCGAACTGGAGCGCCGAGTTCGTGCAGCGTGCGCTCCTCGGAACCGGCGGCAATTCACGCGAGGCCGGCCTGCAGACGGCGCGGATGGCCCTTTCCGAGCCGCTCCTCTCGGCCGAGAACGCGGGGTTCCGGCGGCCGGGCGCGCGCCTGGCGCTCGTCTTCCTGAGCGACGAGGACGACCAGACGTTGCCGGACGGCGCGCCCGAGCCGACGTCGGCGGAACTCCGGAGCGCCGCATGGCGAGACACGAACCTCGTCCCCGTCGCGGAGCTCACCGACTTCTTCTCGCAGCTCGACGGCGACGGGTCGCCGTCGCTCTACGCCACCGCCATCGTCGGCGATCCGGTCGGGGACCGGTCCGCCGGGGTCGACTTCGACCAGACCGGATGCGAGACCGATCCGACCAACGGCGACCACGACGCGCGTGGAGGGTTCCGGTACGCGGCCGCCGTCGCCGCCTTCGGTGGCGGATGGCACAGCATCTGCGGCGGCGTCGACCAGTTTCGCGCAATCCTGGAGGAGCTCGCCGACGACGTCGCCCCCCCTTCGCCGCTCCGAACCGAGTTCGCGCTCGAGCACGAACCCCTTCCCGGTAGCCTCTCCGTGACGGTCGACGGCGTCGACGTGCCCGACGATCCCGACTCCGGATGGAGCTGGGTCCCCGGCGTGGGCGTCGTCTTCTCGGAGGCCGCGATCCCGCCCTCCTGCGCCCGGATCGAGTTCCACTACCGGCTCCCCCCGGGCGTGCGCCACCCGCCGTCCCAGCCCCACACGTCGCCCGGCTGTTCCTAGCGTTGACGCCGATCGCGCGCGCGTGTTCCGCTTCGAGCACGATGAGCGTCGAAACCGTCGTCCTCTTCGCCGCCGCCCTGGTCTTCCTCGGCGTCGCCGTGCAGGGACTCTTCCTTCCCGGCCGGATCCTCGAGCCGCTCGGCCAGAAGATCGGGACGCCGAGCGTCGCGAACGAGATCCGCGCGAACTACGGCGGCATGCACCTGGGGATCGCGGCGCTGATGGCGATCGGCGCCACCAAGCCGCCGCTCGCCGGACCGGCGCTCGCGCTCCTCTTCGCCTTCTGCGCCGGACTGTGCCTCGGGCGGGCGGTCAGCTGGCTCGCCGACGGCGCGCCGAACCGGTTCCTTCGCCTCTTCTTCGCGCTGGAAGCGGTCGGCGCCGCGGCCGCGCTGGCGCTCCTGCTTCGGCGCTAACGAAAGTAGGCGTCGACCTCGTCGGTGACGCGGTTCATCACCGCCTCGAACTCGACGCGACGTCGTTCGAACGCCTCCCCTTCCAGCGCCGGATCGACCGCGAACGGCTCGCCGAACTTCACCACGCCGCGGGTGAACGGGAGGGGGATCATCGTGCGGTCCCACGACTTGAGGCGGATGCAGCGCTCGAACGCGAACTGGACCGGAACGATCGGCACCCCCGCGCGCTGCGCGATCGCCAACGCCCCGGGCTTGGCCACCTGCGCCGGTCCGCGGGGCGCGTCGGGGTTCAATCCGCACGGATGGCCCGCCTGGAGCTCCTCCACCATCCGCTGGATGGCGACCCGACCGCCGCGCGAGCTCGAACCGCGGACGGCTCGGTTCCCGAGGGCGCGGATGAGACCCACCGCCCATTCGCCGTCCCGGCTGGCCGAGGCCATGTAGTTGCCGTTGCGACAACGCCAGAAGTAGATGGCAAACAAGACCCCGCGGTGCCAGGTGGCGTAGAACATCGGACCCCGGGCGCGAAGTCGCCGCTCCTCCTCCCCCCCGATCACCGACAGCCGCACCGACCGGCACAGCGCCCACAACGCGATTGCGAACAGGCGGGTGACGGCGAAGACGAGTAGCCGGAAGTGCCACGGATGCCGGACCTGCTCGTCACGGCGATCGGCCGCGTCGCCCGGATCGGGAACGCCGACCGTCTGCGCCGGTTCCGCGGATGCGCGCATCGCGCGAGAGGTTGTAGCACGCGAACGACCGTGCCGGACGCCTCGACGAACGTGGCTCGACGGAACTATCCTTTGCAGCCAGGGGGAGTCCGATGTCCCGACGGGCGATCTGGCAGGTGCCGACGTTGCAAGCAACGGCGGGGCACGAGCGGAAGGTCACCTGGCTCGAGCTTTTCTACGACCTGGTCCTGGTGGTCGTCGTTTCGGAGCTAGCCCACCGGCTTGTGGGGATCGAATCGGCGCGCGGTCTGGTCCCGTACGCGCTGCTGTTCGCGCCCGTCTGGTGGCTCTGGCTCGGGATCACCTTCTATTCCGAACGCTTCGAAACCGACGGACTGGAGAATCGCCTCTTCTTCCTCTGCAACATGGTCCCGTTGGCCGGCTTCGCCGTCTTTGCACGCGACGGGATGGGGGCGGGCTCGACCGGCTTCGCCCTCTCCTACGTCCTCGCGCGATCGATCCTCGTCTTCATGTGGCTTCGCGCGTCGTACCACGTGCCGGCATTCCGGCCGACCGGCCGGATCTTCGGCGTCGGATTCTCCCTGTCGATCCTGCTCTTCCTCGCCTCGATCCACGTCGAGCCGCCGCTGAAGTTCGTCCTCTGGCTGGTCGCCGTGGTCGGCGATCAGGTCACCCCCTGGTTCACGCTCCCCCACCAGGCGAAGCTTCCCCGCTTCAGCACCTCGCGTCTTCCGGAGCGGCTCGGCCTGTTCGTGATCATCGTGCTGGGGGAGTCGGTGGTCGCCGTCGTCCACGGGGTCGCGGAGCATCACCACCTCACCACCGAGGTGGTGGTTCGCAGCCTCCTGGGCTTGTGCGTCGGCTTCGCCCTGTGGTCGGTCTACTTCGACTTCATCGGACGCCGCGGCCCGCGCCCCAGCGCTCTGTCGACGATCTGCTGGACCAATCTGCACTTCCCGTTGGTCCTCTCGATCGCCGCCGCGGGACCGGGGATTCTCGGGACCATCACTCACCACGGCGCCGGGTGGCTCCTGCCGGTTGCAACCGGAACCGCGCTGGTGACGATGGGGCTGATCGAGGCTGCGCTCGTCCGCGCGGACGACGAGCCGACGAACCTCTTCGTCAGCTCCTCCTTGAAGGTCGGGGCGGGCGCGGCGTCGTTCGCGTTCGCCGCGACACCGGTCGCGCACGGGCTTCCATCGCTCCTCGTCCCGCTGGCGCTGCTGTCGGTGCAAATGATCTACGGCGGATGGGTCTGGTTCCGTCAGGACGTGGCGTCGACGTCGCTGTCGGCCCACGTCGCGAACCAGCGCCCGCCGTCGGCGTAAAGGGCGGCGTCGCGCGTGCCCGCCGGGATCGTCACGTTCCACGGCAGCGACTCGCGTGCGAAGAATCCGAACCGCCAGAGCGCCAGCCGCGCCGCCTCCGTGCCGGTGGCGCGCAACTCCAGCGCCACCGCCCCCGCCGATTCGCGCAGCACGGCATGGAGAAGCTCGGCGAAGCGGTGGCGCGGCGCCACCCAGTCGATGATCCTCAATCGGCGTCCACATCGCTCCAGCGCCACCGCCGCGAACGGCCGGCCCCGGTCGACCGCCACGAAGCCACGCTGCCGCCCCGACGGGGACCGGGCGAAACGCCAGCCGTAGAAACGGGCGTCCCGGACGACCGCGATGCCGGCAGGATCGGCGCACCGTTCCCAGACCTCGTCGACGCGCCGGTCGTCGCCGTCGATCGGCTCGAGGCGGATCTGGCTGGAGAAGTGGAGCCACGGCATCAGCAGGTTGCGCGCAACTTCCGTCCCGATCCCCGCCCGCGCGGCGAGCAGCGGCCGGACGTGCCGAATCAACCGCTCCACGTCGCGCGCGCCGACGTTCCGGAGCGGCGTCCCGTTCGCCGGGAGCGGCGTGCCGTGGACGAACTCGATCCCCCGTTCCCGCATCGCCGCTCCGGCGGCCCGGTGGAGGGCGGTGCCGATCCCCCGCCGGCGGTAGCCGGGTCGAACGAAATCGTCGCCGCCCAGGGCGGAACGCACCTCGCGGCCGGCCGCCCTCACCCGGCGCGGAAAGACGGAACACATCCCCGCCGTTGCCCCGGAATCGTCGTCGACGGCGAGGACGGTCGACGCGTCGCCGTCCGGATTCTCGCGATACAACCACGCGTGGCGCCGTGCCACGTCGGTCCCCGGCATCAGCTCCGCCATCAGCTCGAGAATGCGCCCGTCGTCCCCGCCACCCGCCCGTCGGATTCCGATCGCCATGGAACCACGGATGTGAACGAAAGGGTCCGTGGCAACTCGTCGTATACTGGACGGCGAAGCCATGGCCAGCGTCGTCGTCCAGGAGTTCGAGAAGGCCGCGTGGGCCGACCCCGCACAGCTGGAGCAGTTCGTCGCGTCGGTCGCTTCGCTCGACCTCTCCGAGACGAAGAAGATGCTCGCCATCCTCACCAACATCCGGACGGCGTCGGACGCCGCCGCGCATCGGAAGCGATGCGTCGTCTTCGGGCGGTTGGCGGCGAAGTTCCCCCACAAGGAGATGTTCCTCGAGTTCGTCCAGGTCCTGAAGGGCGAGGACCCGCAGGTTCGGGCGCTCATGGCGCTGCTGTTGCCGGCGGTGAACAACGTCACGCAGCATCCCGAGCTTTGCGCCGTCCTGCGCCACGGAAACCCCGACGTGCGGCGCGCCGCCGCCGGGGTCTTGCGCCAGATCGGCGGGAAGACGGTCTTCCGGCTGCTCGGTGAGTTCCTGACCGAGCGCGTCTTCGCCGGTCGCATCGAGGCGATGGACATCCTGGTCGGGGTCGCGGGGCACCACGCGATCCCGTCGCTCGCGCCGGTCCTGGCCACCGGCACCGACGAGGACAAGATGCACGTCCTCGCGCTCCTTTCCGACGCCCGCTACATGGCGGCGGCACGGGCGTCGGCGATCAAGGCGATCCTCCCGGCGCTGCGCGACCTGAACGAGGAGGTGGTCGTCCGCGCCGTCCAGGCGATCAACGCCGAAGGCGCCGAGGACGACTTCTTCGTGCACCTGGAACCGCGTCTCGACGCGGCGAATCTGCGCTTGACCCGCGCCATCCTCGAGGGGCTCAAGCGCTTCAACAGTCCGCGGGCGATCAACACCTTGCAGGAGCGGTTCCGGGCCGGTCCGAACAAGGTGCGCCTCATCGTGCTGGAGATCCTGGAACAGATCGGGACGACGGCAATCGTTCCGATCCTGGTCGAGGCCGCGAACAGCCGGTATCTGCAGGTGCGCACCTCCGCCGCCGGCGTGCTCTCCAACCTCGGAAAGTCGGGAAAGATCGATCCGGCGATCACCATCCTGGGACTCTTGCGCAGCTCGGACGAGGTGGTCCGCCGCATCGCCGCGGACGTCGCCGCCAACATGGGCAAGGCCGACACCGAGCTCTGGAAGCGCCTGCTCGGCTACTTGCGCGATGAAGACTGGTGGGTGCGCGAGCGGGTGATGGACGCGCTCCTGCAGATGACCGGGTCGGAGCTTTCGAGCCACGTCCTGTGGCTCCTGAACGACCCGTCGGAGGTCGTCCGTCGATTCGCGGTGAACGCGTTGATGCGCCTGAAGCCGCCCGAGGCGCTGCAACCGCTGGCCAAGGCCGCCACCTCCGACCCCGACTGGTGGGTGCAGGAGCTTTCGATCGAGGCGATCGGCGTGCTCGGCGACAAGCGCGCGGTGCCCTTCCTGCTCGAGCGCCTCTTCGCCAACGAGGACACGCGACTGGTCTGCATACGGGCGCTCGCCGCGCTGGGGGACCCGTCGGCGGCGCCGCACCTCGCCAAGCTCCTCGCCGCGGCCGAGCCCGACCTGCGCATGGCAGCCCTGCAGGCGTTGGCCACTCTCAACGACCGCGAGCAGCGCCTCGCCATCCAACCGCTCACCGAGGATCCCGACGTCCGCGTGCGCGCCTTCGCGCGGGAGTTGCTGGGCCGATGGGGCCTCAACTGGAAGGACGCGCAGACCGGCGCCATCGGCAGGGCCCTTTCGCCGCTCGATCAACTTCTCGTCTCGTGCGCGCAGGCAAGCGGCGACGACCTGATCCTGCTCGCATGGCGGCCACCGACGGTAAAGAGCATGGGGGTGACCGTCGCGCTCTCGGACAACCTGATCAGCGCCGACGACATGGAGAAGCTGATCTACCCGTGCCTGACCTCCGAGCAGAAGGAGGACCTCAAGGCGCTCCGCGACGTCGACTTCTCCTACGAGGTCCGTTCGGAGGGCCTGCGCTTCCGCGTCAACGTATTCCGCCATACGACGGGGCTGGGGGCGGTCTTCCGGATCATCAAGGGCGAAGTCCCCGACATCGAGAAACTGGGGCTTCCGCCGATCGTGCAGGGCCTCGGCGACCTGAAGAACGGCCTGGTGCTGGTCGGCGGGCCGACCGGCGCCGGGAAGTCGACCACCCTCGCCGCGCTGATCGACTCGATCAATCGCAAGTACCCCAAGCACATCCTCACCATCGAGGACCCCATCGAGGTGATCCACCAGGGGAAGCGCGGTCGCGCCACGCAACGCGAACTGGGCACGCATGCGCGCTCGTTCACGTCGGCGTTGCGCTCGACCTTGCGCGAAGATCCCGACGTCATCCTGGTCGGAGAGCTGCGCGACCTGGAGACGATCTCGTTCGCCGTCACCGCCGCCGAGACCGGCCACCTGGTGCTGGGCACGGTCCACGCCGTGTCGGCCGATTCGGTCGTCGACCGTCTCATCAACGCCTTCCCCGCCGGGCAGCAGCCGCAGGTCCGCTCGATGCTCGCCTCCTCGCTTCGCGCCGTGATCTGCCAGTACCTGATCCCGAAGAAGGACGGGAGCGGTCGCACGCTCGCCATCGAGATCATGTTGAACACCGACGCCGTCTCCAACCTGATCCGCAAGGGGAAGGCGTTCCAGATCTCGTCGGTGATCGCCACCTCCCGTACCAACGGGATGCAGCTGATGGACGTGGAGCTCACCCGGCTCTACCAGGAGGGGGTGATCACGGCCGAGGACGCCTACATGAAGGCGCGGTCGAAGAAGGACTTCGAGAAGATGCTCGCCGAGTCGGCCGATGCCGCGTCGGTGGCGGCGGGGGTCGCCGCGAGCGCCACCAACAAGCAGGCAGGCAGCCCGAACGCCGCCCCCCGCCCGATCCATCCCGCCGCCGCCGCGCCTTCGCCCCCCGGAGCGGTTCGTCCGGGGGTGGTCGGAACCGGCGCCCCCGCGCGCCCGGTTGTCCCCGCGCCGGCGACGGCGCAGGCGGCAACGCCGCCGTCCGCGCCGACCGCGCGGCCCGGCGTGCCGGGACCAAATCCGGCCGCAGCGACCGCCGCGCGACCGACGAACCCGCCCGGACCCGGCGCGCCGGCCGGTGGACCGCCGGCGCCGACCACCGCCACGGGAACGAAGTAGATGGCCCGCATCGACTCCTTCCTGCGACTGGTCGCCGAGCAACGCGCGAGCGATCTGCACTTCGGCGCCGGAAACATCCCGATGGTCCGCCACGACGGCGACCTGGTCCCGCTGCCGTTCCGCGCGCTGTCGGAGACCGAAGCGGAACGTTTCCTCCTCGAGATCATGAGTCCGGACCAGCGCCGGGTCCTGAAGGAAGAGCAGCAGGTCGACTTCGTCTACGCCCTCGAAGGGTACGGCCGCTACCGGGCCAACGCCTTCCGCCACTCCAAGGGTCTCGGCGCGGTCTTCCGGATCATCCCCGACCGCATCCCGTCGATGGAGGACCTGAAGCTTCCGGCGTCGCTGAAGAAGCTCACCGAGATGGCGAACGGCCTGGTGCTGGTCACCGGTCCCACCGGCAGCGGCAAGAGCACCACGCTGGCGGCGCTGGTGGCGGAGATCAACCGCACCTCCAACCGGCACATCATCACCATCGAGGATCCGGTCGAGTTCCTCCACGAGCCGATCAACTGCGTCGTCACCCAACGGCAGGTCGGGCTCCACGCCGAGAGCTTCGCCGCGGCGCTGCGCTCGGCGCTACGGGAGTCGCCCGACGTGCTGGTGGTGGGCGAGATGCGCGACATGGAGACGATCTCGCTCGCGCTGTCCGCCGCCGAGACCGGCGTGCTCGTCTTCGGAACGCTCCACACCAACTCCGCCCCCAAGGCGGTCGACCGCATCCTCGACTCCTATCCGGAGGAGTCGCGCGATCCGGTCCGGGGCGTGCTCTCGGTCCTGCTCAAGGGGGCGATCGCCCAGCACCTGATCCGCGTCTCGAGCGGCGACGGCCGGCTGGGAGTGTTCGAGGTAATGCTTCACGACTACGCCGTGGCGAACCTGATCCGCGAGAACAAGCTGCACCAGATCGACGGCTATCTCGCGTCGGCGGAGAACGCCAATACCGGCGTGCAGAGCCTCGACGGCCACCTGATCCGGCTCCTCCGGCAGGGCCTGGTCACGCTCGACGACGCGCTGCTCGTCGCCAACCACCCCGACCGCATCCGGAAGGCGGCGGCCGAGCTGCAGGAGGAGTAGGGCCGAGTCGTGGCGCCGGAGCGCTCGCCTCCGGGTGCGCTGCGGCCCGCCCCGGATCAGCGCGCCTGGCCGGCGCCGGCCGACGATCCCGTGCCGGAGGTCGCGGTGACGGCGCCGCTCGCGGGGCCGCGGCCGACGTTCGATCCGCCGGCGAGCGGCTCGGCGACGATCATCGGGAGCGCGCCTTGGACCGGCCGGCTGGCGGTCGTCGCCCGCAGCATCGTGGCGCCGCTGATCCGTTCCTGTCCCAGGATCCCGGACATCCAGACCACCTTGCCCGAGCGGTCCGCCCACTTCTTGCCGGAGACGAGCAGATGCCGGCCCGGCGCGACCGTCAAGCGGCCGGTCTGTCCGTTCATGCCGTGGCGAAACGGGTGGTACTGGCCGCGGACCGCGATCGGGCTCTCGACACCGCCGAGGAAGCCCGGGTTGCAGGGGCAGCGGTAGAACGTGGTCGGGCCCTTCAGCGTGACGGTCGCGCCGCTCAAGGCGTGGAGCCGTCCCGCGAGGTCGAGGTCCTTGACGTCGTAGATGACCGTCCCCATGCGGATGCCGACGATCGGCCGACAACGCGCGTTCGGCGGACAGGCCGGATCGTTACGAAGTTCGACGACGCCGGTGATGAACTCGTCGGAGCGGCCGGGGGCGAAGCCGACCGCCTCGATCGACGGCGCCGGCGTCGAGCGCCCCTTCGCGACCCCCTTCACCGTCACGACCTTCCGGTCGAAGGCCTGCAGGTCGGCCACGAGATCCCCGCGGACGCGCATCCACCGGTCGCCGTCGGCCAGCGCGACGATCGGCTTGCACGGGCCGGGGTAGCAGCGCGGGACCGAAACCTCCACGCGACCGGTGAACGACGTCAGGCCCCTCTCCGCGGCGGCGATGGCGGGAAGGAGGACGGCGGCGGCGACGAAAACGCTCTTCATCGATCGTGCGGTCATGTCGGTCTCCTGGCGGTTCGGGCGTGGACGCCGCCGCCAGCAATGCCCATGCCGGCCATCGCGCGAGAAATCGCTTTCGCGCCGCGGTGCGATCGCGGGATCGCCCTGCGATGTGGGGCATGGCCGTCTCATCCGATCCGGTCGCTGCGGTGAATCGTGGATCAACGTCCGGGCCGCGTCGTCGCCGTCGCATGGCGCGTCCCTCCGGAGCCGCTATCTTCGATCTCCTGTGCCGTCGATCCCGCCCGCCGTCGAGTCGCTCGATGCGCTCGAGCGACCCCGACCCCCGCCGAGTCCCTTCGACGTCTCGATCACCATCCGTCGGTTCGCGCTGCTGACCTACGCGGTCGATCCGGCGCGCGTGCAGCGCCATCTTCCAGCCACTCTCGAGGCCGAGCGCTTCGACCTCGGACCGGAGCGCGCGTTCGTGTCGGCGGTGGCGTTCGTCAACGACGGTCTCCGTTTCGGGTTCGCACCCTGGGCCCGCCTCCGCGTGCCCCAGGTCAATCTCCGGGCGTACGTCCGCCGCGGCGACGAGCGCGCGGTCTGGTTCTTCGCGACGGCCCTCGGCAGCCGGTGGGTCGCCGTTCCCCGGCGGCTGTGGCGCCTACCGTGGAGCCTCGCCCGAATCGGGATCGACGCCTCCGACTCCGACGGCCGCACCGCCGGGTACCGACTGCGCGCGACGACGGCGCTCGGATCGGTCGAGCTCGACGCCGAAGGAACCGACGAACCGGCCGGACGACTGCCCGGCTTCGCCGACGACGTCGAGACGGCAGGCGTGCTCACCCACCCGGTCCGTGGATACTACCGCCGGAGCGACGGTCGCCTCGCGCGCCTCGACGTCTGGCATCGACGGATGGAGGCGTTCCGCGCCCGTCCGACGCACGCGCGCGTCGAGCCGTTCGAGCGGTTGGGGATCGTCTCGACCGGAGAGCCGCCGCATTCGGTCCTCCTCTGCCGCGACTTCGACCTGCGGGTGATCCTCCCCCCCCACGTCCACCGCGAGCTTCCTCGCGCGCCCGCCTAGGCACGGCCAGCCGCTCCGCCGAGACGGGCGAAGGGAAAAGATTCCCCACCCTGGACAGAGGCGATCCCAGGTCGCCGCCGCGATTCGCCACCGACGGCCGGAACCGGGCGTGAAACCGACGGTCGCCGCGGCGTCTCCGGTGGCATGCCCATTGCTCGGTCGGCCGCAATGCCCCATCGGTCGCACCGCCGGCTCCTCCTGCTCGTGGCGACGGCGTCCGCGCTGCACCTCGCCCCCGTCGCGCAGGCGGCGCCGCCGCGGGCGGCGGCCGCGAGCGTCACGGCCGGCGGTGGGTTCGCGAACGCGTCCGCGCGTCGCGCCTCGGGCGCCGACGCGATTGCCGACGGGCGGGTCGACCTCGCGCGCCGAATCGTCTGGCAACGCCGGCGCGCCGACCACGCGCTCGCGGCGGGCGGGCCGGATGGGCTCGCCGTCTTCCTCGCCTTCTCGCGACGCGCCGACGCCGACGAAGAGAGGCTCCGGCGAAAGGCGGGAGACGGCGCCGCATCGAGCCTGCTGCGCGCCGCCTCCGGGTGGTCGCCGCGCACCGACGCCGAGCGCGATCTCGAGATCGCGAAACGGATCGTCCTCGAACGTCGCGTCGCCGCCGCCGGGCGGGCCGAGGGCGGTGTGCACGGCGCCCGCGTGCAGGCGGCGCTCGACGCGAGCGCCGACCGGGTCGAGCAACGGCTCCGTTCCCGTCGTCCCGCCGACGCCGATCGCCTCCTCGACCGAGCCCGACTCGTCATCGAACGGCCGCTCGCGCCGCGTTGAGAGGTCCACCGCGGAGCCGCGGGTCAGCGCGCGCGGATCCGCGGACGGTCGGACGCCGCGCCGCAGGACGCGGCCGGCAGGCGGTCGTTCCCGTTCACCCGTTTCGACGCCCGGTACTCCTTGCGGGCACGGGGAAGAACCGCCTTCAGGTCGCGGATGCGGTGCTCGGTCGACGGATGGGTGGAGAGGAACTCCGGCGGACTGCCGCCGTTCTTCGTCGCCTTCTGGAATCGCTCCCAGAAGCCGACCGCCTCCTCCGGGTCGTATCCGGCCCGCGCCATCAGCACCATCCCGATCTCGTCCGCCTCCGACTCCATCTCGCGCCCGTAGGGCATCAGCACGCCGAGCGCCGCGCCGGCGCCGAGCGAGCCGACGATCACGTCACGGTTTTTCGAGTCCCCGACGGAAAGGCTCGCCGCGGTGAGGCCGAGCTGGACCAGCATCCCCTGGCTTACCCGTTCCGCGCCGTGCCGGGCGACCGCGTGCGCCACCTCGTGGCCCATCACCGTCGCCAGTCCCGCTTCGGTCCGCGCCGGCTCGAAGATCCCGGTGTAGACCGCGACCTTCCCTCCGGGCAACGCGAAGGCGTTGAGCGTCTCGCCCGCGTCGATGACGCGGAACTCCCACTTCCAGGTCCGCCGCCCGGAGACGTTGGCGATGCGGCGGCCGATCCGGGAGACCGCCCCTTGGACGCCGGGGTCGGCGCACACCTTCTCCTCCTTCAACGCCTCTTCGTAGGAGTCGGCCCCCAGCCGGAGCTCGTCCTTCTCCGACAGGAGCACGAACGCCTTGCGCCCCGTCACCGGCGTCTTGACGCAGGCGAGGAGGAGCGCCGCCACCAGCACCGTTCGGGTCCGCCGATTCAAGAGTCCGTCCAACGCCTCCGCTTGATCTCACCGCCCCGAACCCTACGTCAAGATCGATGAACCAGCTGAGCACCATTTCCAAGATCCTGCTCGCCTTCGCGCTCGTCGGGGCGATCAACTGGGGGCTCGTCGGCTTCTTCAACTGGAACCTCGTCGACGCCATCTTCGGCGGCGGTTCGCAGGAGGAGACCAGCGGCCTGAGCCGCTTCCTCTACGCGTTGATCGGCCTGGCCGGGGCGTGGCTCCTGTTCGCGCTCCCGCGCTTCCGCGAGGTTCCCGGCCGCGTCACCGGCCGGGCCGAGGTCCGCCCGTGACGCCGTCCGCGCCGGCGCCCCGGTCGCGGACCGTCCAGTAACGCTCCTCGCGCACCTGCCGTTCGGGAACGCCGGCCCGCCGGAGGATGGCTCGCGCGTTCTCGACCATGCGGGGATTTCCGCACAGGTAGGCGAGCGTACGGGCGGGGAACCGTTCGCTCCCGTCGGTGAGCTTCCGCAGGACGTCTTCGCACCGACCCCGCTCACCGATCCAGTCCCCCTCCTCCGACGCCCGGCTCAACGTCGGCACGTAGCGCAACCACGGCCGATCGACCGCTCGGAGCTCCTCGGCGTAGCCGAGCTCCGCCGTCCGGCTCGCGCCGTGGAGGAGCAGCATCCGCGCGCCACGCCCGACCCGCCGCTCGTCCGCCCGCAGGTGCCGGATCGCGCTGACGAAGGGGGCGACGCCGGTGACGGTCGCGACCAGCAGGTAGTCGAGCTCCGGCTCCATCGCCGGCAGGACGAAGCGACCCTTGGCCGCCGTTCCGAGGAGAACCGACCCACCCCTTTCGAGCGCGGCGAGCCGGCCGCTGAGACGGCCCCCCGGGACCTCTTCCAGGAAGAACTCGAGCTCCTCCTCGGAGGGGGCGGAGACGATCGAATAGGGCCGCGCCACGACCCGGTCTCCGTCGGCGAGCCCCAACGTCGCGTACTGCCCCGGTATGTACGACAGCGGTCGCTCCGGCCGCACGCGCATCGTCCACAGCGACTCGGTCAGGCGCCGGATCGCGGTGACCGACGCCGACCGATACGGGTGCTCCACCGGACGCCGATGGGGATCCCGCCTCGCGCCGCAAGGGGCGATCCGCGGGCGTCGGGCGATTCCCCGGGGCCGTCCCCGGTATCCCTGGCTTGACCGGCACGCGAGACGCACTACCTCGCCGGGGACGATGACCGTCCGACGTGCGGGATTGGCGGGGGCCGGCGCGGCACTCGTGGCGGGCCTCGCCCTGCAGACGATCGGAGCGGTGCCGGCGGCCGATCCCGAGAGGTTCGAGCTGGCGTCGGTCGCCCCGTTGGTCGACCGCGTCCGTGCCGCGGTGGTGAACGTGGAGGTCGTGGCGCGGGTCACCGGACGCCCCCGCGGGGACGAGGAGCTGTTCGACCTGTTCTTCGGACCGCGCGATCGCCCGCGCTTCCGGCAGGGGCTGGGGTCGGGCGTGATCGTCGACCGACGCGGCCGGATCCTGAGCAATCAGCACGTGGTCGAAGGGGCGCAGTCGATCCGCGTCCGTCTCGACGACGGACGCGCCTTCGACGCTCGTGTCCTCGGCGGCGATTCGTTGACCGACCTGGCGCTCCTGGCGCTCGTCGGCAGCCCCGACGACCTCCCCTCCGTTCCACTGGGCGATTCGGACGCGCTGCGCGTCGGCGACGGATTGGTCGCGATCGGAAACCCGTTCGGCCTCGCCTCCAGCGTCAGCGTCGGAATCCTTTCCGCGCGCGCGCGCGATATCCAGCTCGGTCCCCTGGACGACTTCCTCCAGACCGACGCGGCGATCAATCCGGGAAACTCCGGCGGCCCGCTCTTCTCCGGACGGGGCGAGGTGGTGGGGATCGCCACGGCGATCGTCGGTGGCGGATCGGGCATCGGCTTCGCCGTCCCGTCGAACACCGCGCGCACGCTCCTGCCTCAACTCGAGACGGGCGCGCCGGTCCGGCGAGGGTGGCTCGGCCTCGCGGCACAGGACCTGACACCGGACCTCGCCCGTGCGCTCGGCGTTCCGGTCCACCGCGGCGCGGTGGTGGCGGAGGTCGTCCCGGGCTCGCCCGCCGACCGTGCCGATCTCCGTGGCGATGACGTCGTGACCTCGCTCGACGGAAAACCGATCGACGGCGCGCAAGGGCTGACGCGGCGCGTGGCGATGGTGCCGCCGGGGACCGACGTCCGGATCACGGTCCAACGCGGGGCCTCCCGCCTCGAGCGGGCGGCGACGTTGGGTGCCCGGCCCGATCCCGGAGAGGTGCAGCCGGTTCGCGGATCCAACCCCCCCGTCCCGGACCGATCCCCCGCGGACGCGATCGGCCTGACCTTCCGCGACGTCGATCCGCGGATCGGCGCCGCGAGCGGAGCGCCGCCGCGCGGCGCATGGATCACCGACGTCCTTCCCGGGTCGGCGGCCGATCGCGCCGACCTTCGACCCGGGATGGTGGTGGTCGAAGCCGCCGGCCGCCCGGTTCGCAGCGCCGCCGATCTGGCGCGCAACCTCCGCAACGCGCCACGCGGGTCGGCGCTTCTGCTGCGGATCCGCGTCGACGGCGCCCGCCTCCTCCGCGCACTCGTCGTCCCGTAGTCCGCGCCGTCCCGCTCCGCCGGGAAACCGACACTCCCTACCGCGTGACCGGCGGCTCGGCTCCGGCTTGCCGCCGGGGATCGTCCTTCGGATCGACGTAGACGATCCCCCAAGGACCGGTGCCGTGCAGCTGGATCACCGTTTCGGTGTCGGTCGTCCAGGCGAAGTGGCGCATCCCGCGCGGGAGGAGCGCGAACCCGCCTGCCGCGAGGGCCGTGCCGGCCGTGGCGTCGAAGCGTTCCCCCATGCCGAGATGGAACTCGCCGGAGATCACCGATACGTGCTCGTCGGCGGGATGGGAATGCGGCGGGATGCGGTACCCCGGGGGCATCTTCAGCCGCATCGTGAACGGACCGCTGCGCATCGGGTCGCCCTCCAACAGGGCGATCTCCGCGCCGCGTGGAAGCGCGTTCGGTCCCGGCTGCCACCGGATCCGTTCCGGCGGCAGCAGGACGTGCGTCGCCGGCGCCTTCGCGGTCTCCGGTGGCGGCGCCTGGCGTCCGGTCGCCCCCTCCGGCCGCGACGCACCCGCCGCGGCGATCCCGGCCAGTCCACCGATCGCCGCCGCCAATCCGAGAGCCGCACCCCTGTTTCGAACCGGTCGATTCATCGTTCCCCCCTCGCTTCGCGACCGATAGGTCGGCCGACGCGGGGATGCACGGCGTCCGGCACCGGCGGTCGCGCCGGCGCGCCAGGCGCGTTACGCTTCGGGGACGTTGACCTCCCGCCGCCTCCTCCTCGCGCTCTCCTTCGCCGGCCCCGTCGTCGCGATCGCGCTCGTTTGGCTGGTGTGGCGCGCGCTCGATCCCGCCGGAGGCCGGGCCGATCGGCCGTCCGACGGGAGACTGGCCGCCGCCTCGCACCGGGCGCCGACGTGGTTGCCGTGGCACGACCGGTCGCCCGACCCCGAGACGGCTTCGGCGCTCGCCGCGATCGGCGAGGCGCTGGGCTCCCTCGCCTCCGCGCTGGCGGCCGACGATCCCGACGGCTCTCGCGCCGCCTCCGACGCGCTGCGCGCCCTCCTCCTCGAACGGCCGGAGTTGGTCTCCGAGGTTGCGCCGGTCCTGGGCGATCCCCGCGCCGGATCGAGAACGCGCCAGGGGCTGGCGGCGGTGATCGGAACGATGCCGGGCCCGGCCGCGGCGCGCGCGCTCGCCGAAAGCCTCGGGGCGGGCGACGGAAAGGACGATCCGGCGGTGGAGCGCGCGCTCGTCCTCTCGGCCGGCGCGGCGCGCCTCGACGCCGAGGCGGAGGACGGCTTCGATCGCGCGGACGTCCCCAACGGCCTCCGCATAGTCGGCGGAATCGGCGTCGTCGTCGACGGTCCGATCGAGGACACGTCGCTCCGCGATGCGGTGGCGATGCGGCTCTCGGACGCGTCGACGCCCGACGCCGGCGTACGCTGGGCCGCCGCGCGGGCGCTCGGAGGCTCGATCCCCGACCCGGAGATCCGCCGACTCTGCCTCGAGCGCGTGGCCCTCGAACGCGACGGGGAGGTGCAAGGGGAGCTGGGGGCCGGGCTCGCCGACTGGATCGCGCGACCGGGCGCGGGGGCCGACCGGTCGGTGGCCGCCGATCGCCTGCTCGAGGTGGCCGCGCGCCCCGACGCCGGCGCGCTCCGTTTCCGGATCGAATCGGCCCTCGGGAGGGCTCCGCTCGACGAGTCGCAGGAGGCGCGCCTCGCGGCGCAGTCGGCCGACGCCGATCCGGGGACCCGGCTGTTCGCGCTGCAGATCGCGGGATCGCGGCTGCGCGCCGACGGCCCGACGAACGCGGCGCTACGCGAGGCGGCGCAGGAGCGCCTGCGCCGCGATCCTCACCCCAAGGTGCGTGCGGCGGCGGCGCGGGCGCTCGCCGGACTCGCCTCGCGCGACCCCAAGGCGACCGTGGCGCTGGAGGAAGCGGCGAAGGCCGACCGCGAGCCGAGCGTGCGCGCCGCGGCCGCGGCCGCGCTCGGACGCGGCGTAGATTAGAGCGCCGGCGTCGGCTCCGGCGTCGGCGGCGGCTGGACCGCGGCCGAGGCGTCGATGATGCCGATCACGCCGCCGTCGGGGGCCGTCGGACCCGGCTGCAGGGTCGATTCGATGCGGCCTCGCACCTCCCAATTGGAGCCGTTCCAACCGTTGGCCGTCCAGACCAGGCCGGCGAGCCCGGAGACGAACGGGGTCGCCATCGAGGTTCCGCTCAGGTAGGCGTACTGGTCGGCCCCCTTGCGGGTCCGAAGGTAGGTCGAAAGGATCGAGCTTCCGGGAGCGGCGACGTCGACCCAAGGGCCGTAGTTGCTGTAGCTCGCCAGGGCGCGCCCGGCGTCGGTCGCCGCGACGGCGATGCAGTTGTCGTACGCGCCGGGGTACTGCTTCGCGCTGCTTCCGTTGTTGCCCGCGGCGGCAACGAGCACCGCCCCTTTCCCCCAGGCGTAGTTGACGGCGTTCTCCAACGTCGTGCTCGCGCTGCCGCTGCCGAGCGACATGCTGATGACGTTCGCCCCGTTGTCGGCGGCGAAGGTGATCCCGTTGGCGACCCACGACGTGTAGCCGGAGCCGGTGTCGCCCAGCACCTTCACGTTCATCAGCGAGCTCGCGAACCCCAGCGCCGCGACCCCTTTCGCGTTGTCGGTCGACGCGCCGGCAATCCCGGCGGTGTGGGTCCCGTGTCCCTGTTTGTCGGCGGTGGTGCGGCTGGTGGTGAAGTTCTTGTTGAGGACGACCTTGCCGGATAGGTCGGAGTGAAGGGTATCGACTCCGGTGTCGAGGATGGCGATCTTCACCGCGCCGCTGCCGGCGGTGACGGACCACGCCGAGTCGGCATGGACCTGGTCGAGGCCGTACTGGTTTGCGCGCAGCGTGTCGCTCACGTCGGCGGTGACGACCGCGTCCGCCTCGACGTAGGCGACACCGTCGGCGAGGCGCAGGTGCGACACGGCGGCGGCCGGAAGCCGCGCCGCCAGCGTCCGAAGCGTGTCGTTGCGGCCGTCGACCTCGCCGCCGTGCGCGGCGACGGTGGCCTCGTTGGGGGTGCCTTCGAATCCGACGATCACGCGGACCGGTTCGGCCCGGGCGGAGCCGGCGGCGAGCGCCAGGGCGGAGACGAGGGACAGGAGCGGAAGTCGTCGCATGGGGTCACACCTTTCGGTCGATCGAGGAGGCGTCCCGACGAAGCAATTCCTGCGCCTCCAAGGGGCCGGAAACGCTACGCGAGGATCTATCGGTTGTCACTCGATTTCGCTCCCGCCAGGGGGAAAATCGGGCACCGTACCCGATGAAAAAACGACTCGTCCGGCGGCCAAACGACCCACCGACTTCCCGGTGCGATCGACGGGTCACACCCCGGGGCGCAGCCGCCGGCGCGGGGTGTTCCCGCTACTTTCGCACGCGCGCGGCGAAAACGCTGTCGAGGCCCGGACCTTCGAGCGAGCCGCCCGTGACGTAGAGGTGATCTCCCGCGAGGACGAGGTCGTGATTGGTGCGCCCTTCCGGCAGCGGCTCGGTCTCCGCCCAGGCCCCGAGGCCGCCGTCGGCGCCGGCCGCCGCGACGAAGACGGTCGCCTCCCCCGTCGCGCCGAAGATCGCCTCGCGTCCACCGACGACGAAAACGTAGCCGTCGACGCCGATCGCCTCGCCGAAGGTGCGCGGCGCCGGAAGCGCCGTCGTCGACCGGTCGGCGCCGACGGACCGGTCGGAATCGACCGCGGCGACCGAGACCGATCCCACCACCTCGTTCCCCTCCGAGGCGCCGAGGTATCCGCCGATCACGTAGAGCCGGTTCCCCTCGAAGGCGAACTGGGCCTGGCCGCGAAATCCGATCGACCAGTCGTCGCTCTGCCAGTCGGCGATCCCGTCCCCGTCGATCTCGCCGAGGAGGGTGACCGACGACTCGTCCCCTTCGACGATCACCGTATCCATCAGATAGAGCGTTCCGTCCTCGATCCAGGCCTCCGACGAGATCGCGCGCCGATCACCCAGATCGCCCGCCACCGCGAACGTCGACAGCTCACCGCCGCCGGAGAGCGTCGCCGACCAGACCTTCCCCTCGTCGGCCGCGTCCTCGAACAGACCGTCGACCAGGTAGAGCGTGCGCCCGTCGGCCGCGGCGTTGCATTCGGTCACCGCGCTCGGGGTTCGCCCGGCGAGCCGCCAGGCTCCCAGCGTCCCGTCCGCCTCGATCGGCGCGGCGTGCACCTCGTCGCTCGTGATCCACTCGTCACCCTCGCGGTAGTTTCCCCCGACGACGACCAGGAAACCGCCGACCGCGGCGCTGCAATGGTTGGCGCGCGGGTGCGGCATCGGGGCGACCTCGCGCCAGGCGGTGATCGAACCATCGGCGCGTCCCCGCCCTCCCTCCTCGGCCGCGCACGCTGCCGCGACCGAGACGAGCGGCGCCGCGGCGAGAAGAAACCTCCTCGAGACACCCTTCCGCGAATCGCGATCTCGACCGTGCATCGTTGCCACCTCCGACCGTTCCCTCGCTCCCCCAAAAAGGTCGGGGCGCCGCGCCTTCGTGCCCTCCCGCGCACGGGAGGAGCGGCGCGCGCGCCCCGTTCCTGGCGATCGCCCTCCCTCGAGGGCGCGTCGTCCCTACGACAGGTGCTTGGCGACCAGCGCCGTCATCTCGAACATCGAGACCTGCTTCTTGCCGCCGAAGATCGCCTTCAGCTTGTCGTCGGCGTTGATCTGCCGGCGGTTCTTGGTGTCCTGCAGCTTGTTCTTGCGGATGTAGTCCCAGATCTTGCTGGTGACTTCGGTGCGCGGAATCGGCTTCGCGCCGACGATCGCCGCGAGCGACTCCGACGGCTGCATCGGCTTCATGAACGCCGCGTTCGGGGTCCGCTTCGAGGTCTTCTTCGTAGGCTTCGTCGACTTCTTCGCCGTCTTCTTCTTCGCCGCCATCGGATGAAACTCCCTGTTCAAGGTTGCGGGCGGGTGAGGCCACTCCCCCGTTACGTTCCGCCCATCGAGCGGTGCGCAGCATACGCGCATCGGAGCGAAAGGTGGAAGCCTCCTTCGAGGGAGGCTAGGCTTGACGACCCGACGCGATGCTCCGGATCGTCCTCCTCGCCACGCCTCTCCTCCTCGCCGCCGAGCCGGTTCCGGCTCCGACCGCGGCCGCGACCGTGGCGACTCCGGGCCCTACGCCCACCCCCTCGTTGCAGCCGATCGAGATCCACTCCGAGCGGTCGGTCTACGAGGGTTCCGGCGCCGAACGCCGGGCAATCCTGTCGGGGAATGTCGTGGCCCGCCAAGGGGATCTGACGATCCGCGCCACCCAGGTGGAGGCGATCCTCGCCGGTCCCGACAACCGCATCGAACGGGTCGTCGCGCACGGGGGGATCGGCGTCACCTCCGGCGGCCGACACGCCCGCGCCGACCGTGTGGAGTTCGACAACGCCCGCCGGACACTGGTCCTGTCCGGGGACCCCAAGCTCTGGGACAGGGACACGCGGGTGGTGGGCGAACGGATCGTGCTCCACGTCGACGAGGGAACGCTGGAGTGCTTCCGTTGCCGCCTCGACCTGGACCCCGCCCAGCTCCCGAGCCCTTAGGCCCGCTTCTTCCTAAATTCTTCGTACCACCGCGGGAACCAGCGCTCCACGATCATCCGCGAGAACGGGTCGCGCGGGTTCAACAGTTCGAAGACCGACGTCGCGTTCCGGCGCTCGAAACCGCGGAAGACCATGCTCCCGGCGTAGCGGAAGATGTGCGATGGGCGATCGGCGTCGACCGGAAGGACGAACACCAGTCGGATCGACGGTCCGTCGAAGGCGAACATCGCGTGGAACTCGCGGTCGAGCTCCGCCACCGAGATCGTCTTGTCGAGGAAGGCGCGGCGGTCGCGGGTCACGCGCTGGAACGCCCCGAGCGCCTCCTCCGACAACGCCACTCCGGCGTTGTAGAGGTCCTGGGTGCCGGTGAGGATGTCGAGGGTGAGCGCGCCGCCGCGCGCCACGGCGTCGGCGAACTCGGCTCGCGCCTGCTCGCCGATTCCGGCGAAGACGTTGGCCGCGAGGAGCGGGTCCTTGGCGTCGATCGCGTTCCCCAGGTGGGTCGCCAACGAGGGCGGAATCGCCAGGTTCCATACCTTGTCGACGAAGACGCGGAACGGGTAGGTCAGCGTCGGTACGCCGCTCGTCGCCCTCGCTTCGGCGACGACGGCGTCGAGTCTCCGCTTCACTTCGCCGTTGCGGGCGGTGCCGCGCGCCGCCTCGTTGATCTTCTCGGCGATCGCCACCTTCACCGAACCGAACGCCGTCTCCGGCAGGGTCAGCAGCAGCGCCTGGGAGCCGAAGGAGATGAACGCGCCGGCGGTCAGGTCGCTCCCCAGCAGGAACTCCTGGCTCTGGGTCAACTCCTCCTTCAGCTTCGCCGCCAGCTCCTCCAGGCGGAACAGCTCGTTGTCGATCCGGTGCAGGTCCCCCAGAACCCCCGCCCCGGTGTGGAATTCGCCCGACCTCTCCTCCTCCCGGGAGGCGGCCGATTCGATCGCGGTCCGCTCCTCGACCAGCGAACGCCGTCTCTCCTCCAGCTTCTTGTTCTCCTCGAGGAACTTCGCCCGGAGCCGCTCCAGCTCCCCCTTCACCACCGACTCCGGCATCCGCGCCCGCAGCTTCTCCCGGTAGCGGTTCAACATCTCCTGCGCCGCGTCGGCGAAATCGATCAGCGAGATCATCTCCCCGGAGACGCACAACGCGTCGCCGAGCAGGTTGTTGAGGACGATCGTCTGCGGGCCCCGCTTCTTGATCAGGTCGCCGGCGATGGCGAGCAGCGGCCCGTAGAACTCCCGCTTCAGGAAGTCGGCCATGTTGACCTCCTTCAGCGAGTGCGTCTTCTTGGTGAAGTCCTTCAGGTCGATGAAGAAGTGGCCCTCCTCGCGGACGATCTCCTGGCGCAGGATCGGCAGGTCGTCGGCGGCGATCCGGTAGAGGCGTCCCGACTCGTACTCCGCCCGTACCTGGGTGACCGTCCGCTCCTCGGCACGCCGGTCGACGAGCACCGACGCGGCTCGGTCGACGATCTCCTTCGCCTGGCGGTCGATCTGGTAGACCGCCACCCCCGCCACCGCCTCGCGCAGGAGCGCCTCCGGCACGACGTCCCGCCCGAACGCCTTGGTCGGCATCCGCTGCAGCAGCTCGGCGCTCCCCAGGTGCTGCGACAGCGCCCCCAGCCGCGCGACCAGGCCGGGATCGCCGCGCTCCTGCTGGAACCGCAGCAACAGCTTCCCGCGCGTGGCGCGGCCGAACGCCGTCTCGCGCACCCGCCGCGGATCGTTCATGAGCGACGCGAGCTCGATCGCCAGGTCGACGCTCGGGGAGACGTCGTGGGCGAGGACCCGGGCGATGTGCATCCGCACGTCGCGGATCCAGGCCGCTTCGACCACCGGCGTCAACTGCTTGAGCGCCGTACGCGATGCCGCCACCTCGATCGACGCGTCGAGGTCGTTCCGCACGAGGTCGACGCCGCGCCAGTGCCACATCACGTCGGCGAACAGATCCGGGCTGAATCCGTAGGGATTGATCTCCCAGGTGAGCGCGCGGCCGGGATCCCGTACGAAGGTGGCCGGCGAGACGGTGGAACGGAGGGCGGTCGGGGTGTGCGGGTGGATGCCCGCGCTCTCCTGGATCACCGGGCTGTCCAGGACGGCGGAAAACGCCTCGTCGAACAACGCGTACATCAGGAGCGCGACCGCCGGTTCCGCGCGCGCCGCGAACGCCGCGTTGGCGAGCGTCGCCAGCCGCGCCGACCAGATCGGTAGCAGATGCCGGAGCACGGCGAGCTGGTTCAGGTAGGCCGACGGTTCCTTGCGGTAGAGGTTGTGCTCCTCGACGAGCGACTTGCGGCAGACGCTGCCGAGCTGCGCGGCGAGCGCCGCCCCCTTTCCGCGCGCGAGCCAATGGCGAACCAACGCCGGGTCGAGCCACGGATCGAGCGCGACCTGGGCCCGCGCGACCTTTTCCGAGAACGGCGCGGCGGCGCCCGCCGTTCCCGCGGTGAGGGAGTACGACGCGGCGTCGAGGTCGATCGACGCGTAGGCGGGGAGCTGCGAGATGCGTTCGTACTCCTCCGGTTCGAGCCGGTCGGAATGGCGGATCTGCGCCAACAGCAGCAGCTCGTCGATCGCCTCCTCGACCGCCTTGGTGAAGACCGGCGCCGTCGCGAACGGCACCTTCAGGTTCTGGAACGACTCGCCGACGGAGAAGCGGAGGCGGTCGAACGGGATCGCCCAGAACCGTTCCGGATCGATCCGCTCCTGGAGGCAGTGCCGCTGGATGGCGCGATAGGTCCCGTACCGCCGCGCGACGAGCGTCGTCTCCGGAACCGTCGAAGCCACGTCCTGGATTCTAATGGATCACGGGGGACGGCGGCGGTTCCTCGCGACCGAACGTGCCGAGGAACTGATCGAGCGCGCCGACGTCGACCGGCTTGCGGAAGACGGCGTCGACCAGCGCCAGGTTCTGCCGACTCTGCCCGCGGAGATCGGCACCGGTGACGATCGCGATCGCCGCCTCGGGCGTGAGGCGGCGGATCTCGCGCGCCACGTCCCAACCGGACCGGTCGGGCATCACCGCGTCGATCAGCGCCGCGTCGGGCCGGACCGATCCCCACAGCCGGATCGCGCCGTCGCCGGTGTGCGCGGTGCGGACGTCGTACCCTTCCTCGGTCAGCACCTCGGAAAGCGCGCGCGCGTTCTCCAGGTCGTCGTCGACGACCAGCACGCGGTGGATTCGGCCGGCGGGGGTCGGTCCAGACGCGGCCCCGGAAGCGGGAATCCGCGGCAGCTCCTCCTCCCGGACCGGGAGCCGCAATTCGCAGCCGATGCCGCGTCCGTCGGGAAGGTTCTCCCACCGGAGCGTTCCCCCCATCCGTTCCACCTGATTCCGCCCGACCGAAAGCAGCAGCGCACGGCGCGGATTCGGGTATCGGCCCTTCAGCGGCTCGGCCAGGTTCGCGAGCTCCTCGGGCGAGAACGGCTTCGCCCCCGCCTCGATGCGGAGCTCGAACCGGTCGTCCCTCCGTCCCCCGGCGACCCGGATCCGCGCGCCCGGATCGACCCGCTCGCAGATTGCGAGCAGGACGTTGACGACCAGCTCCGACAGCAGCTCCGTGTCGGCAACGATCGGCGTCGAGCCCTCGAGCTCCCGCTCGATCGACGTTCCGGGTGCGCGCGCGGTGAGTTCCTGCCTCGCCCGGTCGAGCGCCCGTTCGATCCGCGGCTCCGCCGGACCGACCACGGGACTGTCGGCGGCGCGCCGGATCTCGGAGAGCGCCTGCAGCCGCTCGACCGTTTCGCGCACCCCGCGCATCGCCGGTTCCAGCGCGTCGACGGCCGCGCCCTCCCGCTTCGCGCGGTCGATCTTCAGCGACAACACGTTCAGGGCGTTGTTGAGGGCGTGGGCGGCGGTGGCGGCCAGGCTCCCGATCGCCTCCCCCTGCGTCCGTTCCAGGAAGCGCGCCTCCATCTCCCGCAGCTCCTGGTAGGCGTGGGTCAGCTCGCGCGCGCTTCGCTCCTGCTCCGTGCGGTCGGCGACCGTCTGCAGAACGCCGACCAACGACGTCTCTTCCGCCGGTGGCTCCTCGCCGGGCGTCGGCTGTCGGCGCAGGAGCGTGGCGCTCATCTCCAGCACCGCTTCGGATCCATCGGGGAGACGGTCGATCGTCATCCGCACGCCACGCACATCGCGCCGCTCCTTCAGCGCCCGCACGTACGGCATCTCCGCCGGCCGGAACGGCGTACCGTCCGGTTTGCGCGCGCGGACAGAGACCAGCACCGATCGGAGCGCTTCGGCGGCGCGCGTGCCGACCAGCGCCCGCACCGGGACTCCGAGGATGCGGGTGACCGCGGGGGTGGCGAACGAGATCGTCCCGTCGCCGTCGACCAGCAGGATCCCGACCTCGACGTTTTCCAGCACCGACTCCATCACCGCCGCCTCGCGGAAGCGGACCTCCTCGCTCGCCAGGCACCGGTCGAACCCGGCGTGGACGGAGGCGGCCGCTTCGCCGATCAGCTCGGTGATCAGCTCCACCATCTCCGGCTCGAACCGGCCGCTGTGCCGGGCGTAGACGCGGAGGAGCACCTGCTGGAGCGCCTTCATCTCCCGCGCGACGTCTTCGGACTGGAACCTCTGCCGATAGCGCCACGCGCCGTGGCCGCGCATCGACTCCGGCCAGAGCCAGAACGCCTCCTCTCCGCGCTGGTCGAGCAGCCGCGCGAGCTCGTCGACGATGCGCGCCAGCGGCGCGCGCAGATCCCGCCCCGGAAGGTCGAGCTCGCGCAGTTCGTCGCGCAGCCGCTTCGACCAGAGCCTCGCGATCCGGTCCTTCTCGGCCGCGACGAAATCCGCCATCTGGGCTATCAGTTCGTTGCGGGCTGGACGCAAAGGAAACACCGGGTACCGATGCGCATCGGCCCTGAGGACGCCAGGCCGGACAAGGGGGGCTTGAGAATCGAGAATTGGAAACTGGAAATTGGAAATTGAAAACCGACAACGAAGGGCGGTCGCCAATCGTCGGTTTTCAATTTCCAATTTTTCATTTCGAATCCCTTCTCCTTGCTACGCAGCGCCGCCGGAGCAGGCGATACTCTGGTGCCGCTCGAGACGAAGCCACGCACCCCGGCCGAGGCGGCGCCGCTCTCGGCGCCGGTCCTGGTGCAGCTGTTTCGCGGCGAGCTGGCCCGGTCCGATACCTGGCGGATGCGCCTCGACACCACCACCAACTGGTCGCTGACGACGACCGCGGCCGTGCTCTCTCTGGGTTTTGCCAGCCCCACCGTTCCGCACACCATTCTCCTGATCGGCGTATGGATGGTCTTCTCGTTCCTTCTGATCGAAGCGCGTCGCTACCGCTACTACGACCTCTGGAACCGCCGGGTCCGGCTGATGGAGGACGGCTATTGGGCGCCGTTGTTGCGCGCGGAGCCGATCGACGCCGACGCGCTGTCGGAGCTGGCTCACGAGATGAGCCGCCCCCGGATCCGCCTCTCCCTGTTCAGCGCGATGGCGTTGCGCTTGAACCGCGCCTACGGACCGATCCTGCTGGTTCTGCTCGGCGGCTGGTTCGTGAAGGTGAACGGCCACCCGGTACCGGCCGCCTCCTTCCGCGAAGTACTGCTTCGCGCCCACGTCGGACCGATCGGCGGCACCTGGGTCATGGCGTTCATGGCGCTGTCTACGGTCGGATTCCTCCTCCTGTTCGCGTCCGCGATGATCGCTCGCCCACCGCTCGGCGAGATCCAGGTCGGCCGCACGGCGCGCCGCTCGTTCTGGGAGGCGATCCTCCGTCCCTACGGCGCTCCGGCCGTCCTCCGCAGCCGGCGTTAGCCGAAGGAGGCGCCGAGGTGCGCCAGGGCCCAGCGTTCGGCGGCAAACTCCGGCCGGCGCCACGTGCCGGAGACGAAGCCGACGTGGCCGCCCCGCGCGGAGAGCACCAGTACGAGGTGCGGATTCGATTCGATCTCCACCGTCGGGATCGCCTCCGGCGGCACGATCGGGTCGTCGGCCGCGGAGAGGAGCAGCGTCGGGCGGCGGATCGCGGCGAGGTATTTCGCGGACGAACAACGGTCCCAATAGTCGAGCGCGTCCCGGAATCCGTTCAGCGGAGCGGTCACCGCTCCGTCGAACTCGCAGAAGGTGCGGCAACGACGGATGGCGGCGGCGTCGAGCGTCGCCGGGTGTCGGCGGGCGCCGGCCAGCGCCTTGCGCTTCAGGCTCCGCAGGAATCGCCGGCGGTACAGCGCCGGCAAGAGGCCCGGCCGGTCGAGCGCGGCGGCGCAGAGGCCCAAGTCGAACGGCGTGGAGACGGCCACCGCGGAGTCGCACGGGACGGCGTCGCCCCGTTCCCCCATCCACTTGAGCAGTACGTTCGCGCCCAGCGAAAATCCGACCGCCCCCACCGGAACGCGCCCCCAGCGCGCGCGCAGCCGGGCGACGACGTCGTCGAGGTCGTCGGTATGACCCGAGTGGTAGGTGCGGGCGTAACGCCACGGCGACGGACCGCACGAGCGGAAGTTCAACGCCGCGCCGTTCCATCCGTTCGCCTCGACCGCCCGCAGGACTCCCCGGACGTACCCCGCCCGGGAGGAGCCTTCGAGTCCGTGCAGGACCAGCACCCCGGGCCTTCCGGGAAGGGCGGGGAGGAGGTCGACGTCGAGGCGGTCACCGTCGGCGGCGGCCCAGGTCTCCGGTCGGACGCCGGGGCGCGGATCGGGGCGCGCCACTGTGGCGAAGACGGTCTGGAGGTGTGGGTTGGCCAGGCCCGCGAGCGGACGGAACTCCACCGAGGGTCGTGATAGCCCTTTCACCGGTCACGTGCCAGGCGCACGTTCGGCCAGGGCGTCCTGGAGCCGGTCGACGCGGCGCAGGTCGGGGAACAGGACGCTCCAGGCGGCGACGACCAGGAGGGTGCCGATCCCCCCGAGCACCACCGCCGGTTCGGTTCCGAACCAGGCGGCGGTGATCCCCGATTCGAACTCCCCCAGCTCGTTGCTGGCGCCGATGAAGACCAGGTTCACCGCGCTCACCCGACCGCGAAGCTCCGGCGGCGTCGCCATCTGCACCAGCGTGTGACGAACGACGACGCTCACCATGTCGGCGGCGCCGACCAGGAACAGCGCGGCGAGCGAGAGTGGAAAGCTTCGCGACAGGCCGAAGACGACCGTCATCGCGCCGAACAACGCGACGGAGACGAACAGCACCACGCCGCTCCGGCGAAGCGGCGGGAGATGGGCCAACAGCACCGCCATCGCTCCGGCGCCGATCGCCGGCGCGCTTCGCAGCACCCCGAGGCCTCCCGGTCCGACGCGGAGGATGTCGCGGGCATAGATCGGGAGGAGGGCCACCGCCCCTCCGAGCAGCACCGCGAACAGGTCGAGCGAGATCGCGCCGAGAACGACCTTCCGGTTCCAGACGTAACGGACCCCCGCCAGCACGCCCCGCAGACTGCGGTCCGGGACCGCGGGCCTGCCGCCGGCGTCGAGGGTCGTGGCCTCCGCGTGAGGTCCGATGCGCAGCGCGAAGGCGGCGGCGATCCCCCACAGCGAGGCGCAGACGAGGTAGGCCGAGCCCGGGCCCCCCAGATCGCAGAGCAGTCCGCCGATCGCCGGTCCCGCGACGATCGCCGCCTGCCAGATCGAGGAACTCCAGGCGACGGCGTTTTCGAAGTGGCGCTTCGGCACCAGCTGCGGCATCAGCGCCTGCCCGGCGGGACCGGCGAAGACGCGTGCCACGCCGGTCAAGGTGAGCACCGCGTAGAGCGGCGCGGTTCCGAGCGACTCGATCCGCGCGCCGAAGACGAACAGCCCCACCGCGCAGAGGGCCAGGGCCGACTGGCTCACCGCGATCACCCGGCGCCGATCGGTTCGATCGGCGACCTGGCCTGCGACGAGCGCCAACAGCAACGCCGGAAGGAACTGGGCGAGACCGACCAACCCTAGGTCGAGCGCCCGTTCGGTCGCGTTGTAGACCTGCCACCCGACGGCGACCGACTGCGCCTGGAGCGCCACCATCCCCAGGAACCGCGAGACCTGGAAGAGGCGAAAATCGCGGTGCCCGAACGCCGCCCGAGGCGGCACGCGTTCGGCGGAGGCGATCGCGCCCACGACCCCTAGGATACGCCGGCGGAAGGCGCGGGCGTGCGTTCGACCGACTCGACGGTCGACCTTTCCCGATCGACCCGCAGGCGCGTCGTCCGACCGCACGCGTCGCAGGCGATCGAGATCGATACGCCTTCGCCCGTGGACGGTCGCAGGTCGAGCGACAGGCACGGGAGCTTGGGCTGGGCGTTGGCCGACCGATTCAGCGAGGCCGCGCAACAGTACGGCAGCGACCGCGCCGCCCGGGAGAGCTCGTCGAAGAGGGTAAGCCCCGCCATCGTCCGCGGATCTTACGCGATCCGCCGTCGCTAAAGCGACGGGTGCAACGGCGCGGCGTAGAACAGGATCGGCGGCACCACCGTGACCGTCTGGTCGAGCGAGACGGTCTCCTCCGTCGCGTCGACGGGCTCGCAGCCGTTCGGACCGAGGCGGGAGGCGAGCGGCACCGCCATCTGCGCGGCGTCATCGCGCCGGACGCGGGCGGCCGTCTCGCCGCGGACGACGAAGGTGGCCCGCGGGATCGGCGGAGACGGGATCCGGGCCGAGCCCGTGCAGTCGGAGCTCTCGAAGTGCAGTTCCAGCGGCCCCGGAACGGCCTCGCCGACCATGGCCGTCCCCGGATCGAGCCGCCACAGGTTTCCGCCCGCGTCGACGTAGAGGAGGTGCGAGAGGCTTCCCGGTCCGACGAGCGGCACGCCGTAGACCGCGTTCTGCACCGCCGCGCCCCCCGCATCGCGCCACTCCATCGCCCCCTTCCCGGCCGGCCCCGCCGGACCCGGAGCCCCGGTCGGTCCGCGGGGACCGGCGGGCCCCGGCCGTAGGATCCGATCGCGGTCGCCTCCACCCCCCGATCGATCGCACGCCGGGACGGCCGCGAGCAGGAGAGGGAAGACGGCGACCCTCATCGCCGCGATCGACGGACGCCCCCGGAGCGGACGGCGGGCCTTCATGGGGCGCGAACGTAGGTGGCGGTACATGCGTCGCAACCGGTCGGCCGCAGGAAGGACCGAGCCGGCCGAAGCGGAGCGACGGGCGCGATCCGATCCGCGGTCACGACCGCGGCGTCTTCACCTCGGCGAGGACCGTCATCTCCGGATCCCAGGTCGTCGTCGCGATCTCGAAGTCGACCTCGACTTCGATCTCCGTCCCCTCGACGACCTCGACCGTCTTCGTCCGGCCCTCCGGTCCCGTCAGCAGCAGCGGCACCGTGAGCCCCTTCGCCCCTTCGTTCCTCGCGGCGAGCGCGACGCGCGCGCGACCGCCCCGCAGCTCGACCGTGCCGTCGAGGGCGGGGAGTTCGTCGATCGCGTTCCAACGCGCGAACCAAGACTCAAGGTCGACCCCCGATTCGCGCTTCACGTGCCGCAGGAAGCCGGCGGTGGAGACCGGCTCGAAACGGTGGGCGCGATACCAGCTCCGGAGCACGTCGTCGAAGCGCTCGGTCCCGAGCTTCACCTCGATCATCCGCAGCATCCACGCCCCCATCTCGTAGGGGATCGCGTCGAAGAAGGTGTGCACGTCGGTGCCGTCGGCCGGTCGGAGCGGGTGCGGACCCGCGCGAAGTTGCGCCTTCACCGCCGAGCGACCGGCCCGGAGGAGCTTGCGGTAGGCCTTCTCGCCGTGCGCGTGGCGGTAGTAGCGCCAGGTGGCGTAGTCGGTGAACCCTTCGCTCATCCAGAACTCCGGCCAGGAGGCGATGCGCAGGTTGTCGCCGAACCAATGGTGCGCCACCTCGTGCGCCGCCGTCTCCTCGGCGCTCGCCGGATCCCGGGCCGCGTCGAGCATCACCGCCACGGCGGTGGCGTGCTCCATCCCCCCCATCCCTCCGGCATCGAGCTCGACGATGCTCATCGATTCGCCGAACTCGTAGGCCCCGAGCCAGCTCGAGTAGAAGGCCAGCGCGGCGGCGGCGGCGGTGCGGTAGAGCGTCCGCGTCTCCGCCGAGACTTCGCGGCCGATGCCGTACCCGTGCAACAGCGCCACGTCGTGCCCACCATGCGCGGGC
Organism: uncultured bacterium; assembly: GCA_964372275.1. GTDB lineage: Bacteria > CAYJRR01 > CAYJRR01 > CAYJRR01 > CAYJRR01 > CAYJRR01. Next base: position 38,320 of record CAYJRR010000017.1, read on the forward strand.
GGGACGGCGACCGACGCGTGCTCGAACTCGGGCGCGGAGTAGAAGGCGATGGCGTACGGCGGCGTCTCGCGGTCGAGGGTGAAGACGTTCCCCTCGCGCCGCCCGGTCGCCACCACCGCTCGTTGGTCGCAGGCCACGACCTCGACCGACGAACGGACGCCGTCCGACGGGTCGGGATTCGACGGGAAGAGCGAGCCGGTGAAGTACGGCCAGGTCATCGTCCAGATCCGACCGCTCCGCCGATCGCGCACCAGCCCGTGACCCGACCGCTCGTTCGTGGCGCGGACCCGGTAGCCGATCTCCAGCCGCCGGGCGCCGGGGGCCTCGATCGTGAGCCGTCCGTCGGCGACCGAATGCCGCGCGGCGCGGCCGTCGGCCGTGACCGAGAGGATCTCGAGTCGGTCGGGATCGGCTTCGAGGCGGGCCACCGCCGGCAGCGGCCCCTCCGCGTCGATCCGCGCGAACGCCTCGACGAGGTCGTCGGCGCCGCACAGGTCGAATCGCAACGCGTATCGCTCGACGCGGATGTCGGCGGGCGGAACGGCCCTCCCGAGCGCCGCCTCGAGATCGGGGGGGAGCGCGGCCGATCCGTGGAGCCGGACGAGGAGCGCGCGGGCGCGGTCGACCTCGTCCCGGTCGAGCTCGTGGTCGTGGCGGACCAGGTCGAGCAGCGCCGACCCGATCGCCTGGATCGGGGCCGGAAGCGCCATTCCCGCGAGCGCGATCGGATAGAGCTCGGTCTCGGTGAGCCGTCCGCCGCCGGAAAGGGCGCGCGCGAAGGCGTCGAGCAGCGCGCGTTCCGGGGGCGGCTCGTCCACGTCCGGTGGCGGCGGGACCGCGCCGCCCGCCGCCGCCGCCTCGGCGATCGACGCCCCGACCTCGGCCACCGCCTCCGATCCCGGCGCGCAGTCGCCGTCGGCCGCCGCCGCAGCCGCGGCGTGGGGGGACGCGGCCGCGCGGTCGGCCACGCCGATCGTCAGCGCCGCGAAGGCGACGACGAGACCGGCGCCCGCCCACGCCGCGGGGCACGATCGTACGAGACGGTCCAGGGTCGACGCGCGCACGGGGGCGGCGGCTCGCAACAAACGTGCCCCGAACCATCCGCCGACCAGGAGCCCTTCATGATTAAATATCAAATGGTTGCGACTTTTTTCGAATGCGTTTCTGTAGCCGAGCGCGGGGCGTCGGCGTCCACGTCGTCCCAGGTCTGTCCCCGGCGCCGGAGCTCGGCGCGGGTCCCGCCCGAAGCCCGGACGGCGCACGGCGTCCTGGCAGTCGCACCGGCCATCGTGCGGAACGGTCACGAATGGCATCCCTTCCGCCACCCGTCCCGTCGATTCGCGCCGATTCCCTCGCGGCGTCGCGAGGAATGCCTCTTGCTACATCGTTCGATCCACCCGCGGAAAGGTGACCGATTCGGGGGTGGCGCGTTCTACAGTACGTACGTCGGGTCGGAGGGGCCGTGAAGCGGCGAGATTTCCTCAAGCTGTCGGGGGCGGCCGGCGCGTCGGTCTCCTCCGGCTTGCTCGCCCGCCGTGCCCACGCCGCGCCCTTCGGCGAGTTCCCCACCTCCGCCGCCTCGCTCCTCCTCCCGCCCGAACGGCGCGCGACGCAGGTGCTGGAGATCTTCCTCTACGGGGGGCTGTCCTGCTGGGAGTCGCTCTACCTCGTCGACGACTACGGCCAACCGACCGACCCGCAGTATCCGAACCAGCAGTTCTACACCTTCTCCGGAACCGGACCCGACAGCGTCTCGGCGGCGCGGTCGGCGTGCGGCATCGCGCCGCAGGAGCCGAACGGCGTCGACTTCGCGACCGACAGCCTCGGCAAGACGGTGGCGCTCGGGCCCTTCGCGCTGCCGCTCCGCAACCGCGCCGACCTCGTCGCCCGGATGCGGCTGATCGTGCAGCGTCACAACCTCGAGCCGCACGAAGCGGCGGTGCCGCTGGCGCTCACCGGGAAGCCGGTCGGTCACCCGTCGCTCGCCGGTCTCGGAAGCCACATCCAGCGCTACTTCCTCGACCGCGACACGACCGGACGGAAGTCCCCGTTCAGCTACGTCTTCGCCACCGGCGGGCTTCCCGGCGACAACGTCGCGGCGGCGGCGGCGACCGGGCTCCACCCGGGGATCGTCCGCCCGCTGATGATCAAGGTCGACAATGCGGCGCGCCTCTACGAGCTGCTCGAACGAGGCGCGCTCGGAACGGCGCAGGACCGCGCCCGCTACGACGCGCTGGTCGCCGTGCACGGCGAGCTGTTCCGGCGGCGCCTGCGCTTCGACGGCCGCGGAGACGCGCTGCGCAGCCGCCGCTTCTCCAACCTCTCGCAGGCGGCGTCCGCCGTCGCCAACGCCGACAGCGTCGCCTCGGTGTTGGACCCGTCGCTGTTCCTCGCGCAGCCGGCAACCGTCTGCGGCGATTCGAAGTCGTCCGGGAACATCCCCGCGATGAGCCTGAAGACGGCGGCGCACCTGCTCACCCACCCCACCGAGCCGGCCCGCTACGTCTGCGTCTCCGACACCGGCCTCTACGAGGCCTCCGGCGGCGGCGGGTACGACACCCACACCGACAACTCCCACGACACCGCGCGCAACCTGGTCAACGTGCTGCAGGAGCTGGCGGCGGTGGTGAACGAGCCGGGCGAGCTCGATCCGGACAAGATCGACCTCGACCGGACGCTGATCGTCCTCAACACCGAGTTCGGCCGGACGCCGACGCGGCAGGGGGGCGGCAATGGACGCAATCATCATCCCTACGGCTACGTTTCGGCGTTGATCGGCGGTCCGATCGGCGAAGCGCAAAAGGGGATCCACGGCGCGATCGGACCCGACGGACGCGCCTCCACCTGGATGACGCCGGCCGAGGCGCGGATCGCGGCGCTCCTGGCGATGGGGATCTGGCCCTTCTCCCCCGAGGCGTTCTTCGTCTCCGACGTGCAAGGGGTGTCGACCGAGCCCGACGCCGCCGCCAGCGTCCTCGATCGCGCGCTGGGGGGGCTGTAGCATGTCGGGCTGGCGCCGCGGGCTCGCTCTCGCGCTGTTCCCGGCGATCGCCGGCTGCGCCGGCGGGTGCGAAGAGAAGCGCGACCGCGACGACGGAAGCCTCCTCGAGTGCCAAGCGTCGATGCCGGCGTTCGTCCGCAACGCCCACCTCGCGATCCTGGGTTCCCGGCCGCTCGGGGCCGCGGAGGTGAGCGACTACCTGCTGCTCGCGAGCGGAGGGGACGCCGCCGCCGCGCGGACCGCCGTCGTGGAGGCCCTGTTCGAGCGCGACGAGTTCGTCGACCGCTGGACCGACCACCTGATGGACGCGCTGCGGGTGCAGCGGATCGACGACCAGGAAATGTCCCCCTGTTACGCCCAGGAGCTGCGCGCCGACGACGACGGCGCGCTCGCGCGGCACGTGCGGGACACCTTCGCCACCGACGAAGGGGACGGCCTCGGCGAGTTCACGATGCGCGACCTCCTCGAGTCGGCGATCCGCGGCGACGACCTCTCCACCGCCTACCGCGCCCATCTCTTCCCGATGGTCGCCTACACCACCGCGGCGGCGAACGTCGACACGGTCGAAGCGGAGCTGGCGCGCCGCGAGGACTACGGCGCCGTCTTCGACGCCGCCTACCTGAATCGGGACCTGGTCTGCCTCGGCTGCCACAACAGCGAGTCGTCGGTCACCTTCTCCGAGAACGACGCCGAGAACCGCCATTGGCCGCTGCCCGGCCATTTCGAGAAGTCGCTCTTCGGAGCCTCGACCGGGGTGGAGCCGGAGCGCGCCCACGCCGTCTTCCGCTACGACGGGTTCGTGCGGAACTTCGGCGAGCGCCCCTGGGGCTGGGCCCCCGAGTGCGGCGACTACGATCCGGTGCCGAACGACCTCGATCCGGCCGGCATCGACGCCAAGTTCGGCGCGATCACCGGACAGCGGGTGACGGTCTACGACCTCGAAGCATCGCTCAAACGCGGGGTCGACGCCCTCGCGTCCAACGGACTGCGGATCTCCCCCGCCGGCGAGATCGACGATCCCGACCAGGCGTTCGCCTACCTCGTCGGCGCGACTGTGGCCGAGGGGGTGTGGGAGGAGGTGATCGGTTCGCCGCTGACGATCGCCAACTACTTCCCGCGGAACGAAGCGTCGCGGGACGTGCTCCGCTCGATCACCGACACCTTCGTCCGCAGCCACTTCTCGCTCAAGGCGCTGCTCGCCGAGATCGTCGCCAGTCCCTACTTCTCGCGGAGCGCCCCGGAGAACGGCTGCGGCGCCGCGTACGACCTGCCGAACGTGTACGACCCGTGGGTGGTCGGCGAGGACGACCCGGAGTTGCGGCACAACGGCACCGCCGACGGCGTCGCCGACCTCTCCGGCCGGACGCTGGTGCGGTCGGTCTACCGCGCGCTGGAGTGGAACCTGCCGACGCACTGGACCTTCCCCAACGGATCCGAGACCGAGTTCCAGCGCGGAATCGGCCTCTACCTGAAGAACGGCGAGCCCGGCTTCCGCGGGCTCGACTTCCAGGCGCGCCTCACCTGGGAGGACCGATTCGGCGCGTGCCAGAAACCGTCCGGCGCCGCCGACTTCGTCGACCGGCTCACCGATCCGGCCGCGTTGCAGGGCGGCGCGACGGTGAAGGACGTGGTGATCGCGCTGAAGGACCGGATCCTGAACGACGCGCGGCTCGACGAGCTCCCGGTCGCCGACGGCGGCAGCGGCGAGGCCGAGGCGGTCGAAGCACTGGTGGGCTCGAGCCTCGAGGATCCCGCGTCGGGCGTTTCGGGTCTCGAATCCAGGGTGCGCAAGCTGTGCGGCGCCTACCTCTCCACTCCCCAGTTCCTTCTCGGGGGCCTGGCCCACGATCGGGTCGACCCCGTCCCCGCCGTGCCGTAGCCCGGAGAGCGTCGTTGACCTCCTCCAGGCGGTCAGGGGAGCGCGGGACCGGCGGCGCCCCAGACGGTCGCCGGACCGCCGGTGAAGGTTCCGAGGATCGTCGCCTGGCCCGTCGTTTCGTCGACGCGCGCCAGGCGCGGAGGATAGGCGGCGAGCAGCGCATAGAGCTCGCCGTCGCAGCCGTAGTCCAGGCCGTATGCCTGCGGCGATCCGAGATCCCCCACCGTCTCGACCGATCCGGCGGCGGTGTCGAAGGCCACGAGCTGGTCGTTGGCGTTTGATCCTTGGGCGGCGAACGCGCGCGTCGCGCTGACGGCGGCGATGTCGCCGGAGAACCAGCCGGCGGGGAGGGAGCCCCAGCTTTCCTGTGCGCCGGTCCCGAGATCGACCGCCACCATCTGGTTCCCGCCACCGACGAGCAGCCGTCCGTCCGGCAGCGAGTCGAGCGAGTTCATCCCGGCGACCCAGGCGCCGGCGTCGATGATCGTGGCGGCGCCGGTCGACGGATTGACCTGGTAGGTGTTCGAGAAGCTGATCCCGATCAACCCATTCGCGGGGGTGATCGCGATGTCGGTGAGGCCGGGGATGCCGGTCGGGCCGACGACGGTTGCGGAGACCGTCTCCGGGTCGATCACCCACAAGCTGCTGTCGGAGTCGACCGCATAGAACATGCAGGGTTCCGGCGTGGCGGTCGGCGAGGGCTCCGGCGTCGGCTCGTCGCTCGGGGTCGGCGACGGCGTCTCGAACGCCGGGTCGGATTCGCCGACGATCGAGCTGTCATTGCAGCCGATCGAAAGGCCGCCGAGCAGAACGGCCATCCGTGCGGGTCGAAGGTCCATCGGCCCCCCTCTCGAAGAGGGGCGCACCGTAGCACACTCGACATGAATGAACAATCACTCACGAGCGCCCGGAACCTCCGTTCGCAATTTCGGGTTCACCGTTCCGTACCGCCCTACGAGCAGCCGCCCGACGGGTCGACGTTGCCGTGGGCGTCTCCGAACGTGTCGCCGTACATCGTGCCGTGGAGATCGCCGTAGCGATCACCGAACTGATCGCCGTAGAAATCGCCGTGCTGGTCTCCGTAGTGATCGCCGAAGAGGTTTCCGAAGCGGTTCCCGTAGAGAGTCCCGTGAAGGTCTCCGAACTGGTCGCCGTACAGGTCTCCGTGGATGTCTCCGTAGACGTCTCCGAACAGGTCGCCGTAGATGGCGCCGACGCCGTCCGGGCAATCGTCGCCGTCGATGTCGCCCCCGCCGGCGCTGCCGTCGCCGCCATCGCTGCCACCACCGCTCCCGTCGTCACCGCCGCCACTCCCGTCGTCCCCGTCATCGCCGCCGTCCCCGCCGGTTCCGCCGTCGCCGTCACCGCCGTCCAGCACGCGGAAGTTGTCGGTCCGACTCTCCGACGGCTTGAAGCCGCTTTTCACCCCCGGCCCTGACGCCGGGTAGAGCTCCGCCTTCATCGCCCACGCCTTGTAGACGGTGTTCGGGCTGTTCCCGAACGGCGCCAGCGCGAGGAGCTCGGTGAACTCTCCCCTCGACACCTCGACCGTCTTCAGTGGCAGCGGCGAGAGGAGCGTTTCGCCCGACGGATCGGTCACGCCGACGACGTAGGTCCCGTCCGGAAGCCCCGCCGCGCCGGGCTGCGCCGGCCCACCGTTCAGGTGCACCTCCGATCTGTTCGAGAAGGTGTTCTCCTGCACGCGGCTTCCGCTGCCGTCCGTGACGAAGATCGCCCCTTGCAGTTGAATCGCCGACCCGAGCCCCGACAGCGGATCGAATCCGGCGCACCCGACGACGATGACGCCACCCGAAAGAACGGCCCAGACCGCTCCGACGATCGCGCGCATGTTGGTCACCTCCCGTGCCCGGCAGGTCGACGATTCGACGGCCTGCACGCCGACTTCATTCGGCCGGCCGAACCGGCTGTCGACGCAGAGAAATTCCCTTCGACGACCGGCGACGGTCGCCGTCCAGAGCGCGCGACGATAGACTTCGCGCGCGTGCGACGAGCGCTCCTGTTCACCGATGGCGCATGCTCCGGCAACCCCGGCCCCGGGGGATGGGCCGCGATCGTGCGCCTCCCCGACGGAACGGTCCGCGAGCTCGGCGGATGCGATCCGCGAACGACCAACAACCGGATGGAGTTGATCGCGACGATCGAGGGTTTGCGCGCGGTCGAGTCGCTGCCCGAGCTCCCGGTCGACCTCTACACCGATTCGACGTACGTCATCTCCGGAATCACGCAGTGGGTCCACGGCTGGAAGCGCAAGGGCTGGACGAAGGCCGACGGCGAACCGGTTCTGAACCGCGATCTGTGGGAGACGCTCGACCGCCTGAACGCCATGCGCCGCGGCGAAGGCGCGGTGGCGTGGCAGTTCGTCCGCGGGCACTCCGGCAATCCCGGGAACGAGCGCTGCGATGCGATCTCGGTCGCCTTTTCCCGCGGCGACAGGCCACCGCTCTACCGCGGTCCGGAGACCGGGTACGACGTCGACCTGTCGATCGTCCCCGCCGCGGCCCCGCCCCCCGCGCTGCGCGCGAAGGAGCGACGCGCCCCATCGGGAAAACCGGTCTACCTGAGCTACCTCGACGGCCGCCTCGAGCGACACGCCACCTGGAACGAGTGCCAGGCGCGCGTCCGCGGACGCTCGAACGCCCGCTTCCGCAAGGTCACGAGTCCCGAGGAAGAGAAGGTCGTGCTGAAGAGTTGGGGACTCTAGCGGACCGGTCCCGCGAGCCGGGGGCTCCAAAGCGGGCGGACGCTGTGCTACCACTCCCCACTTCATGAAGCTCGGGATCGTCGGTCTCCCCAACGTCGGCAAGTCGACGCTGTTCAACGCGCTCACCGCGGTCGGCGCGCCGGCGGAGAACTATCCGTTCTGCACCGTCGACCCGAACGTCGGCGTCGTCGAGGTGCCCGATCCGCGGCTCGACGTGCTCGAACAGAAGGTGAAGCCCAAGAAGAAGGTGCCGGCGACGGTGCAGTTCGTCGACATCGCGGGTCTGGTCAAAGGGGCCTCCGCCGGCGAGGGGCTCGGCAACCAGTTCCTGGCGCACATCCGCGAGACCGACGCCATCGTCCACGTGGTGCGGTGCTTCGACGATCCGAACGTGGTCCACGTGATGGGCGGAGTCGATCCGGTGCGCGACCGGGAGATCATCAACCTGGAGCTGGCGCTCGCCGACCTGCAGAGCCTCGAGAAGCGGCTGGAGAAGACGAAGAAGGCGGCCAAGGTCGGGAACAAGGAGGTGCTGGCGGAGCTCGCGCTGCTGGAGCGCGCGCAGGCGGAGCTGTCGAACGGACGGCCGGCGCGCCTCGCCGACCTCGACGACGAGCAACGCAAGATCGTCTCGACCTTCGGCCTCCTGACGGCGAAGCCGGTCCTCTACCTCGCCAACGTGGCGGAGGACGACCTCGACGGAAACGGACCGCACGTGGCGGCGCTCCGGAAGGCGGTCGAGGCGTCGGGCGAGCGGGCGGAGATCATCCCGATCTGCTCCAAGATCGAGGCCGAGCTGGCCGAGCTCGACCCGAGCGAGCGCGCGGAGTTCCTCCGCTCGCTCGGTGTCAAGGAACCCGGATTGAACCGCCTCATCCGCTCCGGCTACCGGCTGCTCGGCCTCCAGACCTACTTCACCGCCGGCGAGCCGGAAGTGCGCGCCTGGACGGTGCCGGTCGGGGCCAAGGCGCCGCAGGCGGCCGGGGTGATCCATTCCGACTTCGAGCGCGGCTTCATCCGCGCGGAGACGGTCGGCTACGCCGACTTCGAACGGCTCGGAAGCCTGAAGGCAGCGCGCGAGCAGGGACTGATGCGCTCCGAAGGAAAGGACTACGTCGTCGCCGACGGCGACATCCTCCTGTTCCGGTTCAACGTCTGATGGCGGGAACCTCGCACCGGCTCCGGATCCACGCCTGATGGGACTCCTCGAGCTCGTCCTCCTCGGGATCGTCCAGGGGCTGACCGAGTTCTTGCCGATCTCCAGCGACGGGCACCTGGCGTTGGCGCAGCGCCTCTTCGGCGCGGAGAGCCCGAGCCTCGCGATCACGGTTGCGCTGCACGCCGGGACGCTCGCCGCGGTCGTCGTCTACTTCCGAGGCGACCTTGCGCGAATCGTGCGGTCGCTGCCGGCCGTGCTCGCGCGCAAGGCCCCGGTGGCCGACCGGCGTCTGGCGTGGGCCATTGCCGTCGGTTCGGTCCCGACGGCGATACTGGGGCTCGCGCTCAAGGGGCCGACCGCGGTGATGAGCGAGGACCTGCTCGCGATCGCCGCGTGCCTTTCGGTGTCGGGGCTGTGGAACGGGATCGTCGTGCTGCGCGCGCGCGGTATGCCCGCCGCAGGCGCGACCGGCGCCTCGGGAACGCGCGGGGCGGAGACGTTGAGCGCCGCGGACGCGCTGGCGATCGGCGCGGTGCAGGGGTTGGCGGTGCTGCCCGGCCTTTCGAGGAGCGCCTCCACGATCGGGATGGGGGTGGCGCTGGGGCTCTCCCGCGACGTCGCCGCGCGCTTCTCCTTCCTGCTGTCGCTGCCCGCCGTGGCCGGAGCGCTCCTGCTCGAGGCGAAAGACCTGTCGGGGCTCCCGGCCGAGGCGATCGTCCCGGTGGCAGTCGGTGTCGCCGTCTCCTTCGCGGTCGGCATGCTGGCGCTTCGGCTGCTGTTCGCGGTGCTACGCCGCGGGCGGTTCGACCTGTTCGCCTACTACTGCTTTGCGCTCGCCGCCTTCCTCGCCTGGCGCGCGACGTAAGGTCGAGGCCCAGATCCGACCCGAATCGGTATCCGTAACCGGTTCCGATCCGCCCGAATCTCTCAGCAAGCCCTCCGTCCGAGGAGGATCCCGCCCGCCACCGCCACGGCGAGGGCGAGAACCCCAGCGCGCGTGCCCGTGCCGGAGCGATGCGGACCACCCGCGCCGTGGCGATGCGAACGACCGGTCACGTGGCAGGCGGAGGCCTCACCCCCACCGCGTCCGGACGGCGCCGCCGGGACCTCGACCGTCGTCGCCACGGAGTGACCCTGCCGGCCGGCGCCGTCGATCGCCCAGACGACGACCGTCACCTCGCTCCGCTCCGGGACGGCGATCGTCCCTTGGCTGGCGACGAACGACAGCGAGTGCGGCGCCGCTTCGGCGGTGGCGGGGGCGAACTCGGGGACGAGGTCTTCGACCTGGACCGAAAGCGCGTAGACCACCTGGCTCGCGTCCTCGGTGTCCGGCCAGTCGACCGCGAGCGGAAAGTACCCGGCGCGCAGACAGTCGTCCTCCTCGACCGGCGGAAC
>CAYJRR010000018.1:0-4033 GCA_964372275.1 uncultured bacterium
CCCGATGTACTTCCTGATCGGGATCTGGGGCGGGAAGTCGGCCGAGCCGCGGCGGACCAAGGAGTACGCGGCGATCAAGTTCTTCCTCTTCACCATGGCCGGCTCGGTGCTGATGCTGCTCGGCATGCTGGCGCTCTACTTCGCGAGCGACCGGTCGTGGGACCTGACGCGCCTGGCGGAGCTGGGGGCGGCGGGCACGTTCACCGGGACGTTCTGGACCTACGTCTGGTGGGGGCTGTTCATCGGCTTCATCGTGAAGGTGCCGTCGGTGCCCCTCCACACCTGGCTCCCCGACGCGCACGTGCTCGCGCCGACGCCGATCTCGGTGATTCTGGCCGGGGTCCTGCTCAAGATGGGGGGCTACGGCATCCTCCGCGTCTGCCTGCCGGTCTTCCCGCAGATCAGCCAGGAGATGGCGATCTGGATCGCCGTGCTGGGGGTGGTCTCGATCCTCTACGGCGCGCTGTGCGCGATGGCGCAGGAGGACTTCAAGAAGCTGGTCGCCTACGCCTCGATCTCGTCGATGGGCTACGTGATGCTGGGGACCGCCTCGATGACCGAGGCCGGGATCAACGGCGCGATCTTCCAGATGTTCGCCCACGGCCTCTACAGCCCGATGCTGTTCCTCCTGGTGGGCGTGATCTACGACCGCGCCCACCACCGCGACCTGAACGCCTTCGGCGGACTCGCGGCGCGGATGCCGATCTACGCCGGCGTCTCCGGGGTGGCGTTCATGACGGCGCTGGGGCTCCCGGGGCTGTGCGTCTTCGTCAGCGAGGCGCTGGTGCTGCTCGGGAGCTTCCGGACCTTCCCCGCGCTCGCCGTCCTCGCGGCGACCGCCGTCGTCTTCACCGCGGCCTACCTTCTCTGGACGATGCAGCGGGTCTTCCTCGGGAAGCCGAATCCGCGATACGAGGGCTACGCCGACCTCTCGGCGCGGGAGAAGTTCACCCTCTACCCGCTCGCGGCCGGGGTGGTGGTGCTGGGCTTCTATCCGATGCCGATCCTGAACGTGATCGGCGGGTCGGTGCGGAAGCTGGTGGGCCTGTTCGGGGCGGGGATGTAGCCGATGGACGCGACCCTCCTCGTGCAGGGGAACTGGGAGAGCCTCCCCTACTTCTGGCCGTCGATCTTCGTGGCGCTCGCTGCGGGGTTGGTGCTGGTGCAGGACCTGTTCGAGGACCCCAAGGCGTCGGCGAGCGGCGCGGCCCCGTTCCTCTCGTTGTTGGGCCTCGGGCTGGCCGGGTTGATGCTGCTTCGCACCCCGCCCGACCAGACGGTCGAGCTGTTCTCGGGGATGATCGTCTCCGATCCGTTCTCCTGGTTCTTCCAGGCCTTCTTCCTGGTGGTGGCGGCGATCGCCGTGGCGATGAGCGCCCGGAGCCGGGAGATCCGCGAGAACAAGGCGGAGTTCTACGCGATCCTGCTCGTCCTCACGGTCGGGATGATCCTCCTCGCGTCGGCGAACGACCTGCTGATGCTGTACCTCGCCTTGGAGACGGTCTCGATCTGCTCCTACATCCTCACCGGCTGGTCGCAGCACAGCCGGAAGAGCTCCGAGGCGTCGCTGAAGTACCTCCTCTACGGCGCGGTCGCCTCGGGGATCATGCTCTACGGACTGTCGATCCTCTACGGGATGACCGGGGCGACCGGATTCCACGAGGTCGCGGCGCGCCTGGCGGAGTCGACCAGCCCGGCGACGGCGACGATCGCGGCGCTGCTGGTCTTCGCCGGCTTCGCCTACAAGATCGCCTCCGTGCCGTTCCACATGTGGGCCCCCGACGTCTACCAGGGGGCGCCGACGCCGGTGACCGCCTTCCTGACGGTCGGTCCCAAGGCGGCCGGCTTCGCGGCGCTGATCCGCTTCTTCTACGGCGTGCTCGCCACCCCCGGCGCCGCCGCCGCGGACGGCCAGTCGTGGACGGCGTCGCTCGCGCCGGCGTGGCCGCTCCTGATCGGCTTCCTCTCGATCGCCACCATGACGGTCGGGAACCTCTCCGCAATGCACCAGACGAGCGTGAAGCGACTGCTCGGCTTCTCCAGCATCGCGCACGCCGGATACCTGCTGATGGGGTTCGTCGTGCTGTCGCAGGCGGGCTTGCGGTCGGTGCTGTTCTACCTGATCGCCTACTGCGCGATGAACATCGGCGCCTTCCTGGTGACGGCGGCGGTCTCCGACGAGACCGGAAGCGATGAGATCACCGCCTTCCGGGGCTTGAGCGTGAGGAGCCCCTTCGCCGCCGTCTCGATGGCGATCTTCCTCTTCTCGCTGGTCGGACTGCCGCCTCTCGCCGGTTTCACGGGGAAGCTGCACCTGTTCGCCGGGGTGATCCACCGCGGGCTGGAAACCGGGGGCGGTCTCAACTGGTACTACGTCCTGGCGCTGGCGGGGATTGCGAACAGCGTGGTGTCGCTCTTCTATTACATGCGGATCGCAAGGGCGATGTTCCTCGAGCAGGCTTCGGAGGGTGAATCCCTGGCACCGCTGCGCGTCGAGCCGGTGTTCCTGATGCTGATGGGCTTCCTGGTGCTCCCGACGCTGGCACTGGGCCTGTTCTGGGGAACGACGATGGAGTGGGCCCACCGCTCGATCCAGCTGTTCACCTCCTGATGGAACAGTACGGACCGCTCGCGCTGCTCATGGCCGTCGCCGTCGGACTCGGCGGCGTCCTGCTCCTGGTCTCGACCGCGTTCGGACCCAAGCGTCCGAACCCGATCAAGGCCTCCCCCTACGAGTGCGGCGTCGAGCCGGTGGGGGACGCGCGGGCGAAGGCACCGGTTCGGTACTACCTGGTGGCCCTGATCTTCGTCATCTTCGACCTGGAGGCGGTCTTCATCTATCCCTGGGCCGTCTCCTTCCGCGGCATGGCCCACGAAGGGTTGGGGCTCTTCGCGTTCCTGGAGATGCTCGTCTTCCTCGCGGTGCTGGCGGTCGGCTTCGTCTATCTTTGGTCGCGCCGCGCGCTGGAGTGGGAGTGATGGGATCCGAACGCGACAACCCGGGTCCCTTCCTCACGACCAAGCTCGCCTCCCTGGTGAACTGGGGGCGCAAGAACTCCCTCTTCCCGCTTCCCTACGGCACCGCGTGTTGCGCCATCGAGTTCATGGGTGACGTATCGGCGCGCTTCGACATTGCTCGTTTCGGGGCAGAGGTCGTTCGCTTCTCGCCGCGACAGGCCGACCTGCTGCTGGTGCTGGGGACGATCAACTACAAGATGGCGTGGGTGCTGAAGCGCATCTACGAGCAGATGCCGGAGCCCAAGTGGGTGATCTCCGTCGGCGCCTGCGCCAGCTCCGGCGGCTTCTACAACAACTACACCGTGCTCCAGGGGATCGACCAGGTGATCCCGGTCGACGTGTACGTCCCCGGCTGCCCGCCGCGCCCCGAGTCGATCCTCTACGCCGTGATCAAGCTGCAGGAGAAGATCGAACAGGAGACCCTGTCCGCGCACGGCAAGCGGGCCAAGGTCCCGTTGCCGGTCTACGCGCACGGCGAATCCCCCGACCCGATCGGAAAGAGTACGCAGCGCGTGTGGGCGCCGGAGCCTGGACCGGACACCATTTGGCGCAACGAGTTTGGGACGCACGAGCGCGCCTTGAGAGAGAACAGGGCGGCGGGCCCGCAGCCGGCACCCGAGGGCGACGCCCCGCCGTCGCTGCCCGAGAAACCCGCGCTCTAGCGCCAACTGGATTCGGCGCAGATTCGGGAATGACGATACGCCCGTGATTGAACACGGAGGACACCGAGGTCACGGAGAACTGCGAGTGAGTCCGTGTCGCGGGAACTTCGTGGCAGCGAAACCAAGCCCGTCGACATTCCCGGCATCTTCGGCGGTCATGGGTGACACGGCTCGGCGGCGCGGAACGCCGCCTCGCACCCACCCCGCGCGGAGAGAGGGTCCGAGGCGGTCGGAGTCCACGGAAAGGCCACCGAGGACCGTCGACACTCCCAGCACCGAGGCCTCCGTGTTCTCTTCCGTGATCTCACTTCACCTCGGACGTTTTCCTCGGATGCGAATCGAGTGCGAGGCGC
>CAYJRR010000018.1:4043-47411 GCA_964372275.1 uncultured bacterium
TACACCACAACAACCGCGCCCCCATTTTACTCTTCCTTAATCCCCAACACCCTCGAACTTTTCCCTCCTCCGCTATTCTTTTCAGTCGCGCTGTTAAAAGCGCGCCTCGCCGCACCGTACGTGAGAAGACGTGCCTTTCGACGACGTCCTCCCCCAACTCCGAGTTCTCCGTGTCTCCGAGTTGAATTCCGGCTGTTCGTCCCTCAAAAGCGAACGCTGGTGGTGAGGGAAAAGCGCATCGACCTCGCCCGGTAGACGCCGTTGCCCGTCGGGTAGGCGAAGCCCGAATCGACCGGCGCGTCGCTGCGAAAGCGGCTCGATTCGATGCGGCGGTCGCGGGGAAAGTACTGGATCATCGACAAACCGAACGTCGCGGGCCACGCCTCCGGCGCCCAGGTCGCTCCGGCGGTGAGGATCCAGGCGTCGAAGTCCATGTTGCCGACGTTCATGTAGGCGTCGGGGACGGTGTTGCGGGTGAAGCCGACCTCGCCGCGCGGGCGGAGGCGGCCGTTCGCGAGCGCGCCCCCCAGCACCACCGTCCAGCCGTCGTGGTATCCGCGCAGGCTGGTCTGGTCCTTGTCGAGCAGTTCGACCAGGCTCGATTCGTTGATCTCCAGCGCGTCGAGGAGAGCCTCCAGGTCCTCCTGCGTGGCGCGGATCCGCGATCCCGCGACCTTCGAGCGGGTCACCGAGTTGGTCGACCAGCCGATCCATCCGGCCTCCAGCGATAGCTCGACCGCGTCGTCCGGTCGCCAGCGCGCGCCGGCGTGGGCCACCGGCGGGAGGTACTGGAGATAGGTGAAGCCGGCGTCGCTCACGACGTTGAAGTCGAGCGACGGCGTGAAACGCGAGCGGCCCCGTTGCTCGACGAAGGTCCCGGCGGTGTACGACGCGCCGAAGCGCCAACGGGGACCGGGCTCGTAGAGGAAGCCGGCCGTCACGGTCGGCGCGATCCCGTTCGGGTCGTCGATGCGGAACTCCCCCTCCAGGAGCCCGGTCTCGGGGGCGCGCGGCGGGTCCTGCGGGTCGAGCTCGTTCAAATTGGGGGCGATGTCGGTGCGCAAGCGCGCCGAGAGAAGCGCCACCGCCAGCACCGGTCCGGCCCCCAGACGGAGGTTCGGACCGGCGCGGAGGGCGACGACCGGCGCAACGTAGACCGCGTAGCTGGTGGCGCGGATCATGTGGTAGCGGCCGGGTCCGTCCGCCGAGAACTCCACGCCGCTCCCGTAGGGGACCGAGACCGACGCCCCGAGCCCCCAACGCGCCGGCTCGGTCGCTCCGGCCGCGCGCCGCCGGAGTTCGGTCCGCACGGCGAAGAATGGGACCCGCGCCGTCATGAACCGCTCCTCCGGGTCGAACGTGCGGTCGGGATCGCTCACCGGATCGGTGCCGTCGTAGGGGGCGCGGCGGTATTCGATCCACGCCAGGCGCTGCTGCAGCTCGACGGCGATCTCCGTGCCGTCGGCGCCGACCGCCAGCGCCGGATTGGCGGCCAGGCTCATCGCCCGGGAATCGGCGGCGCCGACGCCGAGCGTCCCGGCCTCGGCAGTCGCCGCCGAGGCCGCGATGAGACCGCCGGCCACCAGCGCGCGCGGAATCGCGGTCACCGGCACCCCTAGAAGACGACGCCGGTCGTGAGGGCGATCCGCATCGACTTCGCGCGGTACGTGCCGTTGCCCGACGGCAGCGCGAAGCCGGAATCAGGCGAGGCATCGCTGCGGAATCGGCTGTTGTCGATCACGCGGTCCTGCGGGAAGTACTGGATCCACGACAGACCGACCCGGTAGGGGAGATTCCGCGGTTCCCAGGCGGTCCCGACGGTGAAGATCCAGGAGTTGAAATCGAAGTTGCCGGCGTTGACGTAGGGATCGGGGACCGCTCCCCGGGAGAAGCCGAACTCGCCGCGGGTGCGGAACGATCCGTGGTGGACGTCGGCGCCGGCGACCAGGTTCCAGCCGTCGTGGTAGCCGCGTTGCGAGACCTGGTCCCGGTCGAGGATCCCCTCCACCAGATCGCCTTCGTTGATCTCGAGCGTCTGCAGGAGCGCTTCGAGGTCCTCCTGGGAGGCGTGAAGCTCGGAGTTCTGGATCTTGCTGCGGGGGGTGGCGTTGGTCGACCACCCCGCCCAGTAGCCCTCCAGCGACAGCTCCACCTCGGGCGTCACCCGGTAGCGCGCCCCGGCGTTGGCGATCGGGGGGAGGTACTGGGTGTAGGTGAAGTCGGCGGTGCTGTAGACGTTGAAGTCGAGCGAGGGGGTGAACCGGGACCGGCCGTGCTGCTCGATGCGTGTCCCCGCGACGTAGGAGGCGCCGACGCGGAACCGGTCGTTCACGTCGTAGAGGAAGCCGGCGGCAACCGTCGGGGCGTATCCGGTGGCGTCCTTCATCTCGAACTCCCCTTCCAGGAGCGCGGTCTCGGGGCCGTAGGGCGGATCGCCGGGGGAGATCTCGTTCAGGTTGGGGGCCAGGTCCTTCCGAAGTCGTATTGCCAGCTTTCCGATCGCCAGCACCGGCCCGGCGCCGAGCGTGAGCCGTTGGCCCGCGCGAACCGCGACCACCGGATTGACGTACATCGCGTAGCTCCGCGCGTCGATCATGTGGTAGCGGCCGGCGCTGTCGTCCGCGAGGTGCACGCCGCTCGAGGTCGGAACCGATACCGAGAGACCGACGCCGAAGCGGGCCGGCTCGCGCTCCGGCCCGCCGCGGAGGCGCAGGTCGGAGCGGACGGCGAAGTAGGGGTAGTAGGGGAAGAACTCACGGTTCTCGCGATCGAACGTCCGATCGGGATCGTTCTCGGGGTCGGTGCCGCGGTACGGAGCGCGCTGGTACTCGAACCAGACCAGGCCCTGGAGGTACTCGGCCGAGATCTCGGTTCCATCGCTGCCGACCGCCGCCGCCGGATTGGCCGCGAGGCTGCGGGCATTCCCGGTGGCCGCACCGACGCCGGTCACACCGGCGCGGACGGGGGCGGGGGAAAGGGCAAGGGAAACGAGGAGGAGCAGGAGGAGGAAAGGATGGGTGCGCACGACGGAAGAGTACCACCGCTTTGCCGGCGTTGATCTCCCGGTCCGACCCGATATCCTTGGGGCCCGTCGAGGGACTCCCCATGACCGCCAGGACCGAAATGCTCGAACTCGTGAAGACGAAACTCGGCGACAAGATCAAGGACTCGCACGAGCGGTTCGGCGACGCGACGGTGGTCGTGGAGGCGGCCGACCTTCGCGCGGTCCTCGAGGCGTTGAAGAGCGATCCAAAGCTCCGCCTCGACTGGCTGATCGACGTCACCGGGGTCGACTACCAGGAGATCGCCAAGCTCGATGCCTCGTACGGCGCCCTTCCCCGGACCCGCTTCGAGGCCGTCTACCACCTCTACTCCTTCGACACGAACCGGCGCCTGCGCGTCCGCGCCCGACTCGACGACGCCGATCCAGAAGTCGCGTCGGTCGCCGACCTTTGGGCGGTGGCCGATCCGATGGAGCGCGAAGCGTGGGACATGTTCGGGATCCGCTTCGTCGGGCACCCGAACCTCCGGCGGATCTTCATGCACGAGCGGTTCGACGGGCACCCGCTGCGGAAGGACTACCCGATCGACAAGCGGCCCGGCATCTGGGCGCCCGTCGATCTCCTCGGCTACACCCCCGAGGACCTGGAGGAGCTGGGTCGCGAGGCCGACGGCAATCCGCTGGTGATCAACCTCGGTCCCAGCCATCCGGCGATGCACGGCGTCTACCGGGTGGAGGCGCTCGTCCACCACGAGACGATCCTGCGCGCGGAAGGGGAGACCGGATACCTGCACCGCGGCTTCGAGAAGTCGTGCGAGAAGGGCCCCTGGAACGATCCGATCCCCTACGCCGACCGGCTGAACTACGTCTCGGCGCTGATGAACAACGTCGGCTACTGCATGGCCGTCGAGAAGCTGATGGGGATCGAGATCACCGAACGCTGCAAGTTCGTGCGGGTGATCGTCTGCGAGCTCAACCGCATCATGGACCACCTGGTGAACGTCGGGACCAACCTGGTCGACATCGGCGCGCTCACCAACTTTTGGTACTTCTTCAACGTCCGCGAGAAGATCTACCTGCTGATCGAGAAGCTGACGGGCGCGCGCCTGACCAACTCGTGGGGCCGGGTCGGAGGGGCGATCCGAGACCTCACCCCGGAATGGATCGACGAGCTCCTCGCCCTGCTCGACGACGTGCAGAAGGCGGTCGAGGACGTGATGGGTCTGGTGCGGCGGAACCGGATCTTCTACGACCGGACGGTCGGCATCGGGCGATGGTCGCGGTCGCAGGCGATCTCCTGGGGCTGGACCGGCCCGTGCCTGCGCGCCAGCGGCGTCCCCTACGACCTCCGCAAGACGGCCCCCTACTACCACTACGACGAGTTCGATTTCGACGTGGCGGTGGGGGAGAACGGCGATGCCTACGACCGGATCATGGTGCGCGTCGAAGAGATGCACCAAAGCGCCCGCATCGTCCGCCAGGCGGTGAAGAGGCTCCCCGGCGGTCCGATCAGCGTCCCCGACAAGCGTCTGACGCTTCCGCCGAAGAAGCAGGTCTACACGTCGATGGAAGCGCTCATCAACCACTTCATGCTGGTCTTCGAAGGGATGCGCCCCGACCCCGGCGAGGTCTACAGCTACACCGAGGCGGCGAACGGCGAGCTGGGTTTCTACGTCGTCTCCGACGGCAGCCCGCATCCCTACCGGGTGCACGCGCGGGGCCCGTGCTTCCCGATGTGGTGCAGCTTCCCGAAGATGATCGAAGGGCTGATGGTGCCGGATGCGGTGGCGGTGTTCGGAGGCTTGAACATCATCGCCGGGGAATGCGAACGCTGAGACAGCGCGGCCGGAAGAAAATCCAATTGAAAATGGGAAATTGGAAATTGAAAACCGACAATCACGCCCGGACGATTCCGGACATTGTCGGTTTTCCATTTCCAATTTCCAATTTTCAATTGTCGTTTTTCCGTAGAGCGCTACTCGTCTGCGGAGCCAGGTCCTCCGCCCTTCCCTCCTCGCCCATTCCCGCCTCATGAGAATCCTCGACCGCGTCCTCGCCGCCGCCGAAGGTCGGAAGCCGCCCTGCTTCAGCTTCGAGTTCTTCCCGCCAAGGACGCCGGAGGGGGAGGCGAACCTCTTCGAGGCGATCGCCGACTTGACGGCGCTCGCGCCCGGGTTCGTCTCGGTCACCTACGGCGCCGGCGGCTCCACCCGGGAGAAGACGGTCGACCTGGTGACCCGCATCAAGCGGGACGTCGGGATCGAGGCGATGGCCCACTTCACCTGCGTCGGCCACGCGCGCGAGGAGATCCGGGACACGCTTCGGCGGCTGGCCGATGCCGGGGTGGAGAACGTGATCGCGCTGCGAGGCGATCCTCCGAAGGGGCAGTCGGCGTTCGTCCGACCCGCCGGAGGCTTCGCCAACGCCAACGAGCTGGTCGGCTTCATCCGCCAGGAGCGCCTGCCGTTCTGCGTCGCCGCGGCCGCCTACCCCGAAGGGCACATCGAGTGCGTCGACCGCGACGCCGACCTCCGCAACCTGAAGCGAAAGGTCGATGCCGGCGTCGACCTGCTCATCACCCAGCTCTTCTTCGACAACGCCTTCTACTTCGACTTCGTGGAGCGCGCGCGCAAGGCCGGGATCGGCGTCCCGATCGTCCCGGGGATCATGCCGATCACCAACGTGGTGCAGATCGAGCGCTTCACCCGGATGTGCGGCGCGACGATCCCGATGCGCCTGCAGCTCCGGCTGGAGACGTTGCGCGACGACCCGGCCGGGGCGATGGACCTGGGCGTGACGCACGCCATCGCGCAGTGCGCCGAGCTGCTCGCCCGCGGCGCCCCCGGGATCCACTTTTACACCTTGAACCGGTCTCCTGCCACGCGACGGGTCGTCTCCGCGCTCGGATCCGCTCCCTCCGCCAGCCCCTGATCGCGTTCCGGGCCCAGCCGGCGGACCCTTCCGGACGGCGAGGGACAGCCCGTATCCGGACGGACAGAATCCGGTGTCGGGTATCGTTTCGAGTAAGAACGTTTCCCGGCGACGCCGCCGAGACATCCCGATTCGCTGCGATTCCCGGCGGGTCGGTGATGGCACCGTCGTTGCTCCACCGTTGTGTCCGCCCGGTCACGCCGGCCGGCGGGTGGGGAACACCGACATGAAGACGATCCACGCGCTTCTTTCGAAATCGACGCTCGCCTGGACCGTGGCCATCGCGATGCTCTCGGCCTCGGTGGCCCAGGCCGATCCGCCGCCGATCACCGCCGAGCGGTTGAACGTCGGACCCGAGGCGCTCGCTGCCGCTCGCGAACTGGTCGCCG
The DNA here is from genome assembly GCA_964372275.1 of uncultured bacterium. Lineage (GTDB taxonomy): Bacteria > CAYJRR01 > CAYJRR01 > CAYJRR01 > CAYJRR01 > CAYJRR01. The sequence continues at coordinate 10,365 of CAYJRR010000018.1, forward strand.
AGCGCCGGCAGTACGATCGCGACTCGCTGCTGGGGCTTGCGGCGGCTACCGCCGGCTTTTCGGGCGCGGTCGTCGCAGCCGGTGTGACTGCCTCGGCCCTCACGCCGATCGGGCTCCTGATGGTCGGAATGGCCGGAGTGGCGACCATCTTCTACGCCGGACTGAAACGGGCAGAACGGAACCGGCGCGAAGCCCTTTATCGCGAACTCTTCGGCGAAGAGTTGGACCGCGCCCTCCTCCTGGCCGAATTCGAAGCGGATCAGGGGATCAACGTCCCTCGAGACGCCGATACCGTCGCGTCGTCGGCAGAGCCCGAGCGCCGGGGATTGACATCGCTCGGCGCCGGGATTCGACGCTGACGACTTGCAGAGGCCGAAATCGTGAGCACCGGTAGGTAGCGGCGGAGGCTGCACGCAAAGGTCGCGCGGGGGCGTACGATGATCGACGAGACGGCCGGAGCCGACCCAGCCATTCGCGCGTCGCGCGTGCCGAGCGAGAGCTACGTGCCGGACGGCGTGTGGGAGGAGGAGCGGATCATGCGCGAGCGCGCCGCCCTGCCGCCGTCGTTCGACGCCGATTCGCTCCGCGTGCCGGTCACGCGTCTGAATCTACGTTCCCCGACGACGCTCCCCCACGATGCGACCGTGCTGGAAGCGGTCCGTGCAATGCGCGGCGGAGGGTTCGGCTGCGTCCTGGTGGTAGCCCTCGGACGACTGGTCGGGATCGTCACCGAGCGGGACGTCCTCTCGCGCGTCGACCACGCGCCGGCGGACTGGCTGCGACACCCGCTTTCCTCGATCATGACCCCCGACCCGGAGACGCTGACCGAGAACGCGAACCTCGCCTTCGCATTGAACGTGATGACGGTGGGCGGCTTTCGGCACGTTCCGATCGTCGATGCCGACGATCGCCCCGTGGCGGTGGTCTCGATCCGGGACATCGTGGCCTACATCTGCAGCTTCTTCCGCGAAGAGGTCGCCAACCTCCCTCCGCGGCCCTCCATCCTCCACCCCACCACCCGCGAGAGCGTGTGAACGTCGGGTGAACGGGTCGGTCCACCCGTTCGGGCTTCCTCGGGGCTCCCCGAACGCCTCGCCCGGGGCGGCCGCTTGGCTTCTGGTGGAGGGCCGGTGCTAACATCCGGGACCCACACGATTCGGAGGCGGAGACGAGGATGTCCAAGAAGCCCGGCCCGGAGAACGATTTCGTGGAGTCCTACCTCGGCGATGAAATGTACGAAGAGGAGCGGATCATGGCGGAGCGCGCCGCCAAGCCCCGCACCTTCGACACCAACACGCTCAAGGCGCCGCTCCGGACGATCCACCTCCCGACGCCCGTCTTCGTCTCGGCGAAGACGACGATCGGCGACGCGATCAAGGCGATGCAGGAGGGACACTTCGGTTGCGTCCTGGTGGAACAGAGCGGAAAGCTCGCCGGGATCTTCACCGAGCGGGACGTTCTGTTCAAACTCGCCGGCAAAGGAAAGGACTGGGGCACGTCCACGGTCGGCGAGTTCATGACCCCGAACCCCGAATCGCTCCCGGCCGACGCGAGCTTCGCGTTCGCGCTCAACATGATGACCGAGCGGAGCTTCCGGCACATCCCGATCGTCGACAAGGAAGGCAAGGCGGTCGGGATTCTGTCGATGCGCGACGTGATGAAGTACATCGCCGGCTTCTTCGAGAAGGAGGTCAAGAACCTCCCGCCGCGTCCCGACCTGCTGAATCCGACGAAGACCGAAGGCGGATAAACCCCCGCCACGTCGTGGCTTTGACTCGTTCCGACATTCGCGCTATGACGCGCGTCCGGTGTCGGAAATCGCCTTCCAGGAAGCCGCCGAGCTGGAGATCCAGAAGACCCTCGCCCGCTATCCGAACAGGGCGGCCGCGACCCTCCCGGTGCTGTGGATCGCCCAGCGCCAGTTCGGATGGCTCTCCCCCGAGGTGCTGAAGCTCGTCGCCGACCGGCTCGAGCTTCCGGCCGCGCGCGTCGCCGGCGTGGCGAGCTTCTATACGATGTTCAAGCTCAAGCCGACGGGGAAGTTCCACGTCCAGATCTGCCGGAATCTGTCGTGCGCGATGCTCGGCGCCGAGCGGATCACCGAGCGCGTCTGCAAGAAGCTGAAGGTCAAGCCCGGCGAGACGACGGCCGACCGGCTCTTCACGGTGGAGCAGGTCGAGTGCCTGGCCGCCTGCGGCATCGCGCCGGTGGTGCAGATCAACGAGGAGTACCACGCCCGCATGGGGGGGGAGAAGCTCGACCAACTGCTCGACGTGTTGGTGGAGAACGAGAAGCGCAGCGGAGGGACGCCGTGACCGCGCCGGCGACGGGCGGCGCGGGCAGCAGCGACTTCCCGCGCGTCCTGACCTCGACCTGGGAGATACCCGACTCCTGGTCCTACGAGATCTACCGCGAACACGGCGGGTACCAGGCGCTTGCGAAGGCGCTCCGCGAGATGAAGCCCGACGACGTGGTCAACGAGGTGAAGACGTCGGGGCTGCGCGGGCGTGGCGGCGCCGGCTTCCCCACCGGCACCAAGTGGGGCTTCGTCCCGAAGGAGTCGAAGAGGCCGAAGTACGTCGCCATCAACGCCGACGAAGGGGAGCCGGGGACGTTCAAGGACCGGGAGCTCCTGGCGCGCGATCCGAACCGGATGGTCGAAGGGGCGCTGCTCACCGCCTACGCCATCGGCTCCAGCGACGTCTACGTCTACGTGCGCGGCGAGTTCTTCGCCGAGATCAAGAAGGTCGAATACGCCGTCGAGCAGGCCTACAAGCATGGCTGGGCGGGGAGGAACGTCAAGGGAAGCCCCTTCTCCTGCGAGATCCGCATCACCAAGGGGGCCGGCGCCTACATCTGCGGCGAGGAGACGGCGATGCTCTCCTCGCTCGAAGGCTGGAAGGGGTGGCCGAAGCTCAAGCCTCCGTTCCCGGCGGTGCAGGGGCTGTTCGGCGGACCGACCGTCGTCAACAACGTGGAGACGGTCGCCGCCGTGCCGTGGATCGTGACCCACGGCGGCAAGGCCTACGCCGCGATCGGGACCGAGAAGTCGACCGGCACCCGGCTCTACGGCGCGTCGGGGCGGGTCAAGAAGCCGGGCGTCTACGAGCTTCCGATGGGCTACAACCTGAAGAAGTTCGTCGACGTCGTCTGCGGCGGATTGTCAGGACCCCGGCGGTTGAAGGCGGTGATCCCCGGCGGAAGCTCGACGCCGATCGTGACGGCCGAGGAGGCGGAGCGGGTCGGGCTGGACCACGAGTCGCTGGCGACGGTCGGCTCCTCGCTCGGCACCGGCGCGGTGATCGCGCTCGACGAGGGGGACTGCATGGTGCGGACCCTGTCCACCTTCCAGAACTTCTACGCGCACGAAACCTGCGGGCAGTGCTCCCCCTGCCGCGAAGGGGTGCCGTGGATCGCCAAGATCTGCCGTCGCATCGAGAAGGGGAACGCCGAGCCGGACGAGGTCGACCTGCTGCTCCGGATCTGCGATCAGATGATGGGAAAGACGATCTGCGCCTTCGCCGACGGCGCCGGGATGCCGGTCGTCTCCTACCTCAAGAAGTACCGGTCGGAGTTCGAGCTGCACATCCAGAACCGCGGCTGCCCGTATCCGGCGTGGGGGGGCTGACGACGATGCCGAAGATGACGATCGACGGCGTCGACTACGAGTTCAAGGCCGGGCAGACCGTCCTCCAGCTCGCGCACGAGAACGGGATCGACGTCCCCTACTTCTGCTATCACCCGGGCCTGTCGATCGCCGGCAACTGCCGCATGTGCCTGGTCGAGGTCGAAGGGCAGAAGAAGCCGGACATCGCCTGCAACATGACCTGCCGCGATGGGCTGAAGGTCCTGACGCAGACCGAGGGCGTCAAGAAGATGCGGGCCGGGGTGATGGAGTTCCTGCTGCTGAACCATCCGCTCGACTGCCCGGTGTGCGATCAGGCGGGGGAGTGCTGGCTGCAGGAGTACTACATGGACTACGCGCGGCATCCCTCGGCGCTGCGCGATCCGAAGGTCGAGAAGCGGAAGGTCGTACCGCTCGGACCCCAGGTGATGCTCGACGCCGAGCGTTGCATCCTCTGCACCCGTTGCATCCGTTTCCTCGACGAGGTGACGCACACCTCGGAGTTGACGATCGTCGACCGCGGAGGGCATGCCGAGATCTCCCTGTTCCCCGGCGGCCGGCTGGAGAACCTCTACAGCGCAAACGTCGTCGACATCTGCCCCGTCGGCGCGTTGACCAACCGCGATTTCCGCTTCCAGCAGCGGGTCTGGTTCCTCAAGACGACCGACTCGGTCTGCAACGTCTGTTCGAACGGCTGCAACCTGCACGTCGATTCGAACGCCGTCGACCGCAACGTTCACCGCGTGCGTCCGCGCCGCAACGACGCCGTGAACGCCTTCTGGATGTGCGACCTGGGCCGGACGTGCCACAAGCCGACGCACGCCGAGACGCGGATCCCGCAGCCGACCTCGGGACGGCGGCCGGCGACGTGGCGCGCCGCCGCGGCCGACGTGGCGGAAGCGACCCGGCGCATCGTCTCCCAGCACGGGTCGGAGGCGATCGCAGTCCTCGCCAGTCCCCACGCCACCAACGAGGCGCTCTGGGCGCTGAGCCGCTTCGCCGACGAAGTCCTCCGGACCCCGCTGATCGCCGTCGACGTCGACCCCGGAATGGAGGAGACGGCGCAGTCCGACGACCTCCTCCTCAAGGCCGACAAGACGCCGAACCGCTCCGGATTGGAGGCGATCGTTCCGGCACGGCGGGCCACGCCCTTCGCATCGATCCGGGAGGGGATCCTCGCCGGACGGATCCGGGGCCTGTTGGCGCTGGAGCGCGATGTCGTCCGGCTCTCGAAGAACCCCGACGAGGCGCGCGAACTGCTCTCGCGGCTGGAGCTCCTGGTTTCCATCGCCTCCAACCGCACCGAGACGACGGAGCTGTCGCACGTCGTCCTGCCGGCGGCGACCTTCCTGGAGATCGACGGCACCTTCACCAACCACGCCGGTCACGTCCAACGACTGAAACCGGCCTTCCCGCCGCTCCACGACAGCCGTCCCTCGTGGGCGATCCTCGACTTCCTCGCCGCCGCCGTGCGCGCCGACGGTACGGGGCTGGGGTTCCGTTCGGCGGAGGCGGTCTTCGACGAACTCGGCCGCCGCGTCCCGGCCTTCGGCGGACTCTCCTTCTCGAAGATCGCGGCGGGCGGCGCGCCGCTTTCGAGCTCCGCGGCCGCCGCCTGACGCCATGGAACTCCTCTCCCGCCTGCTCGCCAATCCGCTGGTCGTCGCCGGCCTGAAGATCGCCTTCGTCCTCGGGTTCGTGCTGCAGGTCGTCCCGGTGATGGTCTGGCTGGAGCGGAAGGTCTGCGCCTACATCCAGGACCGGATCGGACCGAACCGCGCCACCGCGCTCAAGGCGATCCGGCTCGGCGGGATGGTCCACAGCCTCACCGACGCCATCAAGCTGGTGTTCAAGGAGGACGTGCGGCCGGCCAAAGCGCACCGTTTCTTCTACTGGCTGGCGCCGTTCCTGGTGGTGACCCCCGCCTTCCTGACGGTGGCGGTGATCCCCTGGGCCGACGACCTGCACGTGCCGCACGGCGAGTGGCTGCCGCCGGGACCGCTGCCGCTGCAGATCGCGCGACTCGACGTCGGCGTCCTCTACGTCTTCGCCATCGCCGGCCTCTCGGTCTTCGGGATCATGCTGGCCGGCTGGTCCTCCAACAACAAGTACTCGCTCCTCGGAGGTCTGCGCAGCGCCTCCCAGCTCGTCTCCTACGAGATCGCGCTGACCCTGTCGGCGGTGAGCGTGATGGTGCTGTACGGCACGGTCCGGCTCGAGGAGTTCGTCCTGCTCCAGGAAGGATCGCCGCTCCACTGGGGCGTCGTCCGCCAGCCGCTCGCCTTCCTCGTTTTCCTGGTGGCGGTTTTTGCCGAATCGAATCGCCTGCCGTTCGACCTGCCCGAGGGGGAGAGCGAGCTGGTGGCCGGGTACCACACCGAGTACTCCGGGTTCAAGTTCGGGATCTTCATGATGTCGGAGTACGTCCACATGGTCGTCGCCTCGGCGGTGGTGGCGGCGATCTTCCTCGGCGGTTGGCAGGTGCCGTTCCTCCCGACCTCCACGCTCCGGCAGCACCCGGAGACGGTGGTGCGGGCGATCGTGGCGGCGCACGCCCTTCCGCTCGCCATCCTCTCCGTCGTTCTCTTCCGTCGGCACCTCGCCGGCCCGAGGAGGTTCGGCGATCTCCGGGACCAGGAGCCGGCGATCTTCGCCGTCGTGACGGCGGGGCTTTCGCTGGCGGGGGTGGCGTTCCTGCTCCTCGGTCTCCCGGGCGCTCTCTCTCCCTTGGCCGGCCAGGCGGCGGTGGCCCTGCTGCAGTTCATGACGTTCGTGGCGAAGATGGGGATCTTCCTCTTCCTCTTCATCTGGGTCCGATGGACGCTGCCGCGGTTCCGCTTCGACCAGGTGATGGCGCTCGGCTGGAAGCGGTTGATGCCGCTGGCGCTGGCCAACATCGTCGTCACCGCGGCCTACGTGCTGTGGCGGGAGGGGACGGCATGAACGCCGCGGACCTCGTCTTCTACCTCTTCGCCGGGCTCGCGGTCGCGGCGTCGGTCGGCGTGGCGATCTCGCGCAACCCGATGGTCGCCGCGACGTCGCTCCTGCTGTCGCTTTTCTCGGTCGCGGCGCTGTTCGCCTGGGCGGGGGCCCACTTCCTGGCGGCGATGCAGGTGCTGGTCTACGCCGGCGCGATCGCCGTCCTGTTCGTCTTCGTCATCATGCTGTTGAACCTCCGCCCCGGAGAGCTGGGCGGACGCGATTGGCAGCCGTCGCACGCCGTGGCGCTGGTGCTCGTGGCGCTCGTCCTGGGTGCTCTGTCGGCCGCGGCCACACGCGCCGCGAGCCGCTTCCCCGCGCTGCGCGACGAGACCGGGTTCGGCACGACCGCGGTGGTCGGCCGAGCCCTGCTGACCGACTACCTCGTCCCGTTCGAAGTGATCTCCCTCCTCCTGGTGGCGGCAATGGGAGGGGCGGTGATGCTCACCAAGCGCGCGCAGGTCGGGGAGGCGCTCGACGCAATCGATCGCGCCCGCCGCCGGATCGATCCGCTGTCTCGGAAGCGCGCCTTCGTCCCCGACCCCACGTTGCCCGACCAGCAGGGGTTGCCGCCGCGCCAGGTGGCGAAGGCTGCATCCGCGGGAACGGGCGAGTCCGCCGAGCCGGAGGCGCCGCTCGCCGGAATCGTTCCGCGGCCGCTCGAACCGGGGGAGACACTGTGAGCCCGATCGGCACCCAGCATTTCCTGTTCGCCGCGGGGTTGATGTTCGCCGTCGGCGTGCTCGGCGTCTTGTGGCGGAGGAACGCGATCGGCGTGTTGCTCTCGGTCGAGGTGATGCTCAACGCCGGGAACCTGGCGCTGGTCGGATTCGCCCGGGAGCGCGGCGACGTCGACGGACAGGCGCTGGCGCTGTTCGTGATGGCGGTCGCGGCGGCGGAGGCGGCGCTCGGACTGGCGTTGATCCTCACCGTCTACCGGACGCGCCGGACGATCGACCTCGACCTGCTGCACGAGCTCAAAGGATAGGGCGTGACCGGTCAAGCCTGGCTCTGGTGGATCCCCGCACTGCCGCTCGCCGGCGCCGCCGTGAACGGCGCGGTCGCGCTCTGGAAGCGGTGGACGCCGGGCGAGCGTCACACCGACACGACCGGGCGGTGGCCAGCGGGCTGGATCGCCTCGGCGGCGATGTTGGGCGCCTTTTTCGTCGCGCTCTACGGATTCGCGCGACTGACGGGCCTGCCGCTCGAGGACCGCGCGCTGGCTTCCACCGCCGTCTCCTGGATCCGCGCCGGCACCGTCGACGTGCGCGCGGCGCTGGTGCTCGACGCGCTGTCGGCGGTGATGGCGCTGGTCGTCACGGGCGTCGGTTTCCTGATCCACGTCTACTCGGTGGGCTACATGGCCCACGATCCGGATCGCGACCGCTACTTCGCCTACCTGAACCTGTTCGCAGGGCTGATGCTGGTGCTCGTCCTCGGCGACGGTCTTCCGCTCCTGTTCGTCGGTTGGGAGGGGGTCGGCCTGTGCTCCTATCTCCTGATCGGCTTCTGGTATCGGGACGAGGCCAAGGCCAAGGCGGGGAAGAAGGCGTTCGTGGTGAACCGGGTGGGGGACTTCGGCTTCCTGCTCGGGATGATCGTCCTGTTCCTCGTCTCGCCGCCGGGTCGTCCCACCCTCGCCTTCGAGACGCTGCGCGAGCTCGGACCGGTCGCGCCGGGGATGCTGACGGCGGCCGCGCTGCTCCTGTTCGTCGGCGCCTGCGGCAAGAGCGCGCAGTTCCCGCTCTACCTGTGGCTCCCCGACGCCATGGCCGGCCCGACGCCGGTCTCGGCGTTGATCCATGCCGCGACGATGGTCACCTCCGGCGTCTACATGATCGCCCGCCTGTCGTTCCTGTTCGAAGCGAGCGAGACCGCCTGCGCCGTGATCGCGTCGGTCGGCGCCTTCACCGCGCTGATCGCCGCGACGATCGGCTTCGTCCAGAACGACATCAAGAAGGTGCTCGCCTACTCGACCGTCTCGCAGCTCGGGTTCATGGTGCTCGCCGTCGGCGTCGGCGGATACGCCGCCGGCGTCTTTCACCTCACCACGCACGCCTTCTTCAAGGCGCTCCTGTTCCTGGCCGCGGGCTCGGTCATCCATGCGATGGAACACGCCCTCCCGCATGGCGACGATCCCAACGACATCCGCCGGATGGGGGGGTTGCGCACCCGACTTCCGGCGACCTTCTGGGTCTTCCTCGCCGGCTGGGCGGCGATCGTCGGCATTCCGGGCACCTCGGGGTTCTTCTCGAAGGAGGAGATCCTCGTCTCGGTGCTGCGGGCCGAACGGATCCCCGCGTGGCTCGTCGGTCCCCTGTTCGCGGCGGCCGTTCTCGCCGCCGGCTGCACCGCCTTCTACATGACGCGCCTCCTATGGCTCGTCTTCCTGGGCCGCCCCCGCATGGAGCCCGCCGTGGCGTCCAAGGTGAAGGACGGCGGCCCGACGATGCAGCTACCGCTCGTCCCCCTGGCCCTGTTGTCGATTGTCGCCGGGTTCGGCTGGACGTCGTTCGAGGGGTGGCTGGCGCCGCTCCTCCACGGGGTGGTGGAGGCGGCGCACCGGGGGGTCGAGGCCGCGGCGCACGCCCATCCCGGGGTGGGAGGGCACGGGAATCCGGCGCCCTGGGCGCTGGCGGCGCTGGCGATCGGTGCGGGCACGGCCTACGTCGTCTACGACAGGCGTCCGGAGCTTGCCGCCTCCTGGAGCGCGCAGTTCCGCGGATGGCACCGCCTGCTCCAGCGGAAATACTGGCTCGACGAGATCGCCGAGGGGCTCTTCGTGCGACCGATCCACGCCCTCTCGAAGGGCTTCCTGTGGCGGGCCGTCGACGTTCGCGTCGTCGACGGGACCGTGAACGGCGTCGGGCGCGCGGCGCGCTCCGGCGCGGCGTTCGTCTCGCGCCTGCAGACCGGCCGGATCCAGCGCTACGCGCTCGGCGTCGCATCCGGACTCGCTGCCGTCTCGATCTACGTCGTCGCGCGACTTCGCGGAGGGGGCTGACGTGACCGATCACCTCCTGACGGCGATCACCTTCACCCCGGCGCTCTTCGCGCTCCTCGTCTCGGTGGTCGGCGGCGGCGACCGCCGGATTCGCGCGGTCTCGATGACCGGATCGCTCCTTTCGTTCGCGCTCTCGGCCTGGCTCTTCGCCGAGTTCCGCCCGAGCCGCGCGTCGATGCAGTTCACCGAGACGATCCCGTGGATCGATGCCTACGGCGTCCGCTACGCGCTGGGGGTCGACGGCATCAGCCTCTTCCTGGTGCTGCTGACGACGGTCCTCACCCCGGTGGTGATCGCGTCCTCCCGCACGGCGATCGCGCGCCGCGTGCGCGAGTACCATGTCTTCCTGCTCCTCCTCGAGACGGCGATGCTCGGGACGTTCTTCGCGCTCGACGCCGTGCTGTTCTACGTCTTCTGGGAGGCGATGCTGGTGCCGATGTACTTCCTGATCGGCATCTGGGGCGGGGAGCGGCGGCTGTACGCCACCATCAAGTTCGTCCTCTACACCGCCGCGGGCTCCCTCCTGATGCTGGTGGCGTTGCTCTACGTCGTCGTCGCGCACAAGACGCAGACGGGGAGCTACTCCACCCTGCTCGCCGACCTCTACCGGGTGCAGCTTCCGCTCGCCACCCAGGTCTGGCTCTTCGGCGCCTTCGGGCTCGCCTTCGCAATCAAGGTACCGATCTTCCCGTTCCATACCTGGCTTCCGGACGCCCACGTCGAAGCCCCCACCGGAGGCTCGGTGATCCTCGCCGGCGTGCTCCTCAAGATGGGAACCTACGGATTCCTTCGTTGGGCGATGCCACTCTTCCCGGCGGCGGCGCTGGCCTATGCGCCCTGGATCGTCCTGCTCGCCGCGATCGGCATCGTCTACGGCGCGCTCGTGGCGCTGGTGCAGCCCGACGTGAAGCGGCTCGTCGCCTACTCCTCGGTGAGCCACCTGGGCTACGTGATGCTGGGCCTGTTCGCCCTCGACCCGGAGCGCGTCTACGACGCCGTCCCGCAGGTCACAGGTAGCGTGCTGCAGATGGTCAACCACGGTCTGTCGACCGGGGCGCTCTTCCTCCTGGTGGGGATCCTCTACGAGCGGCGCCACACCCGCGAGATTGCGGCCTTCGGGGGACTGGCGCGCACGATGCCGATCTTCGCCGCCATCCTCCTGTTCGTGACGCTCTCCTCGATCGGGCTGCCGGGCCTGAACGGTTTCGTCGGCGAGTTCCTCATCCTCCTCGGATCGTTCCGCGCCGCCCCGGTGGCGACGGTTGCCGGAGCGTTCGGTGTCGTCTTGGGGGCGGTCTACATGCTCTGGATGTTCCAGCGGGTGGCGCTGGGGGAAGTGACGCGCGCCGAGAACCGCACCGTGACCGATGCGTCGGGGCGGGAGGTCGCCTACCTGCTGCCGATCCTGGCGGCGATCGTGGCGATCGGCGTTTACCCGCGCCCGCTCCTCACCCGGATCGAAGGGTCGGTCCGGGCGACGCTGGAGCGGGTCGAAGCCGCGGGAACGCCGGCGCGCGTCGCCGCCGCCTCGGGCGGGGTCGTCGACGGAGGGGGATCCCGATGAGCGAACTCGGTCCGCTGCTGCCGCTCGTCTTGCCGGCGACCGCCGGGCTGGTCGCCCTGGTGATCGCCGGCTTCCGGCCGGACGACCGCGCGCTCTCTCCGCTCGTCGCCGCCGCCGGAATCGCGGCAGGGTTGGTCGCCCTGCGGGTCGGTGGTCCGGCGACGACGCCGATCCTCTCCGGGATGGTGGCCGTCGACCCGTTCGCCGCCTACGTCGCGCTGCTGGTGCTCGCGCTCACGCTGGGGGCGGCTTGCGTCGGCGTCGCCGGGTTCCGCGCGGCGCGCGTCGCGCACGGAGAGTACTGGGCGCTCTTGCTGTTCGCGGTTTCGGGGATGGTGCTGGTGGCCTCCGCCCACAGCCTGGTCACCCTGTTTCTCGGCGTGGAGACGATGTCGCTGTCGGTGTACGCGCTGGTCGGCAGCGATCGCGCCACCACCCGCTCCCCCGAAGCCGCGCTCAAGTACTTCCTCCTCGGCAGCGTCTCGTCGGCCGTCCTCCTGTTCGGCATCGCGTTTGTGTACGGAGCCACCGGCTCGATGTCGCTCGCCGAGGTGAATGCCGCCTTGCGCGCGGGCCTGGCCGAGGGCCACCGCGCCGAGATGATGGTCGGAACGGTGCTCCTCCTCGCGGGCCTGGCCTTCAAGACGGCGGCGACGCCGTTCCACATGTGGGCCCCGGACGCCTACACCGGCGCGCCGACGGCGGTGACCGCCTTCATGTCGTCGGCCGTCAAGGCGGCCTCCTTCGCGGCGTTGCTCCGCCTGTTCGCCGCCACCCTCCTCCCGACGGCGGGATTCTGGTCCGACCTGCTCGCCGTCGCCGCGGGGCTGACGGTGGTCGTCGGGAATCTGGGCGCGGTGGTCCAGAGCGAGCTGAAGCGCCTCTTCGCCTATTCGAGCATCGCCCATGCCGGTTACCTGCTGATCGGCGTGCGCGCCGCCTCGATCGATCCGACGTCGGCGACTCCGGCCGTGCTGTTCTACCTTTTCGCCTATACCGTCACCTCGCTCGGGATCTTCGCGGCGATTGCGGCGGCGGAGCGTTGGCAAGGCCGGGAACTTTCCCTGGACGACCTCGCCGGCATGTCGCGCCGGCACCCGGTCGTGGCGGCGGTGACGACCGTCTTCCTCCTCGCGCTGGCCGGCGTACCGCCGACGGGCGGCTTCACGGCCAAGCTCTTCGTCTTCGGAGCCGCGGTGAAGGTGGGGGATCTCCTCCTCGCGATCCTTGGGGTCGTGGCTTCGGCGGTGAGCCTCTACTACTACCTGCGCGTGGCGGTCTATCTCTACATGCGCGAACCGGAGGAGGTCTCCGCGCGATCGCCGCACGCGGAGCCGTTCGCGCGGATGCCGTCCATCTACGCCGTGCTGGGGATTGCGGCCGCGATCGTGATTGCCACCGGAATCCTCCCGGATACCTTTCTCCGGGGCGCTCGCGAGGCGGCGGTCTCGGCGAAGGTGACTCGCGCCGCCGGCCTGTAAGGCTTATGCTCCGGTCCGACGTCCGGAGGGGGAATCGAGCGATGGCGAAAGCGACGGCCAGGAAGAGGAAGGAGCGACCCGGTCTCCCGTTCAAGCTCCGCAAGGGGACGACGGCCGACGCGAGCCCCCTCTACCCGCTCTACCGGACGCTCCGACCCAAGGACAAGGTCTCGGAGTCCGACTTCGCGCGGCTGCTCGGCGCGGTGTTGATGGAACAGACCGAGTTGTGGATCGCCGAAACGGATGAACAGCCGATCGGCTTCCTCACCTTGAGGATCGGCACCACCCTGCACGGGCGCCGATCCGGCACGATCGAAGAGCTGGTGGTCGATCCGAAGGTCCGTCGTGGGGGGATCGGCACGGCGCTGATCCACAAGGCGATCGAGCGGGCCCGCGCCGCCGGTTGTTGGAGTCTCGAGCTCGCGACCTATCCCGGCGGGTTGGACGTGCCGCAGTTCTACGAGAAGTTCGGCTTCAAGAGCTCGTCGACCTTCTATCGCCTGAGCATCTGATGGCGCGGGCCGTGTTCGCCACCGCGCACCCGTCGCCGTGGAAGGGGCGCTGACCCGGCTTCGATCGCACCGCCTTCGATTGGCGGCGCTCGAGGCGATCGCGGAGAAGAGCGAGCGCGCCACGGTCGCCCTTGCGGCGGTCGCGCACGAGTCCGGCTTCCGCCCGCTCGCGGAGTTCCCCGATCCCGACGTGCGCGGCCTCGTCGCGGACGCGGCGATCATCGCCGTCCGGAGGGAGCGGGCGGCGAACGAACGCCTCGCGCTGCAGGCCGGAATCTGGGTCCTGTTCGTGGCGGGGCTCCTCTCGATCGGCGTCCCGCTGACGAGCGGAGTCGCCGTCGTCGCGCTGGTCCTCGCCGCGCCGACCTGGGCGCTCCTGACGGGCGCACCGGACGCGATCCTCGACCTGCTGGTGGCGATGCCGATTGCGGGACGACCCGCTGCCGACCTCCTGCACGCGCGCCATCTCCTTTCGCTCGCCGCGTTCCTGGGCGCGGGCGTCGATCCGGCGCTTGCCACCGGGTTGGCCCGCCTTCACGCCGGTCGCCCGCTGCCGGATCGCGTCCTGAGGGATGCGCTCGCGGCGCGGTTCGGAGAGAGGATGCCGCTCGGACCCGATGCCGAAAGCCGCCTGCTCGGCGCCGCCGCCCGTTTGGAGCGCGGCGCACAGCGAAAGAGCCGCCTGATCTGTCTCGGGCTGGCGGCCGTGGCCATGGCCGCGGTCGTCGGGCGGGCGGTTCGGGACGAGCCCACGCTTCGGGGCCCGTTCGCGCCGACTCCGACCGCCACCCGGCCCAGCGTGGAGGACGGGGAACGACCCGGTCGATTCGAGCCTACTTCGTCACCGCCTTGAGCTTCGCCGTCCCTCCCTCGATCACCACCCGGAATTCGACCGACCGGCAGTTGAGCTTTTCCTTCAGCGCCCGCGTCTGCTGATCGAGGAGCACGGCCACCTTGTCCCGGGTGAGCCCGACGACGCTCTCGTTGAGCTGGCGCTTGGCCTGCACCAGCTGCTCGAAGATCTCCTGCGCCCGGTCGCGCGGCGGCGGAGCCGCGGAGGCCGGCTCCTTCGCGCGGTCGGCCCTCCGCCGCGCCCTCTCCTCCCGCTCGCGCTCGTGGAGCTCGGCCTTCACCCGGTGCCCATGGAACGTCCCCTCCTCGATCTGCTTGAGCACCCGGTCCCAGTAGCGCTGGAAGGAGAGGAACTTGGCTCTCAACTGCTCGCGCCGGAACTTCGCCCCGGTGTTCCGCACCGACTTCCGGTCGATCTCCTCCACCAGCCGCTGCACTTCGGTCCTCGCCCGGAGCGGCTCGATCTTCTCCATGCCGAGGAAGTACTGGTCGTAGGCGACGCGCAGATCGGCGATCCGCTTGTCGAGCTGGTCGAGTTCCCGTTGAATGTCGTCCGGCGCCGCCATCGGAAAAATCATTGTACGGTTCGCGGAAAAATCGGGTCAAACGTCGTCGCGACCCGACACCGGGTCTCGCCTACGACCCGGCGTTCGTCGGCCCCGGCGAGGAGCGCCGGATCCTCGATTGGCTGGCCACCCTTCACCCGCTCTGGGAGCTCCGCTATCCGACCCGCGGACCCAGGCCGCGGGAGCAGCGCCGCCTGCTCCGGCCCGTCTACTGGCTCGGAAGCTGGCAGTTCGCTTGCCTCGACTACTATCGTCCACCGGCCGGCGTCCGCGATCGGTGCGTCCGGGCCGAACCGTTCCCCGACGTGCTGGCGCGTCTCGTGGAACGGATCGACGCGCGCGTGCGGGCCATGTTCGCCGGGCCCGACCTCCCCCCGCGGTGGCGCCTCAACACCTGCCTGGTGAATCTCTACGGCGATCGGCTGGACGGCGGGCATCCCGTCGACGCCGCCCGTGTCGGAGAGCACCGCGACTTCGAGCCCGGTCCGGTGGCGTCGGTCTCCCTCGGGGAGCGCGCGCTTTTCCAGTTCGTGGATCGCGTCCCCGCGGCGGCGCGCCGGGCCGGGGTCTCGGCGCCGGTCGTCGCACAGCAATGGCTCGGGCATCGCTCGTTGCAGATCTTCGGCGGCGACACCTGGAAGAGACGTACACTGCACCGGGTTCAGCGGGTCGAGCGCCGCGGCGGAATCCACCTCCCGCCGGACCTGGCCGAGTTCCGCACCCGGCGGGTCAACTTCACCTTTCGATTCGTCCCGGACGAGCACGTGGTGCCGTTCGCCCTCCTCGCCGACGACGCGCGGCAGGAGGTTCGCGCCTACGTCGAAACGCTCGCGCGTCACTCCCCGTTCTTCGCGGGGGAGCTGGCCCGATCTACGGGGTGAGGCAGCAACGAAATCCTACGTCGTCGGTACCCTGGTCCGGGCCGAGGAGATCGCGGTAGGCGCAGCGCCCGCCCCACGCCGGGAGCTTTGCCGAGCCGCCCTTGATCACGCGCGCCGCCGGTTGGTCGTCCCATGCGCTGGCGGTGATCTCCCAGACGTTTCCGGAAAGGTCGAACGGGCCGTCGAGAGCGCCGCACCGCGGGAAGGCCCCGATCGCCATCGACCGTCCGGGCGCGTCGCCGGTCGCGAGGTTGCAGATCCCCGCCTGGAACGCGTTCCCGTACGGGAACCGGGACCCGTCGAGACCCTTGCAGGCCCGCTCCCACTCGCGCTCGCTGCACAGGCGCTTTCCGACCGCCTCGCATGCGCGCGCCGCCTCCGCGGAGGTGACGCCGGTGGTGGGCAACACCCCTTTCACGTTTGGGTGCTCGTAGCGATCGATGCAGAATCCCGCCACGTCGACCGGATGTAGGATCGGTTCCCAGATGTCGCGGTCCGGATCCTCCCGTTCGGATCCGATCGGGAAGCGCCCACGGGGAAGCGCGACCATCCCCTCGGGGCACACCAGGGCGGCGGTCCGCGACGGGACGAATCCGAGTCGGGTCGCCTGCCGGTAACCCACCCATCCCCCCCCGGCGACGACGACCACCGCCGCCACCTTGAGCGCGATCCCGATGCCGCCGCTCCGTCGCGGGGCCGGCTGGACCCTCGCGGCGACCGCGGCGGCATCGAGACCGCGCAGGGTCGGCCGGCGGTTCTGGGGTGGATCGGTGGGAAGGTCCGACGAGGGCACGTCGGCGGAAACCTTGACGCCGGAGACCCACCGGGGCTCCGCCGCAGGATTGGTCGGGTCGGCGTCGTCGACGCGCTGGCGCGATCCGCTGATCCGCTCCGGTGCCGGAATCGGCGCCCGCGAGCGACGGTCGGGATACTCCGCTTTCAAACGCATTTCGGCGTCGTCCCGCGTCGGACGATCGACGATTGCGGAAGCGACCGGCGGCGCCGGACGGAACCCCGCCGGTGTCGCGCTCGGTTCCGCGAGATCGAGGCTCAGGTGTGCGGGAGGAGGGACCGCCGGCGTCGGCTCGCCGTCCTGCGACACCTCGTGAAGTCGTCGGGAGGTGCCGGCCAGCTCGGTCACGTTCCAAAGCGGCTCGTGCAGCTCGATTGCTCCACGCCGGAGCGAGGTACGCGTCGACGCGTCCGGCGCATCGAGTCCGGCCGCAGGCCCGAGGTAGGCGATCTCGATCCCGCCGTCGTCGGGCGCGCGGGCGCTCGACTCCGCGATCGGCGGCGATTCGAGATCTTCGGCGAGGATGTCGCCGCCGAGGACTCGCAGCACGGCCTCCTTCAGCTCCGCCGCGCTCTCGTACCGGTCCGCCGGATCCGCGGCCAACGCCTTCGTGACGAGACGGTCGACCGCGCGCGGAACGGAGGGATTGAGGGCCGACACCGGCGGCGCGTCGGGACCCGACGGACTGCTGCCGGTCAGCATCTCGTAGAGAAGCGCCCCCACGGCGTAGAGGTCGGCGCGACGGTCGATCACCGGGCGGTCGGCCGCGAACTCGGGCGCCAGGTGTGGCGTGGCGCGCCCCCCCCGCCGCTGCGAGACCCACCATTCGGCAGGCGAGAAGAGCCGCGCGAACCCGACGTCGATCAACTTCAACGAATCGACCTGGACGAAGACGTTCTCGGGCTTGAGCGCGCCGTGCACCAGCTCCGACGTTCCGGCGGGCAGACCGTGTGCGAACTGTAGACCCTGGCAGATCTGCACCACGATCGGCTCGGCCTCCTCGAAGGTGAACGTCCCGCCGTTCTCCCGTTTGACGTCGAGCAGCGCGCGGAGCGGCAACCCCTCCAGGTACTGCATGATGACGAAGGCGGTCTCCCCTTCACGCCCCGCTCCGTGGACCTTCACCAGGTTCGGATGCACCAGGGACTTGAGCTGGCCGACCAGCTCGGCGAACCGCCCGGCGAGCGCCTCCGCCGGTAGACGCGAGGCCGGAATCGCCTTCACCGCCACGACCGATCCCTTCTTGCGATCGATCGCCTTGAAGACCCGCCCCAGCGGACCTCCACCCAGATCCGCGACCAGCTCCAGTCGGCCGGACAGCACCGTCCCGACCGCCATGTCGAGTTCGGCACGGTCGTCCTCGTCCCGTACGACGTGGGTGCGCGTCCCTTGTCGCGCCGAGCCCGAGCCGCTCGGTTCCGCGCCGACCGGGACGGTGTCCCCCTTCGAGCCCGCAACGCTCCGGGAAAGCTCGAAAATGCTTTCGCTCAAGCCCGATACGGGGACGGCGCCGGCGATCGTCGGAAGGGGGGGGACGACGGCGGGCGCGGCCGGTGCCTCCGGGCCGGACAGCCCGGGAAGTGCGGACGTCTCGGCGCCGTAGTTGAACTTCTGCCCGCAGTTGTCGCACTGCGGAGAGCGGTCCGGCACGCGCCGGCCGCATCGATAACAATGCACGGCCCGTTCGCCCTTTGCAGCCCCGTAGAATCCGCGGGACCGGCGAGTATAGGCAGGAGCCGTTCACCCCGGCAAGCCGGTTGCGCCGGAGCGGGCGCCCGTTTAGACTTCTCCGCTTCGTGAGCGCCCTTCAACCTCACCCGCACGACGTTCCGGCCCCCCCGGAATGGGCACGTTACGTGCGCCTGCGGGTGATCCGGAACCTGACGGACGTCATCCGGCGCTGGTTCAAGGTCGAAATCGCCTTTGCCGACGCCACCGGTTACGTCCGGGCCTACGCCGGCAACCGCATCTTCGACCCGACCAACGCCGTCTGCCGGATGGTCCTCAATACCCGCGATGGCTTTCGCGAATGCCTCCGCTCCTCGCGGGAGTCGTTCGACGTCGTTCGCCGGATCGGCCGTCCGGGCGAATCGCGGCCGCGCTTCTGGGAGTCGACCTGTCACCTTGGGTTCCGAATGGTTTCGGTGCCGGTGGAGGTCGACGGCCGGACGATCGGCTCGGTTATCGCGGGCGGACTGCTCCCCACGGCGACCGAGTCCCACGTCCTCGATCGTGCCCGCGCCTTCGGCCTCGACCCGTCGGCGGTCGAGAACGCCGTCGCCCATCTCCCCAAGGTCGAGGAGCCCTCGCTGCACTACCTGGTCGAGCTGATCGCGCTCGTCGTCCGGGAAGTGGCGCAGTTCCACCGGGAGATGTCGGAGAAGGAGGCGTCGATCGCCCGGCTGTCGGAGGAGCTCTCCGAACGCTACTCGTTCGGCGCCATCGTCGGCGGCTCGAAGCCGCTGCAGGAGATGCTGAGCCTGCTCGAGAAGGTGGTCGGGTCGGAGACGACCGTGTTGCTGCAAGGCGAGAACGGCACCGGCAAGGAGCTGGTCGCTCGCGCGATCCACTACAACAGTCCGCGCCGGGACCGGCCGTTCATCGCCCAGAGCGCGGCGGCGTTCAACGAGAACCTCCTCGAGAGCGAGCTGTTTGGCCACGTGAAGGGCTCCTTCACCGGGGCGGTCCGGGACAAGAAGGGGCTGTTCGAGCTGGCCGACACCGGCACCTTCTTCCTCGACGAGATCGGCGAGATGAGCGCCGCGACGCAGGTGAAGCTGCTGCGCGTCCTGCAGGAAGGGACCTTCATGCCGGTCGGTTCGACCGAGGGCCGAAAGGTGAACGTGCGGCTGGTCTGCGCCACCAACCGCGACCTACGGCGGATGGTGGAGCGCGGCGAGTTCCGCGAGGACCTCTACTACCGGATCAACGTCATCACCATCCAGATCCCGTCGTTGCGCGAACGCCGCGACGACATTCCGCTCCTCACCAGCCATTTCCTGAGACGGCTGGCGCGCGACCGCAAGGTGCCGGTGAAGGCGATCTCGGAGGAGGTGTTGGAGCGCTTCTACGACTACGACTGGCCGGGGAACATCCGCGAGCTCGAGAACGAGATCGAGCGGCTGGTGGTGCTGGCCGGAGAGGACGAGGCGATCGGGCCCGACCTCCTCTCGAGCCGCATCCGCGATCGTTCGATGCGGGCCAACGTCCGTGGGGTCCGCGTCGAGAAGTCGCTCGACGAGATCCTGGAGGAGGTGGAGCGCCGAGTTCTCACCGAGGGGTTGAAGAAGACCCGGTGGAACAAGACCCAGCTCGCGCGCCAGCTCGGCATCAGCCGCAAGGGGCTGATTGCCAAGGTCCAACGCTACCGCCTCGATCGGCGCAAGGAGACGCGATAGGCCCGGACGGGCCTGGCGGTTGCAGGAGAACGAGCGCATGTCGAACCTGATTCGAATCAACCTCCCGTACGTCCTCCTCCTCGCAGCGCTCGGAACCGGCTGCGGTGGCGGCGTTTCGTCCTCCCCGGCGGGCGGAGACGACGACGACGGCGACGCCACGTACACCCTCTCCGACGGGATCTACACCTATACCCTCTCCGAGGTTCCGGCCGACACCTGCTGGGCTCCGCCGAAGGAGAACCCCGACGTCCCGATGACGATCGAGGCCGAGGTCACCTCCGCGGGAAACACCGTCACAATGAGCGCCAGCTCCGACCTGGGAGATTTCCACCTGGAGCTCGCGCGCGACGGAAACCAACTCCTGGGCGGCAGCTCCGACGTGCTCGACTTGAACGAAAGCTACGGCCTCGACTGCGTGCTGCAGATCGATTCGCAGCTCGAGGGGACGATCACCGGCGACGACCGGTTCGACGCCACCCACACCATCGACCTCGCGCAGCAGTCGGGGAACGACTGCGCGGCCTTCCTGGTCGGGAACCTCGATCCCAACCAGCTCGACCAGCTCCCCTGCTCCGTGACGCTCGCGGGGGACGTGGTCAAGAACGCGATCTAGTTCCCGGCGAGCCGGACGATGTCCTTGATCTCGACCGCGGGGCAGTTCACGTTCTGGGCGACCGCGCCGTCGTCGCCGAAGTACTCCACGACCTTCACCGTGCCGACGCGGGTCGTCGTCTCGCCCATCGACCGGCCGGTGGTGGGGGAGATGATCTCCTTTCCCGGCCGCATCACCTCCAGCTCGCTCCCCAGCGGCAGACCGGTGGCGCGCCCGGCGTCGATGTAGATCCGCCCGGCATCGACCTGGGCCACCCTCGCGCTCCACGGAACCGTGCCCATCCGATCGACGATGTTCTTCGTGAACTTGAAGATCGCCGCTCGCAACGCCTCGCCGGCGAGGGTCGAGTCGTAGCTCGTCCGCCCGCCGAGCCCCATGCTCCCGGTGATCGTCGTCTCGGCGCGTCCCCGCCCGCTGTCGGCGACGAGGACCTCCCCCGTCGACACGTCGACGATCCGGACGTCGACCGTCGCGTCGGCGACCTGTGTCCGCCGCTGGTAGACGATGGTGTCCATCCCTTCCTCTTTCTGGCCGAAGTCGGTGATGCTGCCGGTCACGATCGCCTGGACCCCGAGCATGCGACCGACCTTCGCGGCGGTCGCCGGTTCCGCCATCTCCGATCCGGTGAATCGCTGCTCGTCGAGGATCTTCTGCACCTTCTCCCGCTCGAGCAGGATGAACTGGCCGGTCTTCTGGAGCTCGGTGATCAGGATGTCGGTCGCCGAATCTCCGAGCTCGCGCCGCCCGGTCGCGGTGCGGTTGACGAAGTCGACGACCGCGATCCGCCGCTTCGGGCCGCGGTACGTCTCCACCGTGCTGGGCGCGGCCTCGCGTCCTCGCATGTAGGCCGGCTCGCCGCGTGTAGCGACCGAGCTGTGCACGGAGCACGCGGCGAGGCCAAAGATCGAGAACGGAACGACGAGCAGGCGTTTCACGTGATACCTCACGGGGTGGAAGAAACGTTTGGAAGGTCGGCGGTGACGGCGTCTTTGGGGACGATGGCGCGAGCGCGGGTCGCGTCGGAGCCACCGATCGCCGTCAGCCCTTCATAGGCCGGCGTGACGTCGACCGCCGAGGCGAGCTCCGCCAATGTCACGGCGCCGAGCGGCGGATTCTCGGGCGGACCCGGAGGCGGCATCGCGCCGCAAAGCGAGAACGCCAGCATCTCGCTCTCCTGACGCAGCTCGTGCTGCGCCGCCCCTGCGAGCAGGCCCACGGCACCGAAAAACAGGCAGCCGGCCGCGCCGGTCCTGCTGTCGGCGGCCGCCCCGGCCATGTTGTCCATGCGCTGCACCCGGTCGCGGCGGTACCACAGCACCTTTCCGGAGCGCAGGTCGGTCATCGCCACCTCCGCCTCGGCGGTGCGAACGTTGACCAGGCCGGTGATCACCCCCGAATAGGTCAGGATCCGGCCCGAGAGAACCGCGTCGACGTCGAGCGCGGACTTGAGCTCGGCGATCGACGCGGTCGGCACCTGCCCTCCCAGCGTCAGGCCGATCTCGCGCAGCGGCCCGTCGGTGGCGGCGATCGACTGGACCTCGTAGCCCCGGGCCGCCGCGGCGCGCTGCAGGTTCGCCTGCAGGATCCGCGGGGCGTCGATCGCGACGGTGTCGTTCGCGAGCGGCAGGACGGCGACCGTTCGGGGCGCGCCCGGGATTCCCGGCGGGAGGCCGGCGACCTTCGGTCCGCAGCCTGCGGCGAAAAGGCCCGCGACGGCGAAGGCGATCGGGCGTACGGGGCGCATCGACGCCACCCGATCGTACGGGGATCCCGGAAAGCCCGTCAATTTCGCCCTCTCGAGTGTGCTAGCGTTCGTGCCCGAACCGTTCGACGGAGCCTTCCCCCCGAATCTTCGATCCTGGAGGAACCATGAAGAACGAGATCGTCTTCCTGTCCGGGAAACGCACTCCGTTCGGCGCCTTCGGTGGCTCCCTGAAGGAGTTCAGCGCCACCGACCTCGCCGTCGTGGCGTCGAAGGCGGCGTTGACCCAGGCGTCGATCCGTCCGGAGGAGGTCGACCACGCCGTCTTCGGGAACGCCCTGCAGACCACCGCCGACGCGATCTACCTGGCGCGCCACGTCGCGCTCAAGAGCGGCGTGCCGAAAGAGGTCCCGGCGCTGACGTTGAACCGGCTTTGCGGTTCCGGATTCCAGTCGCTCGTGACCGCGGCGCAGATGCTCCAGTTGGGCGAAGCGGAGATCGTGCTCGCGGGCGGCGCGGAGAGCATGAGCCAGGCCCCCCACACCGTGCGGGGCGCGCGCTGGGGGATCCCGCTCGGCAAGTCGGCGATGGGGGACCTGCTCTGGGACGCGTTGCTCGATCCCTACGTCGACATGCCGATGGCGCTCACCGCCGAAAAGCTCGGCGAGAAGTACGGCATCACCCGCGCCGCCGCCGACGAGCTCGCGGCGCGGTCGCAGTCGGCGTGGAAGGCCGCGGCCGACGCCGGTCGCTTCGCCGACGAGATCGCGCCGGTGGAGGTGAGGGACCGGAAGGGAAACGTCGCGTCGTTCGCCGTCGACGAGCATCCTCGCCCGCAGACGACGGTCGAAGGTCTGGCGAAGCTCCCCCCCTACTTCAAGAAGGACGGAATCGTCACCGCCGGCAACGCCTCGGGGATCTCCGACGGCGCGGCGGCGATGGTCCTCACCACCGCCGAGATCGCGAACCGCCGCGGAGCGAAGCCGCTGGGGAAGCTGCTCGGATGGGGGATCGTCGGCTGCGACCCCTCGATCATGGGGATCGGGCCCGCGCCGGCGATCCGTCGTGCGCTGGAGCGGACGGGATTGAGCCTCTCGCAGATCGACCTCGTCGAGGTGAACGAAGCGTTCGCGCCCCAGTACCTCGCGGTGGAGAAGGAGCTGGGCCTCGATCGCGCGCGCACCAACGTCAATGGCGGCGCGATCGCCCTCGGCCATCCGCTCGCCGCCTCCGGCACCCGCATCACCTCGACGCTCCTCTACGAGCTCAAGCGTCGCGGGAAACGCCTCGGCATCGGTTCGGCCTGCATCGGCGGAGGCCAGGGGATCGCCGTCGTCGTCGAAGCCAGCTGACAGGGTGACAATTCGCTTTACGTCGACGCCGGAGCGCAGGCGAACGAATTCGCGGCGTTGAAGCGCCGCACGGGACCTGCAGGCGAACCGGGCGTGCGCCCACTCCTCCTCGCCGTCGAATTGGTCTCCGTCCCTCTCCTCTCCGGCGACACCCGCTCGGCGACCCCCGATCACAAGCGAGTCCGACAGGACACCCCGGTCGATCTCGTCGTCGCCGTGGTGGCGGAGGACCACGGTGAGAGGCTCCTCCTTGCCGGGGCCGAGCGCGTCGATCTCGGCGACGGACTTGGACTCCGGGCGGCGCGTCCCTGGCCTGCCTCCGAGCCGATCGCGATCGACTGGTTCAAGATCGAGCCGACGGTCGGCTGGGTGGACAACGAGGCCGGCGGCTTCCACTGGGCGAACATCCCCTACGCCGAGACCCCCTGGCCTTCGGATCGGTCCGCCCGTCGGTCTTCCTCGGAAGACCCGGCCCCCTGGTTGCGGCTCGCGCGTCGCGCCGACGTGCAGACGACGATCCTGCCCGATCGCGGCGGACTCGGAACGATGGCGTTCAAAGTGAGGGTGACCGCCGGCGGTCGGTCGCGTTCGACCCCCGGCGCGGAGTCGCGCTTTCGCGGCGGCCTCTCGCCGAGCGTCGCGCGGGTGACCGTTCGGCGCGACGACGACTTTCTCGGCTACCTCACCGAGCTCTACAACACGCCGTACGTCTGGGCCAGCGCCGGAAGCGACGATACGCACCAGGCGGAACGAAACGTCGGAAGCGACTGTGCCGACTTCATCGCCTACGGCCTTCGCCGCGCCGGCCGGGCGATCTCGTACGGATCGACCTTCGACGTTCCACGCTGGGGCGGCGGCCGTCCGATCGCGCGCATCGCGGCGATCGATCGCGACGGGCGATTCCTCGACGACCGTGGCGGTCTCGTACGCGTCGGTCGCGACGGCGTTCAGCCGGGCGATCTGCTGCTGTTCCATCGGCACGTCGGCGCCTTCTCCGAGGACCGTCCCCCGCGCGGGGTGCTCGACGGCGGCGACCTGCTGATGCACACGGCGTGGGCGCCACCGGTCGAGGAGACGCTCTTCGAATCGCGTCGCTTCACCGCTCCGCCGTTCACCGTTTGGCGCGTTCCGGAATCACCCAACTATTCGAAATAAAAATAGAATTTCTACCTTGCGCGCGGTCCCCCCGGTCCGATCGCCGGGGCCTTGCATTCCGATCGAGGATTCCCTACAACCGCCTGCGTTCTCGATATTCCAGGCGCGGAGGGTTCCTAGGATGGCCAAGAAGAAGAAGAAGGCCGCGAAGAGATCGGCGGCGAAGAAGAAGCCGGCCAAGCGCGGCGCGAAGGGGAAGCGCGGAGCGGCTCGCAAGGCGGCTCCGAAGCGCGGCGCCAAGCGAGCGGCGGCGAAGAAGAAGGCGCCGGCGCGCAAGGCGCCGGCCCGCAAGAAGGCGGCCGCGAAGCCCGCGGCCCCCAAGCCGACGCCCGCACCGGCGTGGTCGACGCAGGCCGAGGCACCCGCCGCGGCGGCAGCCGGCTCGCCCGGCTTCTCCTGGAGCAGCGGCGCGGCCGCCTCCAGCGAAGAGGAGTAGGCGCTCGGACATGCGAAGGGCCTCGGAAGCGAGTTCCGAGGCCCTTCGTGTTTTCCGAAATCAATGTCGGGTCATCGCGCTCGCCGTGTGGAGGACCGGGTCGAAGCCTCCCTTGATGGAAGGTGGGCTTCGTAAGGCTGCTTCAGGCTTCCCTGTCAGAAGGGCATGCACACCGCAGCCGGAGTACAAATCCCGGGATCCGAAGTAGGAGCTCGACCGTCGTCCCCCATCACGCACGAGGTAGAAGACCCGACAAGGGACAGGCTACCGCGGCCACGCCCCCCTCGCAAGCGGCGGTCCGACCATCGGGCTTCTTCCTAGAACGCCTCTTTCATTTCACGGGTGATCTCGCGCACGTAGCGGTCGAGGCCGAGGTCGCGCGCGTAGCTGAGCGCGCGCACGTAGTGTTGGTTGGTCGGCCCGACGCGGCGCGCCATCTTGTAGGCGTTCCCCAGCAAGAGCTCGGCCTGCAGCAGTCCCAGCTTGTCGGGCTGGTCCTTCTCCCACCGGGCCACCGCCGATTCGAGCGTGCGGATCCCCTCCTGCAAGTCGGTGGTGTAGGCGGCGAGCGCCGCGAGGTAGACCGACGCCAGGTTGTACAGCGCGCTCAGTCCGAAACGCTGCGCCAGCGTCTGTCCCTCGACGAGCAACGCCTGCGCCGGCGCGTACTGCCGCGCCTTGAGATGGGCCTTGGCGAGCAGACACAGCAGGCGGATCGTGCCATCGACATCCCCCGTCTCCCGGGCGAGCTCCAACGCCTCGCGCAACAGGTTCTTCGCCTCCTCGAGCTCGCCTTCGTCGACCTGCATCGAGCCGAGCGATTCGTAGGTGCGCATCAACGCCCGCTTCTCGCCGATCTTCTTCCAGATCGCGGCGGCCATCCCCCACATCTTGATCGCCGCCGGGTAGTCGCCGAGTCTCTCCTGGATCATCCCCAGTTCGTCGCGCGCGGCTCCGACGCGACTCGATTCCCGGAGCTCCTCGGCAAGCTCCAGGGCATCGCGACATCGCCGGAGCGCCCGGTTGGCATCTCCGGCGACGCGCAACTCGATCGCCACCTTCAGCTCCAGGTCGACCAGTTCCCGCTGCCGGCGGAGTTTGAGACCTTCGTCGGCCACCCGCTCGAGCTCTTCCTGGGCCAACCGGCGCGCGCGCTCGAAGTGCTCGGCGGCGACCTCCCGGCGGCCGCGCCGCACCGCCTCTTCGCCGAGCGCCTGTTCGACGTCGATCAGCATCGACGGCTCGTCCGCCGCCTCGGCGGCCGCCCGGGCGCGGTCGATCGCCACCCGTGCGCGGTCGAGCTCCCCGGCGTTGCTCAACAGCTCCGCGTGGCGGAGGTGGGCCCGCCCGCGAAGCGCCGGCGGCGCGTCGGCGAGCAGGGTACACGCCTGTTCGGAGGCGGCGAGAAGCGCGCCCCCCGCCCCTTCGACCAGAAGCGACTGCGCCGCGCGCTCGAGCGCCTCGAGCGCGAGGATCCGTTCGCCGGCGGCGAGGTAGTGCCCGAACTGGGATGGCGCGTGGTCGAGGCGCGCCAGATCGGGAAGGTCGGCGATCGCCTGGGCGATTCGGCGACGGATGGCGGCCGACTCCTCCTTCGGCAACGACGGGGCCGCGGCATCGCGGAACGCCCGGTGGGTGAAACGCCACGTCCGCGCCGTCTCGCGAAGCGACCCTTCTTCCGGCTGAACGATCCCCGCTTGCGCCAGCGGATCGAGCGAGGATTCGATTTCGTTGCCGGCCGCCGCGGCGAGAATCGACGCGTCGAAACGCTCCCCGATGACCGCCGCGATCGACGCCACGCGCATCGCCCCCTCGGGAAGCTTGGCCAGGACGTCGGCGGCCAGCATCGCCGTCGTCGCCGGCACGTAGAGCGCGTCGGGCGCGCCGTCGAACAGAACCCTCCCCTTCTTCACCTTGAGTGCGCCCGTGCCGAGCAGGAAGCGGATCACCTCCCGCACCCGGAACGGATTGCCCGCCGACTTCGACTGGATCAACGCCGCGATCGGCCCCGCCAGCTCCTCCACCTCGAGGACCTCGCAGGCGAGCTTCTCCACCGCCTGGCTCGAAAGCGGCTTGAGCCCGATCCGGTGGAAGCGGCCCGCCGCCGCCGCGCCGCGCACGAACGCCCTCTCTTCGTCGGAGACGGTCGCCATCACCAGCACCGGGAACCCGGAAAGACCGGCGGCGAGGTGGTCGAGGACGCCTCGCGAAAGCTCGTCGGCGATGTCGAGGTTGTCGACCGCCATGATCATCGGTCGTTCGCGCGCCAGGTTCTGTATGATCTTCTCGATCGCCGCGGTCAACGCGCGCCGCCGTTCCGGCCCGCGGAACGAATCGATCGAGCTGCCGGTGTAGGCGAGGCCGAACAGGGCCCCGACGAAGTGCTGCTCCGCCGGAGACAGACCGAGTTGCGCCAGCCGCGCCAGACGCTCGCGCATCACCTCTTCGGTATCGCCGCCGCGGATGCCGACGACCCCTCGCAACAGGTCCCGCACCGTCGAATAGGGCGCGGCGGTCAGCTCGGGCGCGGCGCGCCCGACGTAGAACGCCACCTCCATCTCGCGCGAGACCTGCATCAGCTCGGCGAGGAGCCGGCTCTTTCCGATCCCGTCCTCGCCGACCAGGAGCAGGATCTGCCCTTCCCCCTTGGCGACCTTCCCGAGCGTTTCCCGGATTTCGCGCAGCTCCTCCAATCGGCCGACCAGGCGTCCTTCGCTCCCGATCGCCGTGCCGGCCGATCCGGCGTCGACCGCTTGGGTGTTCCGCGTCCGCTCGTCTGCGGACCTGGGAACGGCGGCGTGGTGCTCGGGCGTCAACCGCCCTCCCAGCGACGCCGCCTTCGCCGATTCGGTGCGCTGCTTGCGTTCGAGCGCACGCCCTTCGATCTTGGTCGGTTCGTCCGCCGAGGAGGTGCGCAGGCGGCGCCGGCGACTGGCGGAATCGCTGACGCCGGTCAACGGTGCCCGGTTCGATTTGGGCTCGCCGATCTCCTCGATGGCGTTCACGAACGCGTCGAAGTCGGTGGTGCGGTCGATCTCCCCCTCGGAGGGGCCGAGCACCTTCGCCACCCAGGCCGAGAGCTCCGAGCCTCCGACCTTCTCGCCGGAGGAGAAGAGGTACGACGTGAGGTCGTCGTAGAGCTCGCTGGCCCACTGGTACCGGCGGGTGACGTCGCGCTCGAGCGCCCGGAAGACGATCGCCTCGAGCGGAGGCGTCACCTCCGGATTGATCCGTGAGGGCGGGGTGATCGGTGCGGTTTGCACCCGCTTCAGCGTCTCGATGTCGTTCTTCGCCTTGAACAGGCGCGTACCGGTGAGCGCTTCGTAGAGCACGATCCCGAGCGAGAAGACGTCGCTTCGCCGGTCGATCGACTCGCCACGCGCCTGTTCCGGGCTCATGTAGGCGAACTTCCCCCGGATGATCCCGCTGCGCGTGATGTTCACCTTCGACGTGGCCCGGGCGATCCCGAAGTCGGTGATCTTCACCTCCCCGGCGTGGCTGACCAGGACGTTGTGCGGGCTGATGTCCCGGTGGACGATCGCCAGGTCCCGCCGCTGCGCGTCCTTCCGGCGGTGCGCGTAGTCCAGCCCCTTGGCCACTTCGCTGGCGATGTAGACCATGAAGTTGACCGGCACGCCGCGGCGGGTCGTCCGCGCCGTCTCCACCAGCGACTTCAGATCGGTTCCGTCGACGTACTCCATCGCGATGAAGTAGTCGTCGTCCTGGCTCCCCAGGTCGAAGATCTGGACGATGTTGATGTGCGAAAGGGTGCTCGCGATCTTCGCCTCGTCGATGAACATCTCGACGAACTTCTTGTCGCTCGCCAGGTTCGGAAGGATCTTCTTGATGACGAGCGTCTTCTCGAACCCGGCGACGCCGTAGCTCTTCGCCCGGTAGACCTCCGCCATCCCCCCGGTCGCGATCCGGTCGACCAGGTGGTACTTCCCGAAGATCATCGGTTCAACGGCCATGCGGATCGCGATCGACGATGGCCGTCACGTTCGTCGTTGTATCCGCCGCGCCCGCCACGGTCAAGGAAGCCACCCCCCGTGGGTCCCGCCCCCTCCAGGACCGCAGAGAAAAAGTCGCGGAACCGCATCCTAAACGAGACATCTTGGCGCGAATGCGACAGCCAGCCGAGTACAGATTCCGTATTACTTTTTTATATTAATTACTTACTCAATTCGACCCGGCGTGCGAAAGACGACCAACTGGACCCGTTCGGGGCACGCAGATTGCTCATTATCCCCTTCGTCTGGGGGATCGCCGATGAAGGGTCGAATCGCGCGCCGGATACTCCTACCGCTCTTGCTCGCCCTTCCAGGGGTGGCTCTTGCGGACGGGGGGAATACCGGTCCCTCCGATCCGAACGTTACCTTCAACGGAACGACATTCAAGCGGGACAGTGTCCATCAGCGGCCCGCGATCAACTCCAAGAAAGGCCACACCCTTCCCGGCGGTCGCACGAGCGCCAACGGCTGGGCCGTCAACAGCGATCCGGTCGTCGCCGAGAATCGGAACCGCCGCTTATACGACAAACGCAACGGTCAGTTCCTCAGCCAGAGCCAAGCCGAAGCGGCCAAGCGTTCGAGCAAATACTACGAGGCCGGAACCGGCGTCACGCTCTTCGAGCTCAAGACCGGCACGCAGGACATCAACGGCAACTACCAGCCCGATGCCACGGGCCTGAACGCCGGCGGGTTCAAGGACGGCCGTTACAACATTCTCCACGAGGCCGGCAGTCCGAACGCAGGAACGATTCCGAATCGTCTCAGCGTCGACGTTCTGCGGGCCGAAGGCCAGGGGACAGTCAAGGTCGGCGTCATTCCGGGTGGCGTCGCGGCGGCGGCCCAGCTTCGAGGGCAGGCGACGCTGATCGGTCTCAGCGGCGAATACACGCGTTCGTTCGGCGATTCAGATTCGATCAACACGGCACAGGTTTCGACGAAGGGTCAGGCCTTCGTCGGAGCCGCCGGCGAACTGCAGGCGGTAGCAAACGTGTCCAATCGCGGCGCGTTGCTCACCGGCCGTGCCGGCGCCTTCGTCGGTGGCCGGGCGGAGGGCGAGGCGGGAGGGTCGGTGACGATCTGCGGCGTCCAGATCGGCGCCAAGGGGGTCGGCGAAGTCAGCTACGGCCTTGGTGCAGCCGCCGAAGGCTACATGGTCGTCAACTGGAGCACGATGACCGTGAAGTTCGGCGGCCGCGCCGCGGCGACGCTAGGGTTGGGCGCTGGCGTTGGCGGCGAGGTCGAGATCTCCCTCCAGAAGGTGCTCGAGAATCCGGCGATGGCGGCCCGCTGCGCTCTTCAGCCGCTGGCCGATCTCGCCGTGGCGGCCTATGAGACCGGGCGCGACCTGGTCCTCGCAGCGCGCGATCTCGGCGCGCAGGGGATCGAGCAGCTCACCAATGCCTACGACGCGGTGTCGAGTTATGTCGGCGACACGCTCAGCCAGGCGAGCGACTTCGTCTCCAACGGCATCCAGAGCCTCTGCTTCTGGTGCAGCAAGAGCGCGCCGGCGCCGAACGCGGTGGCAACCAACTCCCAGGGACTGCAACTCCCCCGGAACTCGAGAACCGTGGTGAGCGGCCCCTCGCAACCGGGCTCGGGCGGCCCCAGCATCGGTCTCCGCCGCTAGGGTCGAGGGCACGGTTCCGGTTTCGAACGCGCCGGCGAGCGCGTCCTACCGTGGCGTTCGCCCGCGCGCGTCGACTCGGGTGCTACACTCCGAATCACGATGGTTCCGGGTTGGCTCCGCCGGCGAATCGGTCGAACGATCGCGAGCGCGGCGGCGCTGCTCCTCCTCCCGCGGGCCGAAACGGCGATGGCGGCGTCCGGACAGCGATACTTCCAGGAGGCCGAGGCGGCGCTCGCGCGCAACGACCTCGGCACCGCCAAGGAGAAGATCGTCCAGGGCCTCGAGCTCGAGCCGGATCACGCCAACGCGATGGTCAACCTGGCGAACATCCACCTGCTGGAGAAGAACAAACGCGAAGCCAAGGCTTGGTTCGACCGCGCGCTCAAGATCGACCCGACCAACGCGATCGGACTCAACGGCCGGGCTCTGCTTCACCTGGAGGACGGAAACTTCGACAAGGCGGTCGAGATGTTCGTCGCCGCGACCAAGTCCGATCCGACCAATCCCACGCCTGTCGTCAATCTCGGCGATCTTTCGATCCGGCTCGGGGACGCGGTCAACGCCATTCGCTACTACGACCTCGCGCTCCAGATCGATCCGACGAACGTGCGGGCGACGTTGCAATTGGCGGAGCTCCAGGCCGCGGCCGGATTCGGCGAGAAGGCGGTCGAGCTCGCCGAATCGGTCCTCAAGCGGCAGCCCAAGAACTTCACCGCCATGGCCGCGGCGGGAAAGGGCTACGCCGCCAAAGGGAACTGGCTTCGCGCGGTCGACCTCCTCTTCGACGCCGCCAAAGGGATGCCCAAGGACGACTCGGTCCGCTTCGCGCTGGGCGTGGCGTTGATGAACTCGCGTCAGTTCAACGCCGCGGCCGACGCCTTTCTCGAGGCCCTCGACCTGAACGACGCCGATCCGAGATTGCACCTGCAGCTCGGGATCGCCTACTACATGTCCGGAAACCCGGAGCTCGTCGACTACGCACGGAAGGAGTTCCAGCACTCCCTCGACCGCAATCCGACGGCCGACGACCGCGCGTCGGTCCACTACCACCTCGCACTGATCGCCGACGATGCGGGGAAGTTCGCGGACGCGATCAAGAGCTACGAGCAGGCGCTGCGGTTCAAGCCGCAACACGTGGGCGCCTCCAACAACCTCGGCCTGATCTACGCGCAGCAAGGAAAGTTCAGGGAGGCCGTCCCGTTCTACCAGCGGGCGCTCAAGTCGGACCCCGCGTTCACGGCGGCCCGATTCAACCTCGGCTATGCGTTTCTCCGCCTCGGTCAGGAGAAGGAGGGGCGCGCCGAGCTGGTGAAGCTGATGTCGCTGCCCGACGGCGATCCGTTCAAGAACCAGGCGAAGGAGATCCTGGCGGGTCGGCCTTGAGCCGCCACGCAACGGCGAAGGTCCCGGCCGTGAGACCCGCGAACGCGAGCTCCATAGCCACGAGCAGCGACAGCGCGCGCGACGCCGGTCCCTCCTCCAGGGCGACGTTCGCCGGCACGTAGAAGGCACGCACAACCGCGTCGACGACGGCGTGGACCGCAACCGCGGCCGCGAACGCGCCGACGCGAGCCGCGCCTCCGCTCCTCGACGCCGCGCGCACCGCCCAGGCGGAGATCGACACGTGGAAGACGATGGCGATCCACCGCTCGACGGCGCTCATCAACGGGAGCAGCGGCATGTTCACCGCCCATGCGCCCGCTTCCGACGACAGCGTCTGCGCGAATTCCGAAGCCGCCCGAAGGCCGACGAGGGCGGATTCCATCGCCCCCCAGCCGAGTCCGAAGAGGAGACCGGTCTCCAACGGCCGGCAGCGGCCCGCACGCCGGAAGATTGCCGAGCAGGCGCCGAATCGGATCGACTCCTCGGCCACCCCCGCGAGAAGTCCCACCCCCAGCGCGTGCAGGAGGAGCGACCCGGCGAGACCGTCGCCCAGGATCGGCTGCAGCCCGGCCATGAGCGCGAGCTGCTTCGCGATCCAGGCCAGCAGGAACAGGCCGGCCCCGGCCGCCGCCCCGGAAAGCCCGGCCGCCCGGACGCCGCACCGATCGCGCGGACGGCGCACGAGCGCGACGACGCCGACCACGATTGGAGGGGCGACGAGCTGGGCGACGAGGGTGGCGATCGCCGCGACCAGGAAGAGCATCGCGCCGGAGACGATACCATCCGGGACAGAAATCTGTTGCGGGCCGCCGGCCGCTTTCCTAGATTCACCGCCTCTCGAGCACCGACGCCCGGGTGGTGAAATTGGTAGACACGCTAGCTTGAGGGGCTAGTGGGTAAAACCGTGCTGGTTCGAGTCCAGTCCCGGGCACCCGACACGAGGAGAAGCGGCGCCGGCCTTCACGGGCCAGCGCCGCCATCCACTTCCCCTTCGTGCGATCGTTAGCGCCGCATCCCGATCCCCGCGCCGGGGACCGAAGCGATCGACGGCCCACTTCGCGTCGAGGCGCTCCGTTCGATCTGCGTTCCGGTTCGGCGCGGCCCGTCGAGGAAGCGGGCGAGGTGCAGAACCGAAACGGCCGCCGGCTCCGACATCGCGTTGCGGATGGCCGTCACCGCGCGGGAGAGCGGGCGAACCCCGGCCTCCCCCAGGATCCGCAACCCCTCCGCGAGATCGACGCCGCGCCGACGCACGAAGGCCGCCGCCTTCCCGAGGCCGCGCTCGAGGCACTCCTTGGCGACCTTCGGATCGTTCAGCAGCGCCTCCAGCGAGAGCTCGTGCTCCACGCCGGCACCGATCCCCAGCCCGGCGGTCAGCGCGGCCCGACCTCCGTAGCGGACGGTCATCGTCGACCAGTCGAGCTCGAAGGCGTAGCGCGCCTCCGCGCCGATCCCGTAGCTCGCGTTCCCCGTCACCTTCAGGGCATTGGAGATCCCGCATAGGGTGATCGATCCGCCCGTCTCGCCGGAGACCTTCCCCCCCGCGAAGGCGCCGGCATCGAGCTCCGCCACCGCGCCGTTCTCGCTCAGGCCGATCGCCCCGCCCGCCTCGGCCTCGGATCCGATCATCGCCTCCCCCGCGGTGAAGACGCGGGCGTTGTTGAGGTCGTCGCCGATCTGTCGAGCGTAGTCGACGCGCGCGCCGGCGACGATCGCGCGGGCCTGGACGCGACCCGACGCGGAGCTCGTCCCGATCCGACCCTCGGCCGACGCCTCGGCACGGAGCAGCTGGACGGCGAACGAGCCATGTTCGCCCTGGAACGCCGCCTCTCCGGTGCCTCCGAGTCCCCGTTCGAGCGTCGCCTCGGCGTCCCGAATCGTCGCGTCCGCGAGGCGGGAGCCGATTCGATTTCCAGTGCGCTTGTCGTAGACCTCCCCGTCGGCGGTTTCGGCGAGGAACGCCGACGGTTCGGTTCGCCAGGAGCGAACCGTCGGGCGTGGATGCGAGAACTCCTTCGCCGACGATTCGGCCGGACGCGCGAACGATCCGGCGACGACGGCGGCGACGACGACGAGCATGCGGCCGAAGGCGTTCATCAGAAACCTCCCGACGCCTCCAGGAGCGGATCGCGGGCCCGACCGAAGAAGAAAAATCACTTTATTTATGAATAAGTTACGTATTTCCAGCGAGCGGGCCGTCCGCTCCGCCGAACGACCCCCGATCGGGATCCGGACGCGATCGTCCGCGTCGTGGACACGCGCGAAGAGGGCCCTACCGGATCGACGGGAGGTCGGAGAATGTCGTTCGCCGATCCGCGCCGATTCGCGCGAGCCCGCCGCACGTTGGGACGATGGGCCGTCGCGGCCTCCGTGGCGTGCGCGGCGCGACCGTTCCCGGAGCTACCGCGTGCCTTCGACCTCGTCTTCGACGGTCGCTTGTCCCCCTGCTATCGGACGGCGCTCGGCGTCGAGGTGACGGCGGAGGCCGGGCGCTGCCCGGACGAAGGGGCGGTCGACGGATCGATCTGGGAAGCGATCCTGGTGACCGACTCGCCGCCGGAGCGGATCCACGGGGTCCGATTGGCGTTCGTTCGGACGCGGATCGCGTGCGCGGGCGAGGAGGCCTACGGGTGCGCCGCCGCCGATCGAATGGTCGTCCAGGCGGGCGACGGGTGGCGCCGGACGCTCGTCCACGAGACGGCGCACGTTCTCCTGATCCGGCGTGGGAAGGGGGGCGGCCACGAGGACGCGGCGCTCTGGCGCCGGATCGACGGCGCGGGGCGAGTCGTTCCTTCGCGCCGCCAAGCCGATCCGCGCCCCGAAAAAACTCGCTAACGATGGCGGCGGCGCGACCGCATCGCGGCGAGCGAGATGCCGGCGAGGATCGCGGCGAGCGTCCCTCTCGCGGTCACCGCCCCCGGCCGCGCCAGCGCGGCGCGGCACCCGAACAGGCCCTTCGACTCCTTCTCCTTCGCGACCGACAGCGTCACGGTCACGGGATCGGAGGTGACGAACCCGTCGGACACCTGGTACTCGAACGTCTCGACGCCGTCGAACCCTTCGTCGGGCGTGTAGGTGAACGAGCCGTCGTCGTCAAGCTCGAGCGTGCCGTTGTTGACGTCGTCGACCAGCAGGGCACGGAGCTCGTCGACGTCGTCGTCGGTGTCGAGGTCGTTGGCAAGAACCCCGTCCTCCTCGTCGACCGACAGCTCGGATCCGGCCTCGTAGTCGTATTCGTCCTCTTTCCCGACCGGGGGCTCGTCGACCACCACCTGGAAGCTGGCGACGGTGGTGTTCTGTCCGCCGTCGGCCGTTCCACCGTTGTCGACCAGGGTCAGGCTGATCGTCGCCGAGCCGCTCTCGTTCGAGGCGGGGGTGAACCGAAGCGTCGAGGTCGACCCGCTGACGGCGTCGACCGACAGGCTCTGCACGATCGTGGAGCTGCTGGCGGAAGCGGTGATCGACACCGTTTGGCCGGACTCCCCTCCGGCGGTGATGCCAGTCAGCGGCAGGGTCTGCGGACCGGCATCGCGTCCGAAGACGACGTCCTCGACCGGATCGAGCGTCGGCGGCCGATTCGACAGCGTCACGCGCCCCCACCAGGTCCCCCACCGGTCGATTCCACTGCTCGGCGCCGCGGCGTACTCCAGCACCGTCCACAGGTCGACGTCGTTCGTCGGATCGACGACGGCGCTGCTGTAGTCCCCCCATCGGTTGCGCCCGGAGCCGTAGTCCTTGTCGTACTTGGCCTCGCCGCCCTTCAGCGTGACCTCGCCGCGCATCGTGCTCGCCGCGTCGCTACCGGCGCGAAACGCGTAGTTGGCGCTGGGGAACTGCCCCGCACCGAAGCGGGTGTATCCGACCAACGCGTCGTCCAACCGGTTCACCGCGATCGCCGGGAAGGCGTAGAAGAGGTTCCCGGTGCCGTCGTCGATACGACCGAACTGGTTCACGGTGCCGCCGTCGGCAATGTTCGCAGCCGGTGTCGCCTGGACCCACTGCACGGCGCTTCGGGTGGGGGCCGATGCCGGGAGGAAGACGGTGTGGGCGAACCAGAGCTTCCCGTTCCGGTAGACCAGGTTCTGGGTGCGCGAGTCGTTGTTCTGGATCTTTCGCGACGAACCCATCTGCGGCGCGAAGTCGGCGCTCCCGGGGTAGTCGCTCCACTCGTCGGCGTGAACGAGGAACCCGCCGGCGGTCAGCGTCTCGCTGCCGACCGCGCCCGAGATGGTGAAGAGTCGATGGTAGCCCTGGCCGCTCGAATTCCCGTTGTAGGTCTGCGCAAGGTAGATCTTGTCGAGGGTGTTGTCGTAGGTGATCGCCGGGACGATCGTCCCTCCGATCGTGGTGTTGTAGATGCGCGTGTGCGTGGCACCGACGTTGGCGTAGAGGTCGGCCTTCTTGAAGACCCAGAAGGCGGCCCCTTGGAAGGCGTCGTTGGAGACGGCGAACATGTTCATGTTCACCACGATCCAGTCCTTGTTGAAGCCGAGGCTGGGGTAGTCGGCCCAGGCGACGTTGCCGGAATCGGCGTCGACCTTGAAGAGGTTCCACGTTCCGGTCGGATCGGTCGTCTGCGAGACGCCGATCAGAACCGCCGAGTTGGCGGAGCGCGCCGCATCGCACGCGGTGAAGATCCAGCGCTGGCCGAAAGGGTCGTAGAGGACCTTGGGATCGAACGCCGCGGTTGCAACGGACGACCAGAATCCGTTGAGGGTCGTCCGGCTCATCGAGGAACCGGTCCGACTCTGGATCCGGACCTCGGAGTTGAGCACCGTCATCACGTGGTTCGGTCCGACGGCGCCGTGCGTGTCGGGCGGGATCCGAACGTCGATGTCGTCGAGCGCCTGGAACGAGGTCGCCGGTTGCGGGGAGTTGACCGAGCCCATGAACGACGGGATCGGCCGGGAGACGACGCGCGGGTGCACCACGCGCGCGGTCACGCTCGCGGGATCGGGGAGGAGGATCGGCGTCGAAAGCCGATCGAGCGGACGCTCGCGCCTCGGCGGCCCCGCGAGGTCGGCGCGCTCTCCGAATCGCACCTGCACCCCGGCGGTCGCGGTTCCGTGCGTGATCTGACTGCCGGCGGACGGATCGAACGTGCTGCATCCGAC
>CAYJRR010000019.1:0-15773 GCA_964372275.1 uncultured bacterium
CGGGACCGACGGTGTTCGATGCGCCGGAAACAGATCGGCGAACGCGCCGGCGCCGGCCCCGGCGATCGGATGCTCGAGGAAGGACCGCCAAGCCCCGCGCACGATCGCGAGCCGCTCGTCGACGCTCATCCGGAGGAGGCCGCCGACGACGCGCCGGGCCAGAGGTCCCAGCGCGGTGGCGGCCGCGGTTCCGACGACGGCCAGCACCGCGGTCAGCCCGAGGAGTTGGCGGCGCCGCATGCCCTTTGCCAGGAGCCCCGCCGATGCGGCCGCGCCGACCAGCGCCACCGCGATGCCGGCGCGGGAGACGCTGAAGGCGATGCCGACCCCCAGGACGGTCGCCAGGGCGCGCAGCGTCGACGGTGGGATCCACGTGCGGGGCTCGACCTTCGGATCGAAGAGGGCGAGTGCGAGCGATAGCGGAAGGGCCATCGTCACCGCCAACGCGAAGTGGTTGCGGTTGGCCAGCGGAAAGGCGGCGAAGGCGTTCCCGGGGCCCCCCGCCGCCAGGCAGACGACGACCGCGACCAGCGCGATCGAGCCGGCGAGCCAGACGAGCAGCGCCGCCTGCGCCTGCACCCCCTTGGGGGTCGCGGCCGCTTCGGCGGCCACCCGGAAGACGACCCACGCCAGGAGCGCGGTCCCCACGGCCCCCGGCACCGCGGCGGACGAGACCGCCCAGGCACCGCTCGCGGCGTAGAACGCGATGGCGGCCGCCGCCGCGGCGTCGAGCCGGCCCAGCGACACGAACCGCTCCCGGCCGGCCGCGACCCGCACCAGGAGCGGAAGCGCGAGCGCGGTGACGAGGAGGAGCGAGGCCGACTTCGACCCCGGGCTTCCGACGCCGTTCATCGCGTACAGCAGCGCCATCGCCGCCGCCGGGGCCGCGGACGCCATCGTTCGGGCGTGCGGCCATCCTCGTGACACGTTCCGGGCCGAGCCGGTCACGGATTATGCCGGCCGTCCCTCGTCGGCGCGGCGTTCGGATTCCGCGGCCACGGGCTCGGTGCCGTCGGTCTTCGGCTTGTACGAGTAGTCGTAGTCGTAGTAGTAGTAGCCGTACTCGTAGTGCATGCGGGAGCTCAACTTCTGGTTGAGCACCACGCCGAAGAACTTCGCGCCGGCCGCTTCGAGCTGGCGGCACGAGAGCCGGGCACGCTGCCCTTCCACCGCCCCGGCGGAGATCACCATCAGCACGCCGTCGACCATCGGTCCCAGGATCGTCGCGTCGGCGACCGGGAGCTGCGGCGGCGAATCGATCAGGATCCGGTCGTACTGGGTGCGCCAGTGCGCGAGCAGCTCCTTCATCCGCGCCGACTCGAAGAGGCTCGTCGGGTTGGGGGCGAAGGCGCCGGCGGTCAGGACGTGCAGGTTCGGATGGGCCGGCACCGACACGGTGTAGTCGCTCGCGGTCCCGACCTTCTCGATCAGGAGGTTGGTGACGCCCGGGACGCGGCGCAGGTTCAGCCGCTCGTGGACCGCCGGGCGCCGCAGGTCGGCGTCGATCAGAAGCACCTTCTCTCCGGCCTCCGCCATCACCATGGCGAGGTTGGTGGAGACGGTCGTCTTCCCCTCCTGGGGCGTGGTGCTGGTGACGAGGATGACGCGGCTCTGGTCCTCGGGCCTCGAGTAGATGAGGTTCGTGCGCAGGCTCCGGAACGCTTCGACGGTCCGCGCGCCGATCGCCCCACGGTCGGCCGACTCCTTCGCCGAGACCTGGGCCTGCGCTTCGCGCGAGATCTTCCGCACGACGCCGAGCACCGGCAGGTTGAGCAGCTTCTCCACCTCCTCCTCGGAGCGGACCGTCTGATCGAGCGTCTCCTGCACCAGCGTGAGGCCGATCGCCAGGAGCAGTCCGGCGGCGAACCCCAGGGCCAGGTCGCGGGGCGGCTTGGGGGAGATCGGACGACGGGCGTCGGGCAGGGTCGCCACCTCGAGCACCTCGATGCGGCTGCGGCGGTCGTCGGCGAAGAGGTTCTTCTCCTTGAGCTCCTTGAGCAGCAGGTTGAACAGCTCGCGGTTGAGCTCCGCATCGCGCAGCAGCATCCCGTAGCGGATCCGCTTCTTGTTCTCCTCGGTGACCCGCCTCCGTTCGTGGCCGATCTGCGCGCGGAGGATCTTGACCTCCTCCTCCAGCCTCTCCATGCGCGGATGTTTGGCGGTCAGGTCGAGCCGCGCCAGCGCGAGCGCCAGCTCCTTCTGGGAGAGGTCGGCCTCCAGCGAGGTGAGGGTGTTGGTGGCGGTCGGGTTGAGCGCTTCCGACGCATCGCCGGAACCGCCGGACAGCAGGCCGATGTTCGCCGTCTCGATGTACTGGAGCAGCGCGAGGTCGCCGTTCTCGACTTGCGACTTGATCCCGGCGAGCTGCTCGTTGAGCCAGGAGAGCTGGCGGATCTGGCTCTCCACCCGCATCTGAAGGTCGCTCCGGGCGTAGACCTCGGAAAGGGTGTTGGCGATGTCGCGCGCCAGCTCGGGGGTCGAGGCCCGCGCGGTGATCCGGATCATCGAGGCGCCGTGCACCCCTTCGACGCGGATCTGCTCGCGCAGCCACCGGGTGAGGGGACTCGCCGCCGTGCGCGCCGACGGGCTGCCGGCGACGGACGCCGGCGAATCGGCGGCCGCAGGCCCGAACGACGAGCCGGCGACGGCGGCTCCAGGGCCGCCGGCGAGCCCGAGGGTCGTCGCGTCGGCGGCGACCGGCGCGGGGGGGCGCACCATCCGCAGCGCCTCGACCCTCGACGGGAGGTCGAGCGCCACCGCCGCGGCGTTGAGCACACGGTCGGTCTGGATCAACTCGATGTGGGCGCCGACGTTGGTCTCGTCCTTGGTCCGCTGCTGGAACGGCGAACGCGAGTCGAGGTGGCTGAACGGCGCCTGGATCTCGACCAGCGTCGACGCCTCGTAGGTCGGCGGTCGCGAAAAGGTGTAGATCGCCGCAACCGCCACCCCGGCGAATCCGGACGCGACGACCCGCCGCCAGCGCTTGCGCAGGACGAGCAGCGCCTCCTTTGCCGCCAGCGCCCGGAACGGCTCGTTGAGACCCAGCGTCAGCGAATTCACGGAGACCTCAAAAGATCCTCGTCGGGACGATGATCATGTCCCCGGGCTCGAGCAGCACGTCCTTCTTCTTGTCGCCGTCCTTGAGGATCGATCCCAGCTCCAACGGCATCGTCGACCGGCGACCGTCGCGGGAGCGGATCACCTTGGCCCGGTTGGGGGCGGCGAACTTCGTCAACCCCCCGGCCGCCAGGACCGCGGAGAGGGCCGATCCCCCTTCGCCCAGCCGGAAGATCCCCGGTCGCGCCACCTCGCCGACGATCGTCACGCTCCTCTCCTGGCCCTCGACCACGGCGCCGTCGGTGGCCTTCTCGGCACCGGGCACGAAGATGATGTCGCCCGTGGTCAGCGGCGGATTGGCGGCGTCCCCGTGCCCCGCCGCGAGCAGCCGTTCCATCGACAGGACCATCGGCTCCGGCGAAGGGGTCTCGTCGGCGCGGCCCTGCTGGATCAGCACCACCTGTCCGATCGACGAGGCGGTCGCGCCGCCGGCCTCCATCAGGACGTCGAACAGGCGGCGGTCGCCGCGCAGCACGTAGGTCCCGGGCCGTGCCATCGCCCCCAGCACGTAGACCTTCTGGCTCTGGAAGTCGGCGACCGAGATCCGGACCTGCGGCGACTTGAGGAAGGTCTTGAGACGCTCGGTCAGGAGATCGTCGACGGCGTCGGTCGAAAGCCCCGCGACGGGGATCTTCCCGACCAGGTCGAGCGAGATCTTCCCCTCGTCGTCGACGCCGTACTTGCCGGAGAGCGACGCGGTCTCGGGCAGGACGACGATCTCCAGGACGTCGCCGGGGCCGAGGCGGTAGGCGGCCCGCGCGTCGCCCGACGCGGTGAACCCGGCGATCGCCGCGGCCCACGCCAGGACGGCCCGCGCCGCGGTCAGAAGCTGCCTCCGAGCCGAAGCGCCGCCCGGTTCACCTCGATCGCTTCGGCGTCGTCTTCGGGCAGCGTCTGGTAACGACCCGCGGTGATCTCCAGCAGGCCGATCGAGAAGCGGTAGCCGAACGACAGGTCGGCCTGCACGTAGCGGTTGTCGACCCGCGGAAGGGCCGCATCGATCGACGACCGTTCGAACAGTGACGCCTGCGCTCCGTAGGTGGCGCGCAACCCGACGTTCCACCAGTCGAGCGGTGCCACCGACAGATCGGCCGCGACGGTCTGGGCCTCCACCGGCTGGCCGGTCACGTCGAGGGTCAGGCGGTTCTGCGCGCTCACCCCCCAGGTCACCAGGGCGCCGCGGGAGCGCGTCGACAGCTCGACGCTCGCGCCGTCGTTCGTCTCGCCGGCGTCGTTGGTGACGCGCTGCCCCCCGACGTTCGCCTGGACCGACAGCCACTCCCCCGCCTCGTACCCGAGCCCCACCATCGCCTGGTGCCCTTCGAGGCGCGAAATCTCCGGGGCGGCCGCCTTCTCGTCGTAGAGGTGGGTGCGGTAGCCGTAGCTCAGCGAGAGTTGCATCCGCGCGGTGATCTCGTGACCGAACCGCGCACTGGGGCCGAAGGACAGGTAGTCCTGCATCGTCTCCGGGTCGGGATCGTCGGGACGCAGTTTGAAATAGTCGACGCGCTCGGCGTCG
Source organism: uncultured bacterium (assembly GCA_964372275.1). Classification (GTDB taxonomy): domain Bacteria; phylum CAYJRR01; class CAYJRR01; order CAYJRR01; family CAYJRR01; genus CAYJRR01. The sequence continues at coordinate 4,637 of CAYJRR010000019.1, forward strand.
TAGCCGACGCCGAAGCCGGTGCGTTGGCCGAGGCGGGTGCGCAGGCCGACGCGGCCCGAGAGGCGGTTCCCCTGCACGTTGTTGGCGGGGTCGTCGGTCGGACGGCTCGACTGCAGCGGGCGCGGCATCAGATGTTCGTTCACCTCCAGGTCGACGTTCTCCCACCAGATCACCGCCATCCGGGCGGCGAGGTCGTGGAGGAGTCGGTCCTGCTCCTTCGCCTTCTGGTACTGAAAGTAGAAGAGCGAGTAGCGCAGCGACGTCTGGAGACCCCGCGTCTCGAGCGATCCGGAGACGGTCGGACTGACGGTGAGGATCGTGTCGGCCTCGGCCGCGTTCCCCACGGCGCCGTTGACGTTGCTGCTGTACTGCGCCTGCGTCGACACCTCGGCGCCGAGATCGCCCGCGGCGCGGGCGCGCACCGGAGCGAAGACGGGGCCCACGAGCGTAGCGCCGAGGAGGAGGGGGAGGGAGGCCGATCTCGAACGGGCGGGCATGTCGGTCTAGTTCGTCCCCTCGACGTCGCTGCCGACCACGATCACGATGTCCACGTCGGACCCGAGCCCGTTCGTCTCCTGGAGCGAGGCGCCGCCCGGTACGGCGATCGACTGCGCCAGCCTCCTGGCCTCCTCGGCGAAGGCGGAGGTGAAGAAGAGATTCGTCGCCTTGCGGGTCTCGGCGATGGCGGCGATCTTGGTCACGTTCGTCCCGCCCTGCTTGAGCGCGTTCGCGAGCCGCACCGCCTGGACCTCGGTCCCTTGCGCCGCGAGGACCTTGACGCGCGCCGGCGCCGCGGCGACGTCGGCCTTGGCCGCGGTCAGCACCAGGAACTCGACCCGCCGGTTCTTCGCCTTCATCGCTTCGACGAAGGAGGGGAAGATCGACTTCGACCCGCCCATCCCCTTGGCCTCGACGGCGTCCTTCGACACCCCGAGCGATTTCAACTCCGCCACGATCGCATCGGCCTGCTTCTGCGAGGTCGGAACCGGGTTGGGATCGGTCGGATCGAGGTGCGCTTCCACCCGAAGCTTCACTTCGGGGTGCGCGTCGAGCACCGCCGCCAGGTCGGCCAGCGCCTTCTTGGCCGTCGCCGGCACGGAGGTCGACTGACCCTGGAAGACGACGCCGTCGAGGCTGAAGCGCTCGTTCGCCTGCATCTTCGCCAGGAGCGCCCGCTGCGCCGGTTTGAGCGCGGCCCCTGGCACCAGCGGTGCGGCGACCGTCGGGAGGAGCGGCGTCGGAACGGGCGGTGGCGTGGCCGGCGGAAGGCCGACGACGAGCGGCGGCGGCGGCGTCGGCTCGACCGTCGGGATCGCGGGCGTTCCTCCCAGTTCCCAGCACGGCCGCCCGGGCAGCCGGCGGCTGCCCACCTTCGAGCGAAGAGCGGCGACGAAGTACTCGGCGACGTCTTCGGCGGCGGAGAGGAGGGGCCGCCCCGAGGCGCTGACGATCGATCCGGGGGTGCCGTTGTAGGTGGCGATCCAGAGCAGGTCCCCCGCCTCGACGCCGACCAGACGCAGCGTCACGCTGAAGGTGGGGAACGCGCCGCGCCGGGAGAACCGCGGGGGGCGAAGCTCGTATTCGGTGACGGTTCCGGTCAGGACGGCTTGAACGCCGAGCGCCCCGCCGGCCGCGCGCGCCGACGACGCGTCGACCTCCGCCGCCGACACCCCCATCCCCTGCATGACCCGCAGCGTATCGGTCCGTTCCCGCACGTAGAACGACTCGTTCCGCACCATGCCGAGCGCGACCAGGTCGGCCATCGCTTCGCCGGCGCCGGGGGTGGTGGAGAGGTTCTCGAAGGGGAGGACCGCCAGACATGCCACTTCGTGGATCTGGCGCGGCGAGGTCGCGACGTCGCGCACGCGCCCCGCCGCGCAACCGGTGGCGAGGATCAGCGAAGCCGAGAACAGGAGAGGGGTCGGAGATCGAGGTCGTAGGGCGTTCAACGTTGCGCTCCGGGGCCGAGGGTCTTCGCGATCTGTTCGGCGAGCCCGCCGAGGGCCCGCACCGACGTCTGGTCGCACTGCGCCCCCGTGCCGTTGACGAGCAGGCGTGCCGCGCCCGGAGGGCCGTTGACGTCGATCACGGTAAAGCTGCCCGACGCTTCGGTGATCGAGCCGCTGTCGTAGAGATGCACGAGGAGGACGGCGTCGACCGGCGGGGAGAGGAGGGAAGCGATCCCGAGCGCCGTCTCCTCGTCGTAGGCGCCGCCCGACGCGGAGACCGACTTGTCCGGATGCCGCTTGTTCCACGCGTCGATGGCGGCCTCGAGCGACCTGGACGAGACGGCGGTCACCCCGGCGAAGGCCAGCGCGGTGTGGATCTTCTCCTCGGCCATCCGCTCCTTCGACGCGTCGCCCTTCATCGCGCCGCCGTCGGAGAGGACGGCCACCGTCCGGATGCGCCGCCGCCGGTCGGGCGGCGCCAGCATCAGCGAGGCGTGCTGGCGCTCGCAGTCCCCTCGCAGATCGCGTTCGACCGAGGCGGTCGCGACCGGCGAGAAGAAGCTCGTCGGCGGCGTCGTGGGGTCGGCGACGTCGGCGGTCGGACGCCGGGACGATTCTCGGTCGAGGACCGATTCGCTGATTCCCAACGCGAACGTCCCCTCCGTCGGGCCGTCCGCGGCGGACGGCGCGTGACGTTGGTTCGCCGGTCGATCGAACGGCGCCCGGATCTTGAGGGGCGGCGCCGTGGTGGTGCGGTCGAGGTGGGGCTGCAACAGGTCGAGCGCGCCGACCGCCAGGTCCATCGTCACCGGGAGGCCGGCGTACTCGGCGAGCGGTTCCGCTTCCGCCGCGGACGCCGCCGAAGACACGCTTCCGGTGCGGGCGCGCCCGGCGCCGCCGACGGCGTTGGCCATCTTTTCCACCGGGACGCCCAGCTTCTTCAACACCGCGAGGTACTCCCCGTCGCTCGAATCGCGGCGCACCAGGCGCACCCGACCGCCGAGATCGACCGGGTCGACGCCGAAGACCGAGACGACGTGCCGCCCGGCCTTGAGGAACGTCGTCGTCCCCTCCCTCCACCCTTCGGCACGCTTGGACCCGACGCCGTTCTCCTCGCAGCCGTCGATGCGGAAGGTCACGTCTTTCGGAACGCCGTTCGCCTCCAGGGTGTAGATCCCGTCGACCGGCGCCGTCAGCGGAATGCGGTCCCAGGCGATCGCCACGGGCGGCAGCGCCTCCGCCGCCGGAAGTCGCCCGTCCTGCCGGATGGCGCGCACCAGCGTGCGGGCCATCGTTCCGAACGAGAGCTCGGCCCCCGCCGACCATCCGCTGGCCGGCGCGATGTAGTGGCAACCGGTCACCAGTGAGATCGTCGGCGCCGGGAGATCGGCCGCGACCGTCGCCGCGATCGAGTGCGGCCCCTCCAGCATCGGATAGCGGCCGACGTCCTTTGCCGCGCCCGCCCGATGGCGGGAGACGAGGACGGCCGACTGGTCGTCGACGCGTACGAACGACGGGCGGCGCGGCCGCGCCGCCACCACGTAGATCGACGACTTCGGAAGGACCAGGTCGAACCGCCAGGTCTTCTGGCCGTCCATGTCGTTGACCAGCTTCGGTTCGGGCGTCGTCTCCGACGTCGGCGTGACGCGGGAGCTGAACAGGGCGATGGCGTCCTCCGCCGACAAACTGCGGAACTGCCGCGTGAGCCCGAGACGCTGCACCAGGAGCTTCACCCAATCGCCCTGGGTGAGGTTGGAGGAGCCCGGCGCCGCGACCGGCGCGAGCGCAAGCCCCAGCGCGAGCGTGAAAATCGCGCGGTGGGTCGACCGGCGTCTGGCGGATGGGCTCGTTCGTCGCATCGTGAGGTCCCTCCTCCGTGGCTCCCTACAAGCTCTGCAGGATCTGCTTCGTCTGCGCGGCGAACGGATGTCCGGGCGCCATGTCGAGGAACTTCTTGAACGCCGCCTTCGCCTTCGCATTGTCGCCGATCGTCATGTAGGCGGTCCCGAGTCCCAGGTAGGCGTCGGCGTTCGACGCGTCGGACGCCGCCGCCTGTTGGAACAGCTTGAGCGCCTTGGCGCCGTTGTTCTGGTTCAGCGCGTCGTTCCCCTGTTTGACCAGCTCCGCCGCCTTCGTCTTGCCCGCATCGTCCTTCTTCGGCGTCGGCTTCGGCGTCGGTGTCGGCTTGGGGGTCGGCGTCGGCTTCGGGGTCGCCTTGGGGGTGGGCGTCGCCTTCGACGCCGTCGAGGTGGCGGCCGCGCTTGGGGAGGCGGTCGGATCCGCCGGCACGGGGCTCGAGGCGGCGACGGCTCCGTCGGGGCTCGCCACCGCCGCCGGGCTCGTCGTCGCGGCGGGGCTCGCCATCGCCAGGGCGGTGGGCGGAGCCGTCGCCCGCGCCTTCGCGGTCGGCTCCGGCGAAGGGGCCGGCTTCGGCTGGAGCATCGGCAAGGCGATGTACGCGCCGCCGCCGAGGGCGGCGATGAGCAGGACGCCGCCGATCGCCCACTTGAGGCCGCCCCCGCGCGAGGCGGCCGGCGTGGCGATCGCCGCCTCCGCGAGGGCCGAGGGGGGCATCGTCGCCGCGGAGCTCGGATCGGGCCCCGCCGACGCGCGTCCCGACGGTTCGGACGAGGTCGATCCCGACGATTGCGGTCCGCCCCACGGGGTCGACGCGACCGGACCACCCGGGACGCCCGCCTTCCACGGTGGCGCCCCGCCCGCTGCCGGACCGGCCGGGCTGTTCCAGCCTCCGGCGGCCGGCTTGGCCGGCGCGTTCGGCGCTCCGGCCGGAGCGCCCCAACCGGCGCCACCGGCGCTCGGCGAGCCCCATCCGCCGGTGGCCGGCCCGGAGCTTCCCGCCGGTGCGCCCCCCGCCCATGGCGGCGGAGCCGGAGTGGGCTTGGAGTCGGTCTCTCCCCACGTCGGCGTCCGCGTCGCAGGGAAGGCGGCGCCGCCGGACGCCGGCTCCTCCTTCGCGGCCGGGAAGGCGGCCCCCGGGAAGGTGTCGCTCGGCGGAGGCGCGTCGAAGGCGATCGTCGGACCGGTCGGCGGACCGGTCGGCGCGGACACCGCCGCAGGGGACGGCGCCGGCGATCCGAAGAGAGCGGCCCCCGGCGTGGCCGACGGCGGCGTCGTCGTCGCGGCGGGGGACGCCGACGGCATGCCGAACGGCGAACCACCCGAGGCGGCGGGCGCGCCGAACGGAGTCGGGGCGGAGCCCGCCGGCGCTCCGAACGGCGCGGGGGAGGCACCCGCCGGTGCGCCGAACGCGGCCGCGGCCCCCGGGGTCGGCGGGACGATCGCCTGCGGCGATGCCGCCGGCGCCGGTGCGCCGGGCGCGCCGAACGGAGAGCTCGCGGTCGACGCCGAGGGCAGACCGCCCGGTCCCCCCGACGGGGCGCCTCCGGCGGCCGCCACCTGCCACGACGGTCCGGCGGGGGCCGTCTTCGGTCCGCCCATCGGGATCCACCCGGCCGACCCCGGCGCGGCCGCGCCGTTCGCGACCTGCTTCAGGAGCCCGGCGGTGTAGAGCGCCGACACCGCGCGCACCAGGTCGAGGGTGTAGTTGCGCTCCTGGAGGACGTCCAGGATCCGCCGCCCGCCGCCGAAGGCCCGCCCGATCGCCTCGCCGTTCGGACCGGCGGTCTGCGTCGCCGCCGACGATGGCGTGTTCGGGTCGTAGGAGAGCATCGAGACCAGCGGCGGAAGCCGGTCGAGCAGCTGCGTCACCTCGTCGTGGGCCCGCATCTCTTCGACACGCGCCGCGCGGACGCGCACGTCCTGGACGTTGGCGTCGCCGCCCGCGCCGGCCGCCGACCCTTGCAGCGGCGCCGCCGCGGGGCCGACCGACAGACCGTCGACGTCGACGATCTTCAGGTGTGCCAGCCCCGCCAGGATCTGGAGCACGGCCAGCTCGGTGAGCCCCGTCTCCTGCACGATCTCCGGGATCCTCCGCGTGCCGTCGATCTTGTTCAGGACCTTCGAGGTCTCGAAGTTGATCGTCAGGTCCTGCGACAGGTATCCGCTCTCGGCCGACAGACGCGGCGGACGCGCCGTGTCCCCCAGGATCTTGGTGCACTGGTTGATCGAATAGGTCCGCCGCACCCCTTCGAGGATCAGGTCGGCGGTCTTGATCTTCAGGTCGAGCAGCTGCTGCGCGTTCCCGAAGAACTCTTTCGAAAAGAGATAGTCTCCGTCGTCCCAGCCGAACGCGCCGAGAACGATCTCGCGCACCTGCACCTCGATCGCGGGCAGGAGGCGGTCGGTGCGGAGAACCCCTCGCTCCACCAGGACGGCGCCGAGCATCTTCCCCGACTTCTTCGCTTCGGCGAGGCATTCGGACAGCTGGGTGCGTGTGATCTCGCCGCGCCGGCAGAGCACCTCGCCGAGCCGATCGGTGGCGAGGTTGCTCTCCGCGAACATCACGCAGCCGTTCTTGAAATAGATCGACTTCGAGACCTCGCCGCGCTTGAGCACCAGCGTTCCGGTCCGGTCGGAGATCGCGAGGTTGTGCAGAAGCTTGGCGAGCCCGATCTGCTTCAGGCGCCATGTGCCGCCGGTCAGTGGATCCTGCGGAGGCTGGAGATCGGCCATGGAGAAGTCGGAACGCCTCCGGAGACGCGAAAAACGCTCGTGATTACAAAGTGTACGACGACGCCCGCGGCCGATGCAACCGGTGATTCCGCGAGAAGAATTCTTGTAGGAGGGGGGGCGCCGGACGGGGCCCAAAACAAACCCCCTCGTGTTACCGTCCGTGAGGGTGGCCGGAAGGGGCGGCAGGAGGATGCGCATGAGGGCGTTCGCGGTGGCGTTGACGATCGTGGCGGCGTCGGCGGGTGTGGAGGCCCGGGCACAGAGCGGCGGCTCCGTCGCGAAGCCGCCCGAGGACGCGGCGACGCTGGAGAAGGCGATCTCCGACGCCCCGGGGCCGATCGGCTGCTGGGTGAATCCGAGCGGCGATCGGCTCCTCGACTGCGAGGCCCGCGAGCGAGGGATTGCCGCCTTCAAGGACCTCTACGCCCGCGACAAGAGACGGGCGATCGCCGCGATCCAGCGCCGCTTCGACGAGATCCCCAGCCCGAAGGGGGGCTACTTTCCGATCCTGGCGGCGGTGCAGGTGAAGGACAAGGCGTTCGTACCGATGCTCAAGAAGCTGGCCGAACGGCAGAAGGAGAACGACCTCGCCGTCTGGGCCCTGGAGGCGGTGCGCGTGATCGAAGGAGTCCCGTGCAGCCAGGTGCCGGCGCCCAAGAAGCTCAAGGAGATCTGCATGTAGCGCATACCCCGCCGCCGGCGGATGCCGGCGGAAGCGGGTAGCCGGATGCCCCACTCCGTGGTATCACGCCGCCGCGCGTGGAGAGGCGCTCTTCGCGCGAATCGTGACCCCGCGCGCTTGAAAGGGCAGGTGGCCGTGGATACTCTCCCGCGTTCCGGACTCGAACCGAAGTCGACCGCGCAAGCCAAGAGCCCGAAAGCGAAACAGGAGCCCACGTCGATGCCGCAGGGCGCGATCACCGTCCAGCTCGAGTCGTTCCTCACCTCGAAGGCGCTCTCGGCGAAGACGAACGACGGCGTCGTCCCCGGAATCGTCCGCGACCGCAAGGGGCGGTTGATCCTCGCCGACGAGACGGCGGTCGACTTGGAGAAGCTCCGCCAGGCGCAGATCCCGCTGCTCGACGTGGGCCGGCGGGTGCGCCTATTCGCCGGGGACATGAGCCGGGAGATCGCCGCCTACCTGCTGCCCGTCGAGCTCGGCCGAATCTCGAAAGAGGATGCGGCGGCGGCGGACGGACTGGAGACGCCGCTCGGGGTGCTGGTCGCCGACCACGGACTCTGGTTGAAACACAAGCCGGGGATCGAGGAGATCGGGACCAACGACCGGGGCGAGGTGCTCCTCCGGCTCGATCCTGCGCGCGCCGCCGATCCGACCGTCGGACCGGTGCGCGGCGCCGCCACCACGATCATCGCCGGCCGCTGCAAGAACCTCGTGACGCGGCTCGATCTCGCGTCGCACGAGGCGGACAAGAGGGAGGCGAGGGCCTGGATGCGGGCCCTGGAGATCGTGGAGGGGAAGGCGACGCAGACCTCGACCTTCGTCTGCGCCGGGATCTCCTACGAGGTGCGCGGCAACGCGACCTACCTGATCCGGACCTCGCGTCTCAACTTCTTCGACCCGGAGGACCCCGACACCCGCGTCCTCTCGGCCGAGATCGCGAAACGGTTCGAGCGCGCCGGGAAGAAGCTCCCCAACGTGCAGATCTTCTCGATGATCGGCATGCCGACGAGCGAGGCGGCGCACGCCGCGTTCCTCGGGCGGCTTACGGAGAAGGGGGCGAGTCCGTCCGAGATCGGGATCCCGACCGACCTCACCAAGAGCCAGTTCTACGATCCGGCGACGAAGGGGATCACCTCGTCGAACCTGCTCTACTTCGCGCCGCTCAAGAGCCTCCCGTCGACGATCACCATCGTCACGTGCAACACCGACTACCACGGCGAGGTGAAGTCGCGCGGCGTGCTGTCGCCGCTGATGGCGATCATGAGCCAGGTCGACGTCATCTCGGCGCACGCCGGGTGCGCGGTGCTGAACGGCCGCGGGACGGTGACCACCTTCACCGGTCCGACCGGGACGGGAAAGACGACCGCCGGATCGTTCTGGGCCGAGCGCAACGAGCGCTACCGCCGCAACGAGCTCAAGCGCCGCTACGCCATCGACCTGAAGAGCGAGGAGAAGGCGGCGGAGACGCTGGAGCGGACCGGGATCCTCTGCCAGGAGGACTGGGTCGAGATCGTGAAGAGGGACGACGGCTCGTGGGTCTTCTGGCCGACGGAGCGGACGATGTACGCGCGCACCGGCGGATTCCCCGGGCTGCGCTACATCCTCGCCGAGAACCTCCCGACGGTGGAGAACGTCTGCGCCGACTTCGGCGCGTCGGGGCGGGCCGCCGACCTGGGCCGGGTCACGCACGACTACTTCCCGGAGCGGATCTTCTACGATCCGGCGTGGGGGCACCTGAAGTACGACCGGAATCCGCGGGTGATCTCGGCGAACGTCTTCCTGGAGCGGAACCGCGAGCTCGACTTCTTCGTCAAGCGGGTGGAGGGGAAGGAGGCGATCCAGTGGCTCCTCCTCGGCCGCACCCCGGCCGGGAAGTTCGAGCCCCTCTACAACGCCTACCCCGACTTCTCCGGTCTGCTGATGACGTACGGCGTGGTGGGGAACAAGCTGATCGAGGCGGTGGCCGCCGCGGAGAAGGGGGAGTTCGGCCCGATCGGCAACGGCGACAAGACGATCGGCGAGGCGATCTACGACAAGCTGTCGGTGCAGCTGAAGCTGTGGCGCGAGCACACCCGCGACGTTCCGATGTTCATCGTCAACGGCGCGCCGGGGCTCGAGATCACGCAGGACGCGAACTGGCTGCTCTCCGAACATCCCGATTGCTTCCAGAACTGGCAGAAGGTCACCGTCGACGACTTCAAGTCGTTCATGAAGGAGCGCTACGGCGTGACCTACGGACAGAAGGGGGAGTGGACCCACATCCGGCCGGAGGACCGTCGCTGACGACGCGCGCCGGCGAGTTCCGATCGACGAACGTTTCGAGATGGACGAAGAGACCTACCGTTCCCACGTCGAGCGCATCTTTTCCGAGATCGACCGGTCGTTCGGTGACGTCGATCCCGACCAGGCGGAGTCGTCGCTCTCCCAGGGGGCGCTGACGGTGGTGTTCGCGGGGGGGCACCGCCTGATCCTCAGCCCGCAGCCGGCGGTGCGGCAGATCTGGATGGCGTTCCGCGATCAGGCGTGGCACTTCGATCGCGGGTCCGACGGGCGGTGGCTCGACGACCGGGGGCGCGGGATCGAGCTGTTCGCCCGTGTGCGCGAGATCGCCAAGTCGGCGGCCGGGGTCGATCTCCCGCTCGGAGCGGAGGTGGGCGGGTGAGCGCCGCCCGGCCGGGACCCGGGCCTGTCGCCTTGGCGATCGCCGCGGCTCTGGCCGCGGGCTGCGCGGGGCGCGCGGGACGCGAGAGCCACTCGCCGGTGACGGCGCGCGTCACCTCCTACGGGTTGACGTCGCTCGACGCCGGGCTGGTCGCGAGCTGGATCGAGCCGGATCCGGAGAAGGGGAACGACCGCTTTCGTTTCTCGCGCTACGTCGGCGGCCGATGGACGCGGCCGCGCACCGTCGTCGCCGCCGACAATCTGTTCCTGAGCGATGCCGATGTTCCGGGGGTGGCGGCGGTGACCGACGGATCGCTCGTCGCGCATTGGATGGTGCGGCGGAGGGACGGCGGGCACGACGTGATGGTGGCGAGGTCCACCGACGCGGGGAAGTCCTGGAGCAAGCCGTCGAGGCTCCACCGAGACGACGTGCCGGTGGAGCACGGATTCGTCTCCTGGGTCGAGCACGAGGGGGTGCTGATCGCCACCTGGCTCGGCGGAGCGGAGAAGCGGCCGACGACGTTGCGGGCCGCGGTCGTCGAGGGGGGCGTTCCGAAGGACGAGACGCTGCTCGACGCGCAGGTCTGCGACTGCTGCCGAACCGACGCCGGGCGCACGGAAGAGGGGCCGATCGTCAGCTTCCGCAACCGTGCCGCCGACGAGGTGCGCGATGCGCACGTGGTCCGTGGCGCGAGGCCCGATTCGCCTGACGCCGCCGGGGGCGAGGTCGGGCGGACGTGGGAGGATCCGCGACCCGTTGGCGGCGGCGGATGGCGGATCCACGGTTGTCCGGTGAACGGGCCGGGTCTCGACGCCATCGGGCGCGATGTCGTCGTCGCCTGGTTCACCGCGGCCAACAAATCGCCGCGGGTCGAGGTGGCCTTCTCGTCCGACAGCGGAAAGACGTTCGGACCGGCGACGCGCGTCGACGAGACGAAGCCGGCCGGTCGCGTCGACGTGGCGTGGGTCGGGGAGGCGGCGTATGTCTCCTGGGTCGACCGGACCGATACCGGGCTCGCGGTCCGCCTGCGGCGAGTGCGGCACGACGGCGCCGTCGATCCGCCGCAGACGATCGCCGACCTGCCGATCGGCAACGACCCCGGATTCCCGCGCCTGGCGCGCGTCGGCCGGGAGGCGTGGCTCGCCTACACCGACGACGGTAGGCTGAAGATCGTCCCGGTGGTGTCGCCGGAAGACGCCCGAACGGCTCAGGCGCGGTAGGGGTCGAGACCGCGGCCGGTACCGCGGTCGC
>CAYJRR010000019.1:15873-42676 GCA_964372275.1 uncultured bacterium
CGGTCGCCTCACCTACCGCGGTCTGAATATTCCCCCTTGACGTGCCGGCGGACATGACCAATTATTCGTTTCGGTCAATTTGACGGCTCGGGGCGGCTCCCGGGCGGTGCCCGCCGGAGAATCTTACGGGTAAAAATCCCGTACGCTCGGTCGGGTGGCCGACTTTTTTTGCTCCGCGTGTGACTCAGTTTCCAAAGTAGTCAGAAAGGTGGGTGTCCCGATGAATCGCTCCTCTCTCCTCCTCCCCCTCGTCCCGTTCGCCGTGGCCGCCTGCGCCCCTTCCCCCGAGCCGGCGGAGCCACTCCGGTCGATCACCGTCCAGATGGGGCCGTTCGAGGTCGGTCCGGGCGAAGAGCGCACGCAGTGTCTCGTCACGCGGCTCGGAAACGACGCTCCGTTCGACGTGGTGAAGACGTCGAGCCGGATGACGCCGGGAAGCCATCACCTGATCGTCTACAAGGACGCGTCGTCGGCGCTGGGGCAGGAACCGCCGCCGGAGGGGCTCGGGGACTGCGACATGGAGGCGCCGCGCCTGTTCCTCTACGGCGCGCAGGAGCCGGACCACGAGGACACGCTCCCGGCCGGCGTCGCGCGCCGGCTCGAAGCGGGGACGGTGCTGATCCTCGAGGCGCACTACGCGAACGCCTCCGAACAGACGATCGAGGCGAGGATCGACGTGACACTCGACGCGGCCGAGCCCGGCACCGTCGAGCAGTTCGCCGGGATCCTCTTCTACATGGACACCGCCTTCTCGATCCCGCCGCGCGCGGGCTTCGACGGGGCGCCGCTCTACACCCACGACACCACCTGCGCCGTGCCGGAAGGGGTGAACGTCTTCCGACTCGGTTCGCACACCCACAAGCGCGGGAGCCGCTTCGAGATCTTCCGCCGCGACCTGGGCGCCGGCACCGACGTCGAGCGTCTCTACGAGAACACCGACTGGCACGAGCCGTACGAGCTCTCCTTCCCCGACGACGCGCCGCTGCGCCTGGCGTCCGGGGAGGGATTCCGCTTCGCGTGCCACTGGACGAACGAGTCCGACGAGACGATCGAATTCGGCCCGTCGGTCGACGACGAGATGTGCATCATGGCCGGCGGCTACTGGCCCGCGGTGGAAGGGCCGCTCGGGATGGACGGCAACGTCTTCTGCCTCAACGGCGAGCTCTATTACTAACGCGGCCCAGCCGACGAGACCGAGCCCGTGGACGCCGCCGACTTGAGTTTGAGCTCGGCGCCGTCCACGGCCGTCGCGACCTCGCGGATCGTGACGTTGGGGTTGCGCGGGTGCATCCCGCTCGCGATGCGGTGGGTCACTGCCGGCGGCGAGTAGAACTGCACCTTGGTCGGATCGCTGACCGCGGTGGCGCGCGCGGCGGCGAGCTCGGGGGCGATCGCCTTGCGCATCCAGGCCCACGCCTGGTCCTTGCACAGCCCGCTCTCGGCGACGATCGTCGCCCCCTGCGAGCGCAGCCCCGTCGTCATCGAGGTCGCGAGAGTCATGATCTGCGGATTCACCGTTCCGCCGGGGGCGAAGTCGGCGGGCTTGCCGCCGAACGCGACGTAGAGCTCGGCGGTCTTCTTCTTCACGTACTCGGCGTAGTCGGCGTTGCGGAAGTCCTGCGTCAGCGCTTCTGCGATCAACATCTTGTTGACGATCGGCGTCGCCAGCGCGAGGTAGGCGGCGTCGGTCACCCCCATCCGATCCTTCACCACGTCCTTGAAGCCGACGACCATCGAGGCGCTCGCCGCGGCTCCGACGTCGGGCCACGAGGCGTAGGTCTCGACGAAGTTCACCACGATGTCGGCCGTCGTCTGCGGCGCCCAGGCCAGGCCCCGGCCGATCGCCTCCTCGGCGGCCGGGTTCGCGATCCCCTCCTTCTTCCAGAGCGGCTGGAAGTCGGTCTCGACCAGGTCGCGTCCGGTCGCCGCCCGGAACTTCTGCTTGGCCTTGGCGAAGAGCGCCTTGCCTTCGCCCTCCCCCCAGATCTCCTGGAACGCCTTCTCGTTGTGCGGGACGTTGAGCATCACGTTGGTGACGATCGTCTGGTGCTCGGCGCAGTAGGTCGCCCACGCGGGATCGTTGCGCAGACGCTCCTCGTCCTCGATCCATCCCTTGTAGAAGGCCAACGTCTCTTTCAGGTTGACCGTCTTGTAGAGGTCCTCCTTGTAGTCGGGCGGGAACTTGACCCCCTTGTTCAGGATCTCGAGCGCGTTCAGGCCGTTCTGGTTGAGCGTCGCCTGGTCGGTCCCCTCCATCGAGACGATCTGCACCGTGGCCGGGTATCCGCGATTCCCCCAGCGGCGGTTGTGGTAGCCCTCGGGCGAGTTCCGCGTCTCGCCGTTCCCGATGTAGGCGCCGAGGTGCGTCTCGCCCATCTCGGTCTTCACCGTCTCCTTGGCGAGCTGCGCCAGCGTCCCGGAGTGCTCCTCGGGATGGAGGTAGGCGATGAGCGAGAAGATCGGCGCGTCCGGTCCGATCCCCATCGTCTCCCGCAGGAAGCCGTCCATCACCTGGTGCCCGGGGACGGCCCGTCCGTCGGGGTCGATGACGGTCGAGTCGTCGGAGACCGGGAGCAGCCGCATCCCGATCTTTCCGTCTCCGAGCGCGTAGTGCATGTCACGGACGTTGTTGCTGCCGCCGGTCGGGAGTTGGACGTCGGTGGAGCCGAACTTTCCGAGCTTGACCCCCTTGTACTTCTCGGCGAGCGCCTCGCTCGTCAGGGTGTACGGTCCGGCGAGGGTGAACTCCCCCTTGAAGTGGGCCGGATTGTTGCGCGCGAGCGGCGTGTCGACGCAACGGTCCTCCTCGACCGGGACGGCGTCGAAGACGCCGGAGAGCGACCGACACAGGTCGGCGAGGGGATCGCCCGGAGGCGGACAGAGCGCGCCGTCGGCCGCGTGCGCAGCGTGTGTGGCGAGCACGAAGAGAAGTGCGACGAGCGAAGCGATCCGTCCGCGGTGCATGGGTCCTCCGACGCGTGGCGGCGGTCGGTGATCGGCGCGCCTTCCACGCGTGGGACCTCCAAAGCAACCGAAGTGCCACGGCGTAACGTCGCGTCGTTGCAGCGCTCTCGAATGGCGTTGTGACATCGAGATCCCACCCTTGGCGGCCCCGGCGGTTCGTCGAGTATCCGCGAGACATCCAGCCCCCAGCGGAGGGCGCGACCCCCGCCTTCCGGCGTCGGAAGGCCAATCGGACCGCGCCGTTGCGCGTGGCCCGTTCCGTGCTGTTGCGAATCGGCGAGAGGTTCGCTTTCGGTGGAAGTTCGCATGAAGAGGCTGCTGATCGTTTCGCTACTCCTCGCGGCGCCGGTCGACGCGCAGGTGCTTCCGCCGATCGCGCCGCTGCCACCGGTCAATGGCACGAGCGGCGGCTTGCCCCCGCTTCCCCCCCTCCCGGACGTCCGCGGCACGACGGAGCGCCTTCCCGATCTCGCCCCGCTGCCACCGGTCGTTCGGGTCGATCCACTGGGACGAGTCGCCGCCCGGAACCGGGGCACGAACGACTCGGGATCGCGATGGCGGGCGTTTCTCGCGTGGGTGACCGGCGGTTCCAACCGGGAATCGCCGACCGGGAACGACCTCCCGAGAAACGCCGCGACCGGACCGGCTCCGGCCTCGCAAACCCCGGGTGGCGGGGGACGGCCGCGATAGTCCACGCGCGACGACCCGACGGCGACACCCGTCGCGCGTACCGACTCCGCGCGTTCTGGCGGAAGCAAATCGGAATCGAACCGACCTCTCGGTGTTTTAGGCCGAGTCACCGGGTTTGAAGCCCGGGGGGGCCACCAGTGCCCCTGTTGCTTCCAAAAGCTCGACCGCGGCTTATAGCATACGGGCTCGCATGGGGAGGGCTCGATGAAGACGATCGTGGGTTGGGTGGCGTTCGTGGTGGCGATTCCGACGCTCGCGGCGGCCGGGCCGTTCAAGCTGCCGGGAAAGATCCCGGAGAAGCCGAAGGTGCCGGAGGCGGCCGAGTGTCCGGACGACCGGGGGGTCGAGTCGATCGGCAAGGAGATGGACGAGAAGGCGTTCGACGCGCTCGTCGCGGCCGGAAAGTCGCTGACCGGCCTCTACGAAGCGGCGGGTCGGAAAGAGGAGGCGGAGAAGCAGCGCGAAACGGTGAAGGGCTGGACGATGGAGTCCGCCCCGGCGGGGCTGGACCGCGTGAAAGAGATCCAGCGGACGAGCGACACGCTCACCAGGGGCTCCGAGGCGATCGCGAGCAAAGGGGTCGACGCCGCCGGGAAGGAGAGCCTCACCAAGGCGCGCTGGGACCTGCGCACCGCCGTTCTCCACGTCGCGTGGGGGGTGAAGATCGGGGAGCCGGTGCCCGGCAAGGCGAAGGAGGCGATCGCCGCCAGCGCCGCCTGCGCAAAGAAGGTGAAGCCCGCCGCCGACGCCGCGGCGGCGCTGGGGACGCTGCTCGGAAACCTGAAGAAGAGCTACGGCGCGGTCGACGCGGCGGCGAAGAAGGCGGGGGCGCCGGAGATGACCGAGGAGGAGAAGAAGCGGCAGGAGGGCGAGACCGG
This sequence comes from uncultured bacterium, assembly GCA_964372275.1. Classification (GTDB taxonomy): domain Bacteria; phylum CAYJRR01; class CAYJRR01; order CAYJRR01; family CAYJRR01; genus CAYJRR01. The sequence goes on from CAYJRR010000019.1 coordinate 20,406, forward strand.
GGCGCCCAGCGGCTTGGGCGTCTGAATCGAGCTCGGTTCCGCTGGCTCCACCGGTACTGAAGAAAATGGAAAATGGAAAACCGGCCAATGGGTTCGGCCGGGAGAATGGAAAACCGGCCAATGGGTTCCCCGCCGGTTGGCCGGTTTTCCATTTTCCATTTTCAATTTTTCAGGTCGGCCGCGGAGCCGGCGGTTCGCGCTTCGCCGGCACGGTCGTCGGAGCGGGCGTCGCCGGCGCGGCGCCGCCTCCATCCGCCATGTATCTCTTCACCGGGTCGGCCCCCGTCGCCGCCTTCAACTGGGACAGGGTCTCCACGATCATCTTCGGCAGGCCCCCGCCGCTCCCTTCGTCGTCCAGCAGCGCGAGCCGGTCGATCGCGGTCCCCCGGACGGTATCGGCGATCGTCTTCGAGATCGCGGCGAGCTTCTCCATCATCACCACGTCGCGCGCCGCGTCGCCATTGGCCGCCCAGGCGGTGACGAACTCGTCGAGCGCCCGAACCGTCGCCTTCCCCTGCTCGGTGACGACCGAGGCGGCGCCGCGCGCGTCGGCTTCGAGCGCGGTCCGCTTCGCCACCGCCGGCCGCACCACGTCGGCGTCGAGCTTGAGCCGCACCTGCTCGCGCCGCGCCTCCTGCACCGGGATGTCGGCCTGGGCGCGCGCCACCATCGATGCCACCGTCGCCTTCTTCTCCGCGATCAGGGCCGCCTTCTTCGTCTCGGCGTCGGCGATCTTGCGTGCCGCTTCGGCCTTGGCCACCAGCGCTTCGACGTCGATCCGCTGCAGCTCGGTCGCCTCCAGGTTCTCGGCGGCGCGGACCGCGGCGAGCGCCCGCGCTTTGGCCTCGGCCACCATCGAGCGCATCTGCAGGTCGGCCGACCGCCGCCGGCCGATGGCGTCGAGGTAGCCGACGTCGTCGGTCACGTTCTGGATCTTGAGCGTGTCGAGCACCAGCCCCATTCGGCGGAGGTCGTCCTCCGCCTCCTCCACCACGTGCTGGGCGAAGGCGAGCTTGTCCTCGTTGACCTGCTCGGGGGTGAGCTTGGCGAGGATCCCGCGAAGGTTCCCCTCGAGGGTGTCCTTGATGATCTTCGTCAGCTCGTCCCGGTTCTTCCCCAGGAAGCGCTCGATCGCCGGGTGGATCAGCGGCTCGTCGCCGGCGATCTTGGTGTTGGCCACCCCTTGCACCGTGAGCGGGATCCCGCCGCTCGAGAAGGCGTCGCGCACCTCGACGTTGATCGTCATGTTGGTGAGGTCGATCCGGTCGACCCGCTCGATCAGCGGCCGGCGGATCGACCAGCCCCCCTTCACCAGACGGTAGCCGACCTCGCGATCGCCGGCGCGGCGGCGGCGGCCGGAGAAGATGAGGAGCTCGTTCGGCCCGCAGACGAACAGGAGGTTGCGCAGCATCGACAGGAGCACGATGCCGAAGATCAGCAACACCGCGCCGAGGACGGCGATCAGCACCACCGAGTTCTGCGGGTTCATCGTCGGCTCTCCTTCGAGGGGTTCGCGGCGCGCGGGCTCATCGCGGGTGCTCCCGTCCGGCCTGCCGCACGCCGCCCGGCGGAGGTCCGGAGGCGCGCGACGGCGCGCGCGAGAAGCTCCCCAGGTCGAGTCCGGTCATCTCGCCGATCCGGCGCAGCACCTCGAGCACCGCCGTCGGCCGCGACGAGACGAGCGACGCGAAGGCGCGCCCGTCGCCGGCGTCGACCACCGCCGAATCGTGGACCTCCACCGACTTGACCGCGCCGACCACCGGCGCCAGCACGTCGTCGAGCTGCCGCATCAGGAAGATCTCCGACGCGCGCGGACCCGCCTTGCGCCACACCGCGGCGAGCCAGGCGAGGACCTCGGCGCGGGCGCGCCCCTCTTCGGCGATCCGCGCCGCTTCGCCGGCGGCGAGCTGCTCCATCGCCACCCGCCGCGCCTCGGCGGGGATCTCGAGGTCCGACTCGAGTCGGATCTTCTCCAGGTTGGCGCGGATCGCCTGGAGCTGCTGCTCGGCGACGGCGAACGCCTCGTCGGCGGCCGCTTCGGCGCGCTCCACCTCGGCCTGGGCGCGGGCGCCGAGCTCGGCGCGGAGAGTCCGCAGCTCGTTCTCCTTGCGCAGGATCGCCTGCTGCGCCTTCTCCGAGGCGATCTTGCCGTCGGCGTCTCCTTGTGCCGCCGCCTGGTCGGCCGTCGCCTTGGCGTTCGATTCGGCGATCTCCGCGTCGCGCAGGACGTTGGCGATCTGTTCCCGGCCGAGCGAGTTCAGGTAGTTCACGTCGTCGGCGATGTGCTGGACCTTGAGGGTGTCGAGGTGGAGCCCGAGCTTCTGCAGGTCGACCTCTGCCTCCTCCCCGAGCCGCGCGGCGAACTTGAGCCGGTCGGCGTTGACCTCCTCCGGGGTGAGGGTCGCCAGCACCCCGCGCAGGTGCCCTTCGAGCGTCTCCCGCGACACCTGCTGCAGGTACTGGCGAGGCTTGTCGAGGAAGCGCTCGATGGCGTTTCCGACGTACGAGGTGTTGGTCGACAGCTTCACCATCGCGATCGCCTGCACCGTGAGCGGAATCCCCCCCTTGGAGTAGGCGTTGCGCGATTCGATCGCGATCGGCATCAGCGTCGTGTCCATCCGGTAGACGCGCTCGAAGATCGGGATGCGGATCGCCCGCCCGCTGAAGATCACCCGCGAGCCGACCGTCTTGCCGTCGACCTTTCGCGAGCGGCCGGCGATCACCAGCACCTCGTTGGGGCGGCAGATCAACAGGCACGAGCTCAGGAAGAGCAGGAAGAAGGCGAGGACGAAGAGCAGTCCGACCGAACCGGCGACCCAGACGGCGAGGTCCGGACCCTGCTGCAGCAGCTGCGGAACGTTTGGATTCACGACCGTCCTCCCCGGGCCACGACCAGCGCGCCGTCCTTCGTCTCCAGCACCAGGACCTCCTCCCCCACGGCGATCTCCCCTTCGCTCGCCGGACCGTAGGCGATCCGTTCCTTCACCTCGTTGCCGAACGAGAGCAACACCTTCCCGGGGCGGGCCGCCGAGACCGGCACCGTCACCTTCGCCGATCGCCCGACGAACTCCTCCGTCGAGGCCGGCGCCGGACCGTCCTCCTTCCCCAGGTACCGGAAGAGGGCGGCCGCGGTGCCGCCGCAGGCCAGCCCCGCCATCGCCGAGGTGACGCCGACGACCGCCGGCGAGAAGTCGCCAAGCGCCGTGAGGATCGTCCCGGTCCCGCCGGCGAACGCCAGGAAGAAGGTCCAGAAGCGGAGCGACAGCACCACGAAGAGCCAATCGCCGAGCGAGCCGTGATCGCCGAGACCGTGGCCGTGGTCCCCCGCATGGAGGTCGTGGTCGGTGGCGTCGAGGTCGTGGTCGTGCCCGCCATGTCCCGCGAGGAGCGAGAGGAGGAGAAGCCCGCCCCCCAGGATCAGCGCCGCGATGTAGGCCCCGAGCAAGAGTCCCCCTCCATCCCGCCTACGATCGCCGGACCGCCCCTATTTCCGGGGACGGCGGGCGGTCGTAACGCCCTGCCGTCGCACGAGGAACCGGGCTCCGGCACCGCGGTCGGTGCGTCGGGGATCGTACCCCCATCCACCGCCGGCACGCATTTCGTTTCATGACGCGCCGCTTCCGTCGCGGCGCAAGAAACCGGAGACGGGACGCCTTCCAGGCACATGACGGCGCAAGCAGATCCCCGCAAGGCCTCTTTGGAAGCGGGCTGGCGGGGATCCTGGGGCGCGGGTGCCCGTTGCGTCGGACGCCCGAAGGTCTACCCTGGATAGGGTCGGGGGTCGGATGCCGCGGGTCGCGTCGTTCCTGCTCGCGTTCGGGTCGGGACTGCCTTCACCGCCTGGAGTGGTGGCTGCGGCGAGCCCCGCCTCGTCGCTGCGCGTCTGCGCGCGCGAGGCGGCCGGCGAACGGCGGGTGGTCGCCGGCGGCACGGTGATCGTCGTCGCGGCCGATGGTGCGGCGGTCGCGGCGACGACCGGCGGCGACGGCTGCGTCTCGCTCTCGCTCGCGCCCGGATCGTATCGCGTGACGGTGACCGGCCCGCCGGAAGGCGGTGGCTCCTTCTTCGACGGGACGGTCGAACTCGCCGCCGGCCGGGGGTCGACGGTGGAGGCGACGCTCGGGCTTGCGGTCGCGGAGACGCAGGAGCTGGTCGTCGTCGAGCGGCGCGAACGGGAGGGGGAGACGCGCCGCACCATCCGTCCCGACGAGGCGCAGCGCCTCCCGGGCGGGGAGAACGACGCGCTCAAGTCGGTGCAGAACCTGCCGGGGGTCGCACGCGCTCCCTATGGTCTGGGGATGCTGGTGGTGCGCGGCGCCGCCCCCGGAGACACCCGGGTCTTCCTCGACGGCCACGAGATCCCGCAGCTGTTCCACTTCGGCGGGCTGAACTCGGTCTTTCCCACCGAAGCGCTCTCGCGCATCGACCTCCTGCCGGGCGGATTCGGCGTCCGCTACGGGCGCACGATCGGCGGCGTCGTCGACGTCGAGACCCGCGAAGCGCGCGAGGGTCCCTGGAAGGGGCACGTCGACGCCGACCTCTACGACGCGTCGGGACTGGCGGAGGGTCCCGCGGCCAAAGGGACGACGGTGATGGCGGCGGCGCGCCGTTCGTACGTCGACCTCCTCCTGCCGGCGCTGGCACCCGGGCGGAGCCTCGACTGGACGGTGGCCCCCCGCTACTACGACTACCAGTTGCGGATCGACGGCCGTCCGCGCGAGGACGGCACGCGCCCGCGGCTGATGGCCTACGGCTCGGACGACGCCTTCACCTACGTGATCCGGCGACGCGGCGCCGACGGACTGGCCGGCCAGTACCTCTTCCGCACCGCGTTCCACCGGGTGCAGTCGACGCTCTCCCGGTCGTTGCCAGGTGGATTCGCGGGGAGCCTCGTCCCGTCGGTCGGACATCAGCTCCTGACGATCGACGGCGGCGGCGCGATCGCCGTCCGAGGCGCCCGGACCGCCGCGGGCCTACGCGCCGAGGCACGAGGGTCGCTGTCGGAGAGGGCGTCGCTCCTGCTCGGGATCGACGCGCAGTTGCAGCGCGATTCGTTCCAGGTCGACATGGCCGACGACGCCAACAGCGGGGCGCGATCCCCCGATCGGCGGCGGATCGCCTCCGGGGCCTATGCCAGCGCGGCGGTCGGTCTCTACGCCGAATCCGAGATCGCGGCGGGCCAGGGCCTGACGGTGGTCCCGGGGCTTCGCATCGACGGCTACCAGCCCGCGGCGGCGGCGACGTTCGATCCCCGGCTCGCGGCGCGCTACCGCTTCGACGAGCATCGCTGGACAAAGGCCTACCTCGGCCTCTACCACCAGCCGCCCCAGTTCTACGAATGGGACGCCAGGATCGGGAACCCGCGCCTGCGGCCGGCGCGCGCCGTGCAGACCGGGATCGGTGGCGGGCAGGAGCTTTCGCGCGCGGTCGCGGTCGAGGCGGAGGCGTTCTACAAGTGGCTCGACGACCTGCCGGTGCAGGCGGTCGGCGACCCGACCGATCCCTCGGCGCGGACACGCCTCACCAACGAGCGGGTTGGCCGCGTCTATGGCGTCGAGGCGCTCGTTCGCCGCGCCGCCTCCGAGCGGTTCCACGGCTGGATCTCGTACACGCTTTCGCGCAGCGAGCGGAACAGCCCCTACACCCGCGGATGGAAACCGTTCCAGCTCGACCAGACGCACATCCTGACCGCGGTCACCGGACTCACGCTGCGCCGCGGCTGGCAGGCCGGGGCCCGCTTCCGCTACGTCACCGGGAACCCGACCCACGTCGTCGAAGAGGCGGTCTACGACGCCGACGCCGACCGCTACGTCCCGATCCCGGGCTTCCGCCGGCAGGCGCGGCTTCCGCCGTTCCACCAGCTCGATCTGCGCGTCGACAAGCGATGGGTGTGGAGCGGCTGGACACTCGTCGGCTACGTCGACGTTCAGAACGTCTATTCGCGACCGAACGCCGAGCGGCTGCGGTACGACTTCGACTACAGCGAGCGGCGATACGTCACCGGTCTTCCGATCTTTCCGTCGATCGGTGTGCGGGGGGAGTTCTGAGACTCCGCCGCACGATCGCGAGGGGGCTTGCCCTCGCGTGGTTCGGCGCCGGCTGTGCGAGCCCGCTGTCCGACCGGGCCCTGGTCGACGACCTGCGCATCCTGGGGGTGCGCGCCGAGCCCCCCGAGACCAAGCCGGGGACGGAGATCGCGTTCGACGCGTTGATCGCCGACCCGCTGGGCGACCTCCGCGGCTGGCGCCGGATCTGGGCCATCTGCGATCCCGAGGACGGGCGGGTGAGCTCGTGCGGAGATCCGCAGCGGTCGGTCGTCCTCGGAACGGCGGCGACGGCGACCTGGACCGTCCCCTACGACCTCCTCGCGGATCTGGACGACGACGCGCAGCGGCTGGGCCGGGACGTCTACGTGGTGCTCGCGGTCGAGGGGGAAGACGACACCGGCGATCACGACGTCGCCTTCAAGCGCGTTCGGGTGTCGACCAACCCCGACCCCAACCGGAATCCCGCGATCCTCGCGTTCGCCGCGCCGGCGGAGGTGGTGCGGGGCGAGCGAAACGACCTGACGGTCGTGGCAGGCGCCGAGGCGCGCGAGTCCTGGATCGATCCGCACGGGGGGACCAAGCTCGAGGACGCGCGATTCAGCTGGCTGATCTCCGCGGGGAGGATCGACCACGCGGTGACCTACGGCGACGAGCGAGCCCGCACCGAGAACCGCTGGACCGCGCCGGGCGAGGGGGATGCGGCGACGATCTGGGTTGTGCTGCGCGACGGCCGCGGCGGCGTCGGCTGGGCCGCGGCCGAGGTGTCGCTGCGCTAGGCAGACCGTCCATTCCTTGTGGGGGCGGGAGCGGCTCTCTATAGTCGAACGATGCTCGGCGGCGGGGCGCAGCGACCGGCATCGCGCGATCGGACGTGGTTCTGGGTGGCGCTGTTCGTGTCGGCCGCGTTGCACGCCGACGTGGTCGTCGGGCTGATCGTGCTCGAGGCGTTGGAGCGGCGTCGCCCCCCCCCGTCGAGGACCGCGGTGGAGCTGGTCGACGTGGAGAGCCTTCCGCCGGTGGTGCGGGATCTGCTCCGGCCGCCGGAGCCGCCGGAGACGAAGGGGCAGATCGTCGACCTGCCGGCGCCGCGTTCGCCGGAGCGGGCACGCGACGATGCCCGCTACCGCGCCGATCACGACCACCGCGCCGACGAGGAGACGGCCGCGCGCGACACGGCGATTGCGCCGAAGGTGCTCGCGGACCGTTTTCTCGGCGGCGGCGAAGCGCAGAGGAGACCGGGGCCGCCCAGGCCCGATGCCGGCGCGGACGGGCCCGACCGGGCCACCCTGCTCGACGCGCTGGGGAGGCGGGGCGAACCGGCGGCGGCCGACCTGCTGAGCGATCCGTTCGGAATGCGGGTACGGCCGTCCGAACCCGGCGCGCGCCCGGAGGTCCCCGGAAGCGGTGGGGCCGGAGGCGAAGCCTTCGATCCCGGGACCGCGCTGGCGATGGCGGGGGCGCCGAACAACGACTACCTGCCAGACGTCCGGGCCGGCGATTCGACGCAGTTGAACGCGAAGAAGCATCGATTCGCCGGTTTCTGGAACCGGGTGCTCAAGCACGTGGAGCCGTACTGGGTGCGCCGGGTCCGCCAGGCGCGCATCGCCGGTCTCGAGCGCCGCGACTACCAGACGGTGATCGACCTGGTCCTGGAGCGGAACGGGAAGGTCGCCGTGGTGACGCTCCGCCGGTCGTGCGGCATCGACGCCTGGGACCGCGCGGTCCTCGACGCGTTCGCCGAAGCGGCGCCGTTCCTGAATCCGCCGGAGCAGCTCGTCTCGGCGGACGGCCTGGTTCGCATGGAGGAGATCGGTTTCATCGTCTCGCTCACCGGCGGACAGCTCGTCCACATGTACGGCGATCCGCGCGCCGGAAAGATGTTCCCGGGGATCGACGAAGGGGGCGGACCGGTTCCGCGATGAGGCCGCTACCGCCGAGTCGATCGTCGATAGAGGACCACGGCGGCGGCGAGGCTCGCGGCGCCGACCGCGGCCGCCACGATCACCAGGGATCCGACCGCGCGCTCCGCGCGCGCCACGAAGCCGGAGAAGGCCAACGCCGCGAAGCCGAGCAGGCCGAAGGTCGCCGATGCCAGCGTGCCGGGCTCGGGTCCGGCGCTCGCCTGCGGCGGCTCGGGCGTCTCGCGCAGCGGCCGGAGGCAGGCGCGGCACCGGGCTTCGTCGGTGCGGTTCGGCGCTCCGCAGGACGGACATTCCACCATCGGGGCGCTCGGATCGAACGCCCCCGCCAGCTCCTCCGGGACGTCGAGGTCGCCGCCCGCGGGTCCCGAGCCCTCGGGCGGTCCGTCCTTCTCCTCCTCGGCGGCCGCCTTCGGGACGGTCGCCTTGAGGGAGTCGGGATCGATGCCGCGCACCTTCAGCTCGTCGCGCAGCGCCTCGACGGCGAGCGGAGAAAGCTGGTCCGGGTTCTGGTAGAGGGAGAGCAGCTCCTTCCCTTCGAGCGCGCGGTAGATCTTCGCGAGCCGTTCTCGTTCGTTCATAGGCGGTCGAGCGTGGCGGTGAGGTAGAGCCCCGTTCCGCCGAACAACGCGTTCGGCAGCCAGGCGGCGACGACCGGCGGAAGCGCTCCGTTCTTCCCGAGCGAAAGCCCCACCACCAGGATCACGAAGTAGCCGAACGCGATCACGATCCCGGTGACGAGGCCGGTCGTCGCGCCGCCCCGCCGGTGCTCGCGGAATGCGAACGGCGCGCCGAGCAGCCCCATCACGAAACCGGCCAGGGGGAGGGCGTATCGCGCGTGGAGGTCGACCTTCTCCTTGACCACGTCCTGGCCGAGCCGTTGCCGGTCACGCAGGATCTTCTTCAGCTCGCGGACCGGCCACTCCTCGGTCTTCGATACCTTGGCGGCGAAGTCCGACGGCACGAGCGAGATCGGAAGGACCGCCTCGGGATCGCTCGCCAGCCTCAATCCCCCGGCCGAATCGGCCACCGCCAACCGGCTGCCGACGAGCTTCCAGGCTCGGGCGTCGCCGTCCCAGGTCGCGGCTTCGGCCTCGATGCGCGCCGGCTCGCGGCCGGCGCCGCCCGGGTGCAGGTAGAGGACGCCGAACAGCGTGCTCCGCTCGCGATCGATCGTCCCGACCCTCAAGAACCCGCCGTCGGCGTAGAACCAGCGGTTCCGCTTGTCGCGGACCTTGGCGTAGCGCTTCCCCTTGATCTCCGACTCGAGGACGTAGCGCTTCTGGGCGTTCGCCTCGGGGACGACGTATTCGGAGAGCAGGAACTGCCCGCCCGAGAGGAGGAGCGCCATCACCGCCATCGGCAGGACGATCGAGCGGCGTCCGATCCCTCCGGCGAGGATCGCGGTCACTTCGTTGCGCCGGGTCATGCCCGCCAGCGCGATCAGCATCGCCATCAGGGCCGCCGGCGCCACCATGTAGGTGAGGAACTCGGGGGCCTGAAACAGGGTGTAGCGGGCCACCTGGGCCAGCGTCGCCTTGTGCTTGAGGAACGAGTTCGCCTTCTCGAACAGGTCGACGACCGTCGCGATCCCCTGGAATCCGGCGAGGCAGAAGACGAACCAGCGCAGGTATTCGCCGAGCAGGTGGCGGCGGAGGATCCAGATCCCGGTCATGGAGACGATCCCTTCCGCCGACCGGGCCGGGAGGTCACGACGCGAACCTCGCCCACAGCCGCTCCACCACCGTCGGCCGCTCGCGGGCGGCGGCGAGGAAGAGCCAGACGCCGCCCAGGAGGAAGACGGCGTTCGGCATCCAGGCGGCGATCCACGGGGCGAGCACGCCGCGCTCGCCGGTGGCATCGCCGATGCGTACCAACAGGTAGTAGAAGAGCATCGCCGCCAAGCCCAGCGTGTATCCGCGCCCTTTTCCGTGTCGCGGGTCGGTGATCCCGAGCGCCATCCCGACCAGACCCATCAGGAGGGCCGAGACCGGATAGGAGAACTTCTTGTGGAACGCCATCCACTCGCGGCCGCGCGCCTTCTTCCCTTTGGCGACGAGGTGTGCCTTCAGCTCGAACGGATCCATCTCGTAGGGGTCGTGACCCTCCTTGCTGACCGTCGTCTGCGGCAGGAGGTTGTAGTCCATCCGGTCGAAGGAGAGGCGGGTGACCGGTCCCGACGGCTCGCTCACCAGGTCGAGCGTGCCGTCGAGGAGGCGGAGCACGATCGAGCGCGACGCGACGTCGGCGACGACCTGCCCCTCGCGGGCCTGCGCGGCGAACGGACGCGAAGGGACGTTCTCCCCGGCGAGGAAGACGCCGTCGAGCCGCGACTCTTCCGCCGAGACCGCCTGGGCATAGACCGTCAGTCCGAAGAAGTCGTCGTTGAACGTCTGCGCGCGGAGCGCGGCGGCGGCCTTGTTGCGGCCCTGCTCGAAGACGAAGGTGGTCAGCGACCGCCGGCCCCACGGCTCGCCGAACGAGGTGAGGGCGGCGGTGGCGACGCTCGCCAGTACGCCGATCGTCAGGACCGGCGGCAGCAGCTGCCAGAGCGAGACGCCGCCGGCCCGCATCGCGATCATCTCCGAGTCGGCCGACAGGCGCCCGAAGGCGACGAGCACGCCGAGGAGGAAGGCGGAGGGGATGACGAACAACAGGATGGGAGGAAGCAGGTAGAGGACCAGCCAGAGGACCCCGGTGACCGAGATCCCGAAGGCGAGCACCTTCTCCGCCAGCTTCACCAGTTGGGGCATGAGCGCGACGAAGCTCAGGACGAACATTCCGAGCAGGAAGGGCGCGGCGATCTCGCGGAGGACATAGCGACCGAGGATGCGCGTGGCGCTCATGGGCCACCGTTCGCACGTCCGAGCGGCAACCCCAAGGCCCGGCGCAGGTCGAGAACCGCCAACTCCGCGTCGAGCTCCCCCTGCGCCGCCGCCCGCCTCGCCGACGCGATCGCGGTGTCGGCGTCGAGACGCTCGAGCTGCGTCGCCAGCCCGACGGCGTACTGCTCGGCCACCAGGAGCCGGGCGCTCTCCGCGAGCCGCAGCCGCTCCTTCCCCAGAGCCGCCGTCTCCCGCGCGGCGGCCAGCCGCCGACGCGCCCGGCGCACGTCGGCGTCGGCGGCCGAAAGGGCGATCTCGGCCCGCGCCTTCGCGGCCCACCAGGACGCGCGCCGCTCGCGGGCCTGCCAGTGGCGCAGTCGCCCGTCGAACAGCGGAATCGTCGCCAGACCCAGCACCGCGACGCGGTTGGGCGACTGTCCGAACAGCTCGCCGTCGCTGGTGGTGTATCCGGAGTAGGCGGCCTGGAGTCCGAGCGTCGGCAGGAACTGCCGGCGCGCCGCCTCCCAGGCGTGGCGCGCGGCCGCGGTGGCGTCGCGGGCGGCAGCGACGTCGGGCCGGTTGTTCACCAGGAGGCGGATCGACGCCGGATCGTCGGGAACCGCCGGCTCGACGGGCGGCGGGGGACGTGACAGTCGGTACGGACCGGCGACGCCGATCAGGTCGGCGAGCGCCTCCTTGGCCTGCTCGGCGGCGCGCTCGGCCTCTGCCAGGGCCTGCTGGCTCTCCGCCAGGCGGACCTGCGCGCGCAGGCGCTCGGCGGCGGTCGCACGCCCGTTCTCGGCGCGAGCGTCGGTCGCGCGCGCGAGCTCGCGTGCCGACTCGGTGCCGTCCCGCGCGACGCCGGCAAGCGACTCGGCGGCGAGCGCGGCGTAGTAGCTCGCCGCGACGGCGTAGGCCACCTCCAGGTCGGAGCCCCGCACGCCCTGGTCGGCGGCTTCGACGATCGATCGCGCCTGGCGGAGGAGCGGGAGCGCCGGACCGAAGAAGGAGAGGTTCTGGGAGGCGGTCACCTGCCACTGGAAAGTCCACCAGGGCTGCAGGACGAACTCGGTGGGGCCGGCGGCGAAGGCCTTGCGCTCGTCGTTCCACTGCATGGCCGAGCGCGCCTCGACCACCGGAAGGAACAGGGCGTGCGCCTGGTGCACGAGCGTCTCGGCTCGCGCCTTTTCGGCCTTCACGACCTGAACCTGCGCGTTGTGATGCCAGGCGAGGGACCACGCGTCGTCGAGGCTCAACGGACGCGCCTCGATCGGAGCGGCGGCGAACAGGAGCGCGAGGCCGACGTCGATCATCCGGCGGCCGGGGTGGCGGAGACGACCTCCAACTCGACGTCGACGATCCGCTCTTTCGGCGGCGCGTCGAAGAAGTAGAGGGCGCAGGGGAGGCTTCCGCCACCGCCGACGCGGGGCGGCGGCGAACCGTCCAGCGCACGTGCGAGCTCCTCGGCGGAGCGGATCCTGGGATGGCGTTCCGGAGGAAGCTCCCGCCCGCACGGGCCCGACGACTCGGCGAGCACCTCGCCGCTCGCGTCGAGCAGCCGACCGCGGATCACCAGCGTTCCCTTGGCGTCGGAGCCACGGTTCACGGCGGTGCCGCGGGCGACGTAGATGCGTGGCGCGCCGTTGGGGGTCTCCAGGAACTCGCCGATCGACGCGGAGACGGTGAGGCCGGCGACGGCGGGGTCGACCTCGGTCCGGCCGAAGATCGACGTGAGTCGCGCACGATCGACGCGGGACGCGCGGAAGGTGCCGCCGGTCAGCGAGGCGTAGCCGCCGAGCACGGCGCCGGCGAAGAAGAGGGCGAGGAGGAGGCGATAGACGCCGCGGGTGTCGTCGACGGGGGCCGTCGCCACGGCGCGCGCCGCCTTCGACGCGCTCTTCCGCCGGTCGCGGTCCTTCGAGGGTCGGTCGACGTTGACCGAGAGCGCCGCCGGGGCGACCAACTCCGGCGGTCGCGCCGCGCTGGACTCGCGCGACGTCTCGGCCGCCTTGGCGGCCGCCTCCGCGGCGCCGACCCCGAAGTCGAATCCCGACGCGAAATCGAACGCCGGCGTCCCACCGGGCGGCGGCGACGGAGCCGTTTCCAGCGACGGGGGGCTGGCGACCGCCACCGGCGAGGACGGCGCGTCGGCGAAGGCGTCGACGGAGGACGAAGCCGGCGCCGCGTCGACGCTGGCGAACGGATCGGGGCCGGCGGTGGCGTCGAGCGATCCCGGCGCGGCGGCCACGCCCGGGGCGGCGGGTGCCGACGCGCCCGCCGCCGGCAGCGGCCCCGACGCCGGCGGCGAGCCGGTTCCCGGTGGATGGACCGCGAACGTCTGCGAGCACTTCGCGCACCGGACGACGACACCGGCGGGTCCGACCTTCTCGTCCGGCAGGCGGAATCGCGACTGGCAGGCCGGGCACTGGATCACCATCTGGAGGACCCAGATTATTGACCCGCGGCCTTCGGTGCGTCTACGGTCCTGGCCGTGAAAGAGACGATCGTCAAGCGCTATCAGAACCGGAAGCTCTACGACACCTCCGCGTCCCGCTACGTGACGCTCGAGGACATCGCGGCGATGGTGAAGCGCGGCGAAGAGGTGCGGATCCTCGACAACCGCACCAAGAAGGACCTCACGGCGCTGACGTTGGCGCAGATCCTCTACGAGGAGGAGAAGAGCGAGCGGAGCCTGCTGCCGCTGGCGACGCTCAAGAAGATCGTCCAGAACCGGGGCGAGATCCTCTTCGAGGCGGTGCGCAAGGGGCAGCAGGTGATCGAGAAGGGGGTCGAGAGCGTCCAGGAGAAGGCCGGCGAGTTCGGAAAAAACTTGGAAGAGATCCAGGCCCGGCTCGAGGGGCGCATGACCTCGCTCAAGGAGAGCGTTACCGCCGCCAAGGATCTCCGTGCCGACATCCTCCGGCTGGAGGAGAAGATCCGCGGGTTGGAGAAGCGGGTCCGCGAGCTGGAGTAGCGGCGCGGCGGGGCCGAACCGCGAGCCGATCGGAACCGGTATCGGATCCGAAATCGATCCGAACGGTATCCGTTTCCGATCCGGTCGGATCCGTTACGGATACGGGCCTGCTCGGTTCGGTCGCCGACACGGATACCGATTCCGATCGGCTCGGACCTCGGTCTAGGCCGTCATCACGCCGGTATCGCCGGTCTCGCCGCCCGTGGCGGGGGAGGCGATATCGCCGCCCGGGGCGGCCCGGGCGGCGAAGGAGTCGGCAAGTGCCTTTCCGATGAACAGCTTGGCGAGCAGACCGTACAAGGCGCTGACCAGCGCGGTGGCGAAACCGGCGCCCGCCTGCCCAAGGTTGTCGAGGTTCATCAGGACGTGGATGACTCCGATGATCACGCCCAGGAACCCCGCGAGAAACGCCATGTCGCCCATGGCCCGAAAGACGCGCGCCGCGTCGAGGTAGGCGCTTCGGATCGCGTGGCGGCCCGTCAGCGCCAGCAGGAGTCCGTTGCGGATCGCCGACCAGGGATAGCCGACGAGCAGCGCCCCGAGGGCTCCCCCGCCGACGATCAAGATCGCGCTGATCTGGATGAAGATGCTGAGGCGTCCTCCCTCCAGGAGCACTCCGAGCCCGATGAAGAGCCCGCTCATCGCGAATCCCACGAGAAGACGCATGACGATCCTCCGATCGACGTAGTGCGAGACGAGATTTTCGAGCTGGGCGAGCTGATCGTGACCGCAAAGCTTGGCGAACTCGTCGACCAGGGCCTCGCCCTCGCCGAGTCGCCGGGCGGCGCGCGCGAAGGCGTCCGGCGGCGCCATTCCGTCCGCGAGCCGCTCGTCGATCTCCTGTCGAAGATGGTCCTCGATCTCATCCAGTGCTTGCCGATGAACCCACCGACGCACGTGGAGCCTGGCCAGATGGCCGCGAATGGCGGCGTCGAGATCGAAGGCGTCTCGCCGGTCAATCACGCGATCCTCCCCCCGCCAAGCTCGCGGCGATCAGGCCGTCGGCGAGACGCCATTCGTCGAGGCGGGTGGCGAGGAGTTTCCGGCCCTTGTCCCCTATCCGGTAATAGCGCCGTTGCCGGCCGCTCTCCGACGCGCGCCAGACCGCCTTTACGAACCCACGACGCTCGAGGCGGTGCAGGACGGGGTAGAGCATCCCCTCCGTCCACCGGACTCGCCCTCCGGACAGTGCCTGGACCTCCTTGATGAGCGCGTAGCCGTAGCTCTCGCCCCGCGAGAGGATCGACAGGACGAGCGGCTCGGCGCTGGCGGCGGTCAACTCCTTGCTGAACGACATCTTCGGACCTCTCCGTTCGCGTGCTGCTCCGTTACCTAGAAGTAATATACATTGAACTTCTAGGTATAGAAAGCGTTTCCCATGGCGTTCGCGGAATCACCGCGACGGCGACGACACACGTCACGGGGCGTAGCCAGGCGGGCGTGTCCCACGTCGTTGCGACGAGATTGACACGCGTGTCAATCCAGGAGATTCGCCAACGCGTCGGTGGCATCGCGATTGCTTTCGTCGCGCGCGAGGAGGTGGTGATGACTCGTCTTCGCGTTTCGAGGCGTCGGATTGCGCCGGTGCTCGCGGCGGTCCTGGTTCTTACGGCCACACGGGCGTTCGCCCATCGGGCGTCGTCCTGCGATGCGCCGGAGGGGGCGGAGGCGCTCTCGCCGATCGCCGAGGCGATCTCTTCGTCGGCGTCGCTCGGCCCCACCGCGGCGCAAGCGGCCGATGCGCTCGCGGCGGAGGTGACGGGAGGATTCGACCGACTCGGAATCGAGGGAACGATCCGCCGGCGCGACCTGCGACGCCGCTTCGCCAACTACGCCAATCTGGGCGACTTCGTTCGGCGCCTGCTCGGCCACCTCGGACGGACCTCGGCGACTCGCGCCGAGATCGAAGCGGCCGTCCGACCGTGGGCGCTCGCGGCGCTCGCGCCGTTGACCGGTCCGGACGGCGCCGTCTCCGGTCGGTTTGCCGACTACGACGAGATCCTGCTCTGGCGCGCCGTCGAGCGGGCGCGGGAGGAGAACGAGTTCACGGCGGCGCGCAATCCGTCCGGCGTCGACCTGCGGCTCCTGCGCGAGCGATGGGAGGGGCTCGACGCCCCGCGCGGCGAGCGGACCTTCCTCCGCCCGATGGTGCTCGGGCGCGGCCGTTCGCTCGCCACGCTCAGGCGTCGGTTCGACCTCGGCGGCGCCCGCCTGCGCGCCCAGGGCGTCGACGCGGTCGACTCCTTCTTCGCCGGATGGAACGACCCGGCCGCCGTCGCCGGAACGGAGCCGATCCAGGCGGCGATGCGGAGCCCCGGGATCGTGTCTCGCTACCACCTCCGCGAGACCGGGGACTCGGGCTACGTCGCCGACACGCTCGTCGTCGTCGACGAGCACGGCCAGGCATGGGCCCTACGCGCCTCCCGCGCCGACTGACGGTCTCGCCCGAGCCGATCGGATCCGATCGGCTCGGATCGCGCGGAATCTCCAGCGCTTACACGAAACTCCGTCACCGCCCTGTCTATTTTTTTGACACTCGGCTGGACAAGGGTCCCGTCTCCCGATAGTCTCGCGCGCGCTTTTTTCGCCCGGGGAGGGCGAGTTCCGTCAGGGAGACCATGTCGCTGCTCGACCGCTACGAGAATCTCCACGTCGTCGTCCGCCTCCGGGAGCTGGTCCGGAAGTGGTGGAAGATCGAGGTCTCCTTCGCCAGCCGGCGCGGCTTCGTCCTCGATCACGCCCGCGGAAAGATCGTCCCCCCCCCGAAGAACGCCTTCTGCCAGATGTTCCTGAGCTCGAAGCGGGGATTGGCTTCGTGCGACGACTCGGTTCGCAAGGCGACGGAGGAGGCGCGGCAGATCGGCCGGTCGAAGGCGTTCATCACCAAGAGCTGCCACGCCGGATTCCCGATGATCGTCGTCCCCGTCTACATCAAGGGACGCTTCTACGGGATCGTCTTCGCCGGCGGATTCTTGATCGACGACCGGTCGGCGGAGTTCGACCCGGCGGCGTTGTTCGACGTCGCCAGGCCCTTCAATTCGCTCAAGGTCGACTTCGACCGCGCCTTCGCCGAGATCCCGCGGTTGAGCCTCCACGAGCTCGACCACCTGGCCGAGATCCTGGAGATCGGAGTGCAGGAGATCGAGGCCTACCACCTGGAGATCGCCAAGAAGGAGCGGGTGATCTCGACCCTCACCCGGGAGCTGAAGGACCGCTACCGCTTCGACCGCATCATCGGCAAGAGCGCGCCGATGAAGTCCCTCTACGAGCTGCTCGACAAGATCTGCAGCAGCGACTCCACCATCCTGGTGCAGGGGGAGAACGGGACGGGGAAGGAGCTGGTCGCTCGCGCGGTGCACTTCAACAGTCCCCGGCGCGATCAGCCGTTCGTCATCCAGAACTGCTCCGCCTTCAACGACAACCTCCTCGACTCGGAGCTGTTCGGACACGTGAAGGGCTCGTTCACCGGCGCCATCCGCGACAAGAAAGGTCTGTTCGAGATCGCCGACGGCGGCACCTTCTTCCTCGACGAGATCGGGGACATGACCCCCGCGCTGCAGGTCAAGGTGCTGCGCGTCCTCCAGGAAGGGACCTTCATCCCGGTCGGTTCGACCGAGCCGAAGAAGGTCGACGTCCGCATCCTGGCGGCCACCAACAAGGACCTGCGGAAGATGGTCGACGAGGGGACGTTCCGCGAGGACCTCTACTACCGCATCAACGTCATCAACATCACCGTCCCGGCGCTGCGCAAGCGGAAGGAGGACATCCCGATGTTGATCGACCACTTCCTCCAGGCGCGCGCCGAGCACGCCGCCAAGACGCGCGGGGCGAAGGGGCTGCCCAAAAAGATCAGCAAGAAGGCGATGCGCCGGCTGCTGGAGTACGACTGGCCGGGGAACATCCGCGAGCTGGAGAACGAGATCGAGCGGCTGGTGGTGCTGGCCGGCGACGACGAGGTGATCACCGAGGAGAGTCTCTCCACCAAGATCCTCGAGGGATCGAGCCGCGGCGAGGAGATCCGGCTGAAGGGGCGCTTGCGGGACGCGCTGGAGCAAGTAGAGAAGGAGATGATCACCGACGGCCTCACCCGGACCAACGGGAACAAGACCCGCCTGGCCAAGGAGCTGGGGATCAGCCGCGCGAACCTGATCATGAAGGTGCAGAAGTACAACCTGGAGCGGGCAATGAGGAGGGCGTAGGGCCGACATGGCCCGGCGCCCGCCGAAGCGGCCCCCGGCCCGGTCCCCGGGCTCGCGCGCCACCGACGGGGGGCGGGCGGCGCGACGGCGGATCGCGGCGGCCGTGGCGATCGCCGCGTCGAGTCGGCCTAGGTCGTCGGCGAACCGGAGTTCCGTCGCCTTGCCCGACGGGCGCGAGCGCCGGATCGGGCCGGCCGATCGGCGGGCGGTGCCGCGCGGCCCCGACCGTCGCGCCGGACCGGCGACCGCCGCCCGGATGGCGCGGGTGCGGATCGGCCGCGACGTCGACTACATCCGTGGAAAGATCGGGGACGGCGATTGGCGGGAGGTGGTGCGCGTCGTCGGCGGCATCGCCGGCGAGGTGGGGAGCCTGCTCCTCTCGGCCGGCATCTACCCCTTGGGTCTGATCGGGATCGACGTTCCGAACGTCGATCCGGCACCGTCCAAGCGAGCCGACCTGCCGCTGGAGCTCCCTCCGCACCGGAACCGACGCGTCCGGGCGCCGCTCTCTTCCCGGGGGGCGGCGATGCCGGCGGAGGCGCGGCCGGTGGTGCTCGTCCACGGTTGGTTCCACAACCGGACCGGGATGACGCTGATGGCCCGACGCCTCCGCGCCGCCGGTCGGAGCCAGGTCTTCCCGGTCGACCTGCCGACCGCCACCAGCGGCGTCCAGAAGCTGGCCGCGATCCTCGGCGCGAAGGTCGACCGCATCCGGGAGCTCACCGGCGCGACCCAGGTCGATCTCGTCGCCCACTCGCTTGGAGGGCTCGTCGCTCGCTGGTGGCTGCACCACATGGGAGGGGCGGCGACGCTGCGCAACCTGGTGACGCTCGGCAGCCCGCACCGGGGCACGGCGATGGCCGCGTTCGTGCCGATCGGGTCGGGCAAGGCGGTGGCGATCGGGAGCGACGTGGTGCGCGGGCTCGACCTCCCTCCGCCGGACGGGGTGCGCGTCACCTCGATCTGGTCGGACATGGACTACCTGATCCTGCCCCCCGACGACACCGACCTGCCCGGGCCGCGGAACGGCTCGGTGCGGAGCGTGCGCGTCACGCACGTGGGCCACCTCTCGCTGCTCTACTCCCGCAAGGTCTTCGACGAGGTCTTGCGCGCGCTCGCCGACGACGGGTAGGTCCTCCTCAACGGGGCCGCTTTTGTCTACAGTGCTCCGGGTCCGTGGGCGCGTCCCTACTCGACAAGCGGTTCCTGATCGTCTCCGGCAAGGGCGGGGTCGGGAAGACGACCGTGGCGGCGGCGGCGGCGGTGGCGGCGGCGAAGCGGGGCAAGCGCGTCGCGATCCTCGAGCTCGGGGAGCACGAGCGGGTTCCGCCGCTGTTCGGCTCGAAGAAGGCCGGATACGAAGGGGCCCGCCTGTGGAGCGACGGCCAGGGGGTCCGGGGGAGGCCCGCGGGGGAGCGCGAACGCGCGCAGGGGGTTCGGGGGGGTCCCCCGAGGGAGCGCGAAGGCGCGGACGGTCCCGCCTCCGCCGGCTCGGTCACGTCGTTCTGCCTGACCCCGCGCGAGGCGTTGCACGAGTTCGTGATCCGGCAGGTGCGGTTCGAGCGCATCTACGAGGCGGTCTTCGAGAACCGGATCATCAAGTACTTCACCACCGGCGCGCCGGGGCTCGACGAGCTGGTCGTCATGGGCAAGATCGAGAACCTGGAGCAGGAGCGGATGAAGAACCCGCCGAAGAGGCTGCTCAAGGAGAACGGCGGAGAACCGCCGCCGCGGTTCGACCTGATCGTCTTCGACGCGCCGGCGACCGGCCACGGCCTCGGTTTCTTCAAGGTGCCGCAGATGACGATGCGGATGACGCGGCTCGGTCCCTTCTTCCGCAAGGCGGAACGGATGCACCGCCTCCTCACCGACCCGGAGCGCACGGCGCTGGCGATCGTCACCCTGGCGGAAGAGATGCCGGTCAACGAGACGGTCGACCTGCACCAGGCCGCCTCCGATCTCGGGCTTCCGCCGGGGAAACTGGTCGTCAACGGGCTCTTCCCGGCCCTGTTCGATCCGGAGGAGGACGAGCTGCTCGACCGCCTCAAGGACGGCGCCAAGCCGAAGCAGGGGCCCGCCGGGGCGATCGCCGGATTCGCGCTGGCCAGCGCGGTGAGCGCCCGTGCGCGGCAGCGGATGCACGAGGAGAACCTGCGCCGGCTGGAGCGGGAGGTTCCGCTCGCGCGCGTCGATCTCCCGTTTCTGTTTCGTCCCCGTATCGGTGTCGAGGAGATCGAGCTCCTCGCCGGAAAGCTGAAGGACCTGTAGCGCATGAAGGAGAGGCCCCGGGACGAGCTGGCCCGCCTGCTTCTCGAGAAGCGGGTGGTGGTCTGCGTCGGGAGCGGTGGCGTCGGCAAGACGACCACCAGCGCCGCGCTCGCGCTCAAGGCGGCCGAGCTCGGCCGGAAGGCGTGCGTCCTGACGATCGACCCTGCGAAGCGCCTGGCCAATTCGCTCGGACTGAAGGCGCTCGGGAACCACGAGGCCCGCATCCGGATCGGGCCCGCCTCCGGAATCGAGGCGGCCGACGGTCAGCTCTGGGCGATGATGCTCGACACCAAGCGCACCTGGGACGAGCTGATCGGCCGCTTCGCCGCCGACGCCGCCGCGCGCGACCGGATCCTGGCGAACCCCTACTACCAGCAGATCTCCAGCGCCCTGTCGGGAAGCACCGAGTTCATGGCGATGGAGAAGCTCTACGAGCTCCACGAGGAGGGGCGATACGACCTGCTCGTGCTCGACACCCCGCCCACCCGGCACGCGCTCGATTTTCTGGACGCGCCGAAGAAGATGATCGGGCTGATGGACGAGGGGGTGATCCGGCTCCTGGTGAGCCCGTCGGTGCGCGCCGGTCGGCTGGGGCTGGGGATGCTGCGCAGCTCCACCGCCTTCCTGTTCGGCGTGCTCGAGCGGGTGACCGGCTTCGAGGTGATGCGGGATCTCGCCGACTTCGTGGGGAGCTTCGGCGGCATGTACGGCGGCTTCCAGCAACGCGCCGCGCGCGTGCAGGAGCTCCTCCGCCAGGACGACACTGCCTTCCTGCTGGTGACGAGCCCCAACCACTCGACGGTGGAGGAGGCGATCTACTTCCATCGCCGGCTGTCGGAGTACGGACTCCCCTTCGGCGGGTTCGTCGTCAACCGCGTGCACGCCGATCCGCTCGCGGGGAACGGCCTCAAGACCGAGTGGCGGCGGATGCGGCGCGACCCGGCAGCGCTCCTGACCGCGCTCGGATCGGGGGTCCGGGGCAAGGCGGCCGAATCGCTCGCCGAGCGGATGGCGCAGAACTTCGAGAACTTCCAGGCGCTGGCGGAGGTCGACCGGGCGCAGATCGAGCTTTTGCGCGAGAGCTGCGACGGGAAGAGCTTCTGGCGCGAGGTCCCGCAGCTCGACCTCGACGTGCACGACCTGTCGGGGTTGGTGGCGATCAACGCGCACCTGTTCGGACATTGACGGAAGGGAGAAGCGTCGTGCAGAGCCTGAAGGTCCAGACCACGGAGAAGCAGTCGATGATCGACGTCACGCGCATGGTCGCGTCGCGGGTGCGCGAGTCGGGCGTCGGCACCGGAACCGCGGTCGTCTTCTGCCCCCACACCACCGCCGGGGTGACGATCCAGGAGAACTCCGATCCCGACGTGAAGGCCGACCTGCTCGACGCGCTGGAGCGCGCCGTCCCGACCAAGGGGAAATACCGTCACGCCGAGGGGAACGCCGCCGCGCACATCAAGTCGTCGCTGATCGGCTCCAGCGTCACCGTCTTCGTCGAGAACCGGAAGCTGGTCCTCGGGCGCTGGCAGGCGATCTTCTTCTGCGACTTCGACGGCCCCCGCGAACGCACGCTCCTGGTCCGCATCGAACCGTCCGGGATCGAGCGCTCCGTCGGCTAGTTCATGAAGAGCTGGTCGATCGGGGTGATCGTCGCCGTCGGCCACTCGATCGTCAGGACGTCCCACACGCTGCCGGTCTGGGGCAGGATCTTCTGCCCTTCCCAGAGGAGCTGGCCGGAGACGTAGATCTTGATCCGGGCTTCGCTGGCGCCGTCCAGGTCCTGCGAGAAGTAGTGGACGAAGACGCGGTAGGTGCCCGGGACCGGCTGGTGGATGTTGATGTTCTCCGGACCAAACCCTTCGGTGTCGTCGATGTCGAGGGTCGGGTCGTCGGCCTCCGAGGAGGAGCTCCCCCAGTTCGGCTCCCGGTTGCCGTAGAAGCAGTCGTAGGGCGATTCGTAGAAGGAGCCGCCGCTGGAGACGTTCACCAGGTGGAGGTCGACGTCGGAGGTCGGAGTGTCCCAGGCCAGCTCGACGTGG
>CAYJRR010000020.1:0-2216 GCA_964372275.1 uncultured bacterium
CCGTCGACCTGGCGCGGGTGGAGGACGGCTTCGGCGCGGCATCGTGGATCCTGCCGGAGCCTTCGGAGACGCCGCTTCATCGACGTAGGCTCGCTCACCGGCCGTGACCGCTCCGCTCCTTCCGTCCCTGCTGCTGTCCGCGCTCGTCGCCGGATCGAACGGCGCGGCGTCCGACGGATCGGAGGCACGGGAGCTCTCCTCGATGACGTTCGTCGTCACCGAGCGCCCGCTCGACCCTTCGCGGATCGCCGGCTCCGCGCACGCCGTCCCCGAAGAGGAACTGCGCGCCGCCGAGGCCGACGACGCGCACCGCGTCCTGGCGCGGCTCCCCGGTATCTACCTCCGCACCGAGGACGGCTTCGGCCTGCGCCCGAACATCGGGTTACGCGGCGCCAGCTCCGATCGCAGCGGCAAGGTCACGCTGATGGAGGACGGCGTGCTGTTCGCACCGGCCCCCTACTCCGCCCCCGCGGCCTACTACTTCCCCCTCGTCACCCGAATGACCGCGGTCGAGGTCTACAAAGGCCCGGCGGCGATCCGCTTCGGCCCGAACACCGTCGGCGGGAGCGTGAACCTCGTCACCCGCTCGGCGCCGGCCGGGACCGCCGGCGAGATCGACGTCGCGTCGGGCGAGCGCGGCTACTTCAAATCGCACCTCCACGTCGGCCACGCCGGCCCGCGCGGCGGCGTGCTCCTCGAAGGGGTCCACCTGCGGAGCGACGGCTTCAAGACGATCGACGGCGCCCCCGGAGGCGCCGCGCTTGGTCCCGGAAAGACCGGCTTCCGGAAGAACGAGTGGATGCTGAAGGGGCACCTCGATCTCGACGGTGGGCGACGCCGCTTCGAAGCGAAGCTCGGCGACGCCGACGAGCGGTCGAACGAAACTTATCTGGGGCTGACCGACGCCGACTTCGCGGCCGACCCGTATCGCCGCTACGCCGCCAGCCGGCTCGATCGCATGCGCTGGGTGCGCTCGCAGTACCAACTGTCGTACGTCGAGGCGATCGGCTCGACCGGAAACGTCCGCGCCACCCTCTACCGGAATCGCCTGCACCGGGTCTGGCGCAAGCTCAATCGCTTCCGCGGAGGGCCCCCGCTGGAGGAGATCCTGAAGGCGCCCGACGGAGGGCAGTCGGCGGTCTACGCGGCGATCCTTCGCGGCGAGGAGGACTCCTCCACCGACGAGCAGACGCTGCTCCTCGGGACCAACGACCGGACGTTCTTCGGTGAAGGCGTCCAGGCGACCGCCAACGCCACCGCGACCCACGGGCGCTTCGCCCACGCGCTGGAGCTCGGCGCGCGGCTTCACAAGGACGGCGTCGACCGCGTGCACTCCGAGGACGGCCATCGCATGCTCGGAGGGGAGCTCACCCCCTCGGGAGAGCCGACGGAGATCGTCCTCGACAACGCCGCGACGACCAACGCCCTGGCGCTCTACGCGCAGGATCGGATTGCCGTCGGCGACCTTCTGCTGACACCGGGCCTCCGGGCGGAGTGGATCGCCAATCGCCATCGCGATCGCTCGACCGGCGAGGAGACGAGGCACGAGGACGTCGTCCTGCTCCCGGGGATCGGCGCCCATGTCCAGGTGACGCCGTCGCTGGGGCTCCTCGCCGGCGTGCACGAAGGTTTCAGTCCGGTGTCCCCCGGCCAGACGGGCGACGTCCGGCCGGAGACGAGCGTCAATTACGAGGCCGGCGGCCGCTTTCGCGGCGACGCCGCGACCGTCGAGCTGATCGGCTTCTTCAACGACTACGTCAACCTGACCGGCGAGTGCACCTTCTCCAGCGGCTGCCCCGACGAGGCGCTCGGCCGCCAGTTCAACGGCGGCGCGGTCCACGTCTACGGGCTGGAGGCGACGGCGGGGCGGCGCGTCCCCTTCGACCGGTTCGAGCTCCGGCTCGAAGCGAACTACACCTTCACCCGCTCGTCGTTCCGGACGGGATTCCGCTCGGACAACCCTCAATTCGGCGAGGTGGAACCGGGGGACTCGCTCCCCTACGTCCCGGAGCATCAGGCGTCGGGGCTGCTCGCGGTCGCCCGCGGAGACTGGTCGGCCCGGATCGCGGCCACCTACGTCGGCGCGATGCGCGAGGTGGCGGGACGGGGACTTCCGGCCGCCGGCGACGCGACCGACGCGCACGCCGTCTTCGACCTCGCCGCCGCGCGCGCGCTCGGCGCGCGCGGCCAGGTCTATCTCACCGTAGACAACCTGC
>CAYJRR010000020.1:2226-3197 GCA_964372275.1 uncultured bacterium
AAGCGCGTGTCCTGATTTTCCATTTCGGTCGTCTCGGCACGCTCACCGTCGACAACCTGCTCGACGCCGAGTACATCGCCGCCCGGCGCCCGTTCGGCGCCCGCCCGGGCAGGCCACGCGAGGCACACCTCGGCGTCCGCATCGCCTTCGGAGGCCCGTAAGCGCGGAGCGTGGCCCGCCCGGATCGGGGCGTCCGGTCAGCCGGAGGTGTCGAGGACCAGCGACACCGCGGTGATCGGTTCCTCTTCGTTCTCCGGCCACGTCACCTGGGCCGGTCCGTCGGACGCGACGATCGTCCCGGCCGTCCCGAGATCGAGGTAGGCGTCGACACAGTGGGTCCCCAGCTCGAGTCCGGAAAACGCGGTTTGGAACGGCGTGCCGGCGGACGTCAACGACACCCCCGCCGCGGTGTCGCTCTCGAGAACGGTCCCCTGACAGTCCATCCGTTCGACGTGCAGCGTCCCGGTCGGCCCGCAGCCACCTCCACCGCAGGTCACGTCGACGTCGATGTGGCCGGAGAACGCGTCGTCATCGTCGTCGTTTCCGCCGTCCCCACCGGTACAACCGGCGGCGACGCCCACGACGTGCGTAGCGAGCGCGAGGAAGCGGAAAGGGAGTCGAGAGAGCATGCGGCCTCCCATCCTGCCCGATGGAGCCAGGAGTGCCCGCCCGGTGGGATCATTCTAACGCGCCGGGTCGAAAGCCGCACCGAGGACCCCGATACAATCGCCGTCGATGCGACGCTCCATGGTCCGATCGTTCGAACGAACGCTGCGTGTCGCCCTGCTGATCGTGCCTTCGAACGCCCTTGCCTGGAGCGGCTCCGGATTTAGCGCCGCGTCGGATCGCTGGGTGTACGCCTGGCTCTACCGGCTCCTGATCGGTCTCGCGATGCTGTCGGCGGGGCTTTCCGTGTCATCGATCGCCTTCCAGGTCCACCGCCACCGCGCCCGTCGTTCCGGCGGCGCGCT
>CAYJRR010000020.1:3207-31982 GCA_964372275.1 uncultured bacterium
CGCTGGGAAAGGTGGTCGCCGTCGTCATCGCGCTCGGCTCGTCGGGAATGGCCGCGCTGGTGACGATCTTCGCGCTCGAGGAGTCCCGCCCCGGGCACCTGGCATTCGCCGCCGCGCTCGGTCTCCTGGCCCTCGCCACCGTCGCGGCGGCCTTCCGTTGATACGGTGGCCGGGGCGCTGAACGAGGGCCACGCCGTCGTAGATTCCGCGGCCGCTATCGGGACCGCGACCGCCCTCGCGGTCGCGTACTAGTTCGAGTCGTCGACCCAGGCGTTGCGGTCGTTCTCGGTGATCTCGAGCGCGCCGATCTTGGCGGCGAAGAGGAACTTGTAGCGGCGGGAGCCTTCGATCGTGATGCGGAAGCGGTCGCCGCCCACGTCCTCCAGCTTGTATTCGGCGAAGTCCTCGATGTCGTAGCGCTTCTCCCCTTTGGGGCTGGCCGCCTCGTCGAACTTGCTCCCGGCGCCGCGCTTCTCGAGCCAGCGCCGCTCGAACGGATTGCGCGGCTTGCGCTTGAGCGTCTTGCTCTCGAAAAAGGTGAGCAGCGCCTTCGACGAGGACTGGATCTGGGTCCTCATCGCGCGCCACTCGGCGACGTCCAACACGCGGTCCTTCACGTTCGTCTCTCCCCGAGGCGCCGGTCACGCCATCTTGCGCGGGCGCACCTTCTCCAGAAGCGCCTCAATCATCCCGTTGCAGTGCCCCTGGACGGCGACGCCGCGCTGCAGGCGCTTCAGGATCTCCTGGATCCCGTCGAAGGCGTCGCGCACGTCCTCCTTGCTCGCCTTGGTCGCGGCCCGCCGCGGGTCGAACCCGGGCGCCGCCCCCATCAGCACCAGCGCGTTGACCGCGTCGACGGTCGCGTTCCAGTACTTGAAGGAACGCAGCCGCTCGACCACCAGGTCCTCCGGCGACACGACCCGGACGTCGACCCCGCCGACACGCACCACGATCCAGTCCTCGTTCGACCGCAACGTCGGCGACGGGAACTCGACGAAAATCGAGCGCTGCTCGTGCGTCCAGCTCTTGCCGCGCTTCTCGAAGCCGAGCGCGGTCATCACCACGGCCAATTCCCGGCCCTCGGCGGCGATCAGGTCGAGATCGCCGGTGGCGTACTCGCCGGCGGTGTAGAACTCGACCGCCGCGCCGCCCACCACCACCGGGTACACGCCGACGCTCTTGAGCGCGATCGTCAGGATCGCGGCGATCTCGAGGTGCCGCTCCGACAGGTCGGTCATCGCCGCGGCCTTCGCCAGACGCGAGCGAAGCTCCTGGATATCGGCGACTTCGATCATGGGGGGCACGAATTAGAGCACCCGCTTCGGGGGTTGGGCAAGCTACAGTGAAACCGCCGATGGCCGATCGAGAACGGATCGGAACGCTCGAGAGCTTGCGGGCCGCAGCGACCTCCTGGCGGCTGGGATCGGTGGCGCTGCAGTCGTTCGCCTCCGGACTGCCGCTGGGGATCGTCTACAAGGCGCTCCCGGCCTGGCTCAAGTACGCCGGTTTCGACGTCAAGACGATCGGCTGGATCTCGCTGGCGCAGGCCCCGTGGGCGTTCAAGTTCCTCTGGTCGCCGCTGATGGACCGCTACGTGCCGCCGTTCTTGGGCCGGCGCCGCGCCTGGATGGCGGTGGCCCAGGTGTTCCTGATCGCCGGGATCGCGGTCCTCGCCTGGATCGCCGGCCTCGATCCGCTCCCGATCGGCGCCGTCGCCGTGGCGGCGGTCGCGATCGCCTTCTGGTCGGCGACGCAGGACATCGCCATCGACGGCTATGCCGTCGAGGTCCTGGAAAAGAGGGAGCACGGCATGGCCGTCGGCGCGCGGACCGCGGTCTATCGCGCCGCCTTCTTCATCGCCGGCGGGCTCACGATCACCCTGGCGCAAGGTTCGGCGGCGGACGGCGGCGCGGGGGCCGCCGGCGGCGGATGGGGGTGGCCCGCGACCTTCCTCGGCCTGGCGCTCCTCTACCTGCCGCTCCTGGGGGTGGTGATCGCCAGCCCCGAGCCGGCCGTCCCGGCCCCGGCCCCGACGTCGCTCCGGGCCGCCGTCTTCGAACCGATGGTCGGCCTGTTCCGGACGGCGAGGGCGCTGGAGATCATGGCCTTCGTCTTCCTCTACAAGCTGTCCGACAACCTGGCGACGGCGCTGCAGACGCCGTTCCTGATCGAAAAGGGGTTCTCGCCGAAGGACGTCGGGATCGCCGTTTCGACGCTCGGCGTCGCCGCCACGATCGGCGGCACCTTCCTCGGCGGTCTGTGGACCGACCGCATCGGCCTCGGGCACGCGCTCTGGATCTTCGGCGTGATGCAGGCGGTGAGCAACCTGGGGTTCGTCGCGATCGACCAGCTGGGGGTGAACCGCCCGGTGATGTACTCGGCAATCGCCTTCGACACGATCACCCAGGGGGTCGCCACCGGCGCCTTCTTCGTGTTGCTTCTGCGGCTGACCCAGAAGCGATTCTCGGCGACGCAGTACGCGCTGTTCTCCAGCATCATGGCGCTCGGCCGGACGGTCACCGGGCCGCCGGCCGGGATCCTCGTCGACGCCATCGGCTGGACGCCGTTCTTCGTCTCGACCCTGCTCGCCGCCGTACCGGGGATGGCGATGCTCCACCGCTTCGCGCCGCTGGGAGTCCGCGAGCCGCGCCTGGACGAGGAGGTCTCGTCGAGCGGGCCGGCGGCACCGCTGACACGCGCGCGCGTCGCGCTCCACGGACTGGTCGGAACGTCCGCCGGGCTCGCCGTCGGCGTTTCGTCCTCCGCGTTGCTCGCGGCGCTCAAAGCGGCTCGCGGGCCGGGTGCGTCGTTCGACCTCGGCGCCGCCGTGCTGGCGCTGCTGTCGCCGGAGACGACCGGACAGTGGATTCGACTGTGCGGACCGATCGCGTTCGGACTCGTCGTCGGCGTGGTGGTCATGGCGCTGTCGATCGCGCGCCGCGGACTGGCGCCGCGATAGCGGACCGCGCGTCGCGCACCCGGGGCTCGCCCGACTCGTCCAAAGCGTCGGCGGGGCCGCGACGCGATGGCCGAAGTCAGCCATTCATGTAGATTTTTTGCATCCGATCGTTTCCTTTCGACTCATCTGTCAATTCATTTCGCGCACGCGATCAGCGATCTCGCGCGGTTAGGTCCAACCGTTCGTTGGCACTTCCCCTGCTTGGCGCGCTGTGTCAATCGCCGCGCCGCCGGGAGTCGGTACGGTTCTTTCGCAGGGAGAGGTGACCTCATGAAAAACTCCGTTCGATTCGCCCTCGTCGCCGTGACCGCATCGTGGATCTCCGCCTCGGCGCAGGCCGCGCCCGCGGCCCCCAAGAAGAAGTCGCCGCCGCCGCCCCCGCCGGCCCCGTCCCCCTGGCAGATGCCCGAAGAGGAGGCGCCCGCGCCGGAGCTGGTCGCCTCCGCCGCCCCTGTGGCCGCGGCCCCGGCCCCCGTCGTCGCGGGGTTCGTACCCGGTATTCCGTCCTACCGTCCGACGGGTCGCTCCATCGGCATCGGCGCCGGGTGGAACCTGCCGGCCGACCTCGGCACCCCCAATGAGGTCAGCGCGCGCATCCGCATGGCGTCGGGGTTCGCGATCGAGCCGACGGCGAAGCTGCAGGTGGGGAACACCACCTCCAAAGTCGACGACGCGAAGGTCAAGTCGACCGGCAGCGACCTCGGCTTCGGCGCGGCGCTTCGCAAGCCGTTCGTCGGACGCAGCCAGTGCGACATCGTCCTGATCGGCGCGGCCAACTTCGACGCCGCCACCACCTCCGGGAAGAACGAAGAGGGGGCGAAGGTCACCGACAGCCTGACCACCATCGGCGCGTCGTGGGGGGTCGGCGTGGAGCTGTTCCCGCGCGGGCACTGGTCGATCAGCTTCGACGCGATGAGCCCGGTGGCGGTGATGGCGACGACCGTCAACAAGGTCGGCGACGTAAAGACCACCACCACCAGCACGTCGTTCGGCCTGGTGCTCGATCCGACCGTCCGCCTGATGTCGCACATCTACTACTGATCGAACGGCCTTTCGTCAGGAGGACTCTCAATGAACACGTGGAACTGGACGGCAGCCCTCGCCGCGGCCGTCGGGCTGTCCGGCGTCGCCGGGTGCGACCTCGGCGACGACGGGGAGAGCGACGGACCTCCGGGCGGCGTCGTCTCGATCACCGCCTACAAGAACGGCGACCAGACCTACGCCAACGCTTCGGCCTTTTTCATCGCCCGGCTCGATACCTCCAACGGCTCTCAGCTCTCGTCCTACTCCGACAGCTTCATCCCCGACCTGCGAAGGGACCAGTGCGAGCTCCTCGAGGAGGAGGAGATCGAGTTGCCGGAGGCGATCGGTCTCGACGTCGGAAGCGAGGTTCTCCTCGCCGACTCCTCCGGCGACGAGATCGCGCTGGAGCCCGGGTTCGCAGAGGGTTCCTACGCGTCGACCGGCGAGATCGATCCCGAAGGGGGCGAGCGCTATTCGGTGTCGATCGAAGGAACGTCGGAGATCGAGGGCCGGACGTTGTCGGGCTCGATCCACTTCCCCGATCAACTGCTGCTCGATCGCTTCGCCGACGGCACGATCTCGATCGACTCCGACGAGGGGACCGACATCGAGTGGGAGCCGGTCGGCGCCGACGCGGTGGTGCTGTCCTTCCAGGGGGAGAAGAACGGACGCTGCCTCACCGAGGACGACGGCTCGTTCAAGATCCCCGGCGAGTTCGCCGAAGACCTCGGCGAGGGCGGATACTTCACGATCACCGCCGTCAACGAGTCCAAGACGAAGCTCGAGGGGCGCACGGTGCGGCTGGTCGGCGCCACCGGGCAGTCGGGAACCTTCACGGTGGAGGCCGGGGCCGGCGGCGGCGACGTCACGCGCTGCTCGATCGTGTGGATGTCGCCGGGCACCACGTCGGGAAAGATCCACGTCTACCTCGTCGACATGTCGGTCGGCCGGTGGTCGACCGGATCGAAGACCTTCGACGGCGAGGAGATCGTCGGCGCTCTTCTCTACGACTACGGGAGCGGTGGGAGCGTCGCCGATCAGGCGGTCGCGTCGTCCGGCCAGTTCTCGCTGACGGTGGACGGATCCGCCGGCGGCGATGGCGTGTCGTTCGAGGATCCGAGCTCGCAGAGCTATTCGTCGGAGTCGGGAAAGACCGTCTCGGGCGGAACGGGCTCCTTCGACGGGGTCTTGACCGCTCCCGACGACGAGGAGGCCGAGTTCGGCGAGGGGTCGATCTCGATCACCTACGACGGAACGACCCTTTCGCTCGGGGAGTCCGGCGTCTACGCCCAGTGCTACGACGAGAACGCCTTCGCGCCCTGACGGTCGCGGTAGTCGAATCGGAACCGATGGTCGGATCCGTGACCGATGACGCGCTCGGCAATTCACGGTAGGGTCCCCTCCCCAATGGAGGTCCGCCCGTGACGGTGTCGAGCGCAGTCCTTCCGTCCGTCGTCCGCGTGACGACCCTCGTCCGCGCCGGCCTGGCTCTGGCCGTGACGCCGGTCTGGTTCGGCGTCGCCCCGTTCGCGCGTGAGGCGGCGGCGCAGCCGGTCGAAGTGTCGATGACGCCGACGCCCACGCCGACGCCGCCTCCGAAGGTCGCGCCGATCCCGATCTATCCCGAGACCGGCGCTGGCGCGGCGCGCGGGTCGGCGGCAGAGCCGGGCGCCGTGAGCGGACCGTCCGACGCGGGCGCGACCGGCGCCTCCGGCGGCGTCCGCTTCGACCGCGCCGGGATGTTCGGCGTGGGGATCGCCATCGGGAACACCTCCACCGGCGGGACGGCCAAGCTCTGGATCTCCCCCGAGCTGGCGGTCCAGTTCGGCGCCGGTTCGGGTCCACTGGGGAACAACGTCCGCTTCCAGCTCGACCTTCTCTACTACTACTTCAAGTGGAACGAACCGACGGGGCTGTACTCCCTGCCGTTCTACGCCGGCGTCGGCGCGCAGTCGGGGATCTCGTTCGAGAACCCGTACCCCGCCGACCGCACCGACATGGGGATCCGCGTGCCCACCGGGATGTCGGTGGTCGTTCCCGGAAACCCGGTCGAGCTCTACCTGGAGATCGCCGCCGACGTGGGGAGCTACGACGACGACCTGGACGATCCTCGGGTCGTCTTCTTCCTCGACGGCCAGGTGGGCGCCCGCTACTACTTCTAGCCACCGGGAAGCCGCTCCGTTCGAGGACCGCCACGCGTGTATCCGGCCCGCACCCGCCGAAATCGCCGCGTCCGCGAGCTGCGCCAGGGGGAGCCCGCGGTCCTCGGCGGGCGGCTGCGCAAGGACGGCGATCGGTGGCTCCTCGCCGACGGAAGCGGGGAGGTCGAGGTCTCGGCGGCCGGGATCGATCCCGCGTGGGACGGCGCGCTGGTCGAAGCCGACGGAGTGGCGGGCCCGGCGCGGTTCGACGCGCGCGAATGGGTCCGGGTCGCGCCGTGCCTGGGGCCCTCCCCCGACCCCTCGCTCGACCTGGCGGCGCTCGTTGCCCGTGACCGGCTCCTGGGGACGGTCCGCCGGTGGATGCGCGAGAACGGCTTTCTGGAGGTCGAGACGCCGACCCTGCTCCGTGCCTCGGGGCTCAACCCGCACATCGCCGAGCTGCGCTCCGAGTACCGGGAGCGTCCCGGTTCCGGGCGCGTTCCCTTGTGGCTCCGCACCTCGCCGGAGGTGTTCCACAAGCGCCTCCTGTCGAAGGGGGTCGAACGCTTCTACGAGCTGGGGCGCTTCTACCGGAACGGCGAGGCCGGACCGCTGCACAACCCGGAGTTCACCGGCCTCGAGTTCTACATCGCCTGGTCGGACTACCGCGCGATCATGGAGGCGACCGAACGCCTGCTCTCCGACGCCTTCGTCGCGGCGAGGGGGGCGGTCGACGGAGCGGCGCCCGCCGCGGAGCCGACGATCACGGTCGAAGGGGCCGTGGTCGACCTGTCGCCGCCGTGGGAGCGGATGACGGTCGGCGACGCGTTCCGGCGCCACGCGGGGGTCGACCTCGCCGCGGCCTCCGACCTTCCGCGCCTTCGCCGGGCGGCGGAGGGGATCGGCGTGCGGGTCGCCGACTCCGACGCCTACGACGACGTCTTCTTCCGGATCCTGCTGGAGCGCGTCGAAGCGAGGCTCGGGGCGACGCGGCCGCTCTTCCTCCACGACTACCCGGCGTCGATGGCGGTGATGGCGAGACGGCGCGACGACGACCCTTCGATCGCGGAGCGCGTCGAGCTCTACGTGCGCGGCGTCGAGCTGGCGAACGGCTTCACCGAGCTGGCCGATCCCGCCGAGCAACGCCGCCGCTTCGAGGAGGACCGGACCGCCTACGCGCGTCACGTCGGCGCCGAGTCGGCCGATCTCCCGTTCGACGAGTCGTTCCTCGGCGCGCTCGTGCACGGGATGCCGCCCTCCTCGGGGATCGCAATCGGGCTCGACCGGGTGCTGATGCTGGCGCTCGGACGCACGACCCTGCGAGGCGTCCTCGCCTTCCCCTTCGACCCGCCGGACCGCTGATACACTGGCCGGCTCGATGGCCGAGCCCTCCCCGAAGCGCCGCCCGTGGCCGAGGCGGATCGCCCGCGCGACCGCCGCCGCCGCCGTGACCGGGCTCGCCATCGCCATCGCCGTCGCCGCGTGGTTGCTCTGGTTCTTCCCCAATCGCCTGGCCTCCACCGCCGCGACGCGGGTGGCGAAGCGGTACGGCGTCGACCTCGTCGTCCAGGGACTCGCGCTCGAGCCGCTGCACGGCGTCTCGTTCGAGCGCCTCGCCGTCGGCGAGGAGGGGGTGGGCGGCGAGCCGCTCCTTTCGTGCGGCAAGGTCGCGCTCCGTTGGGAGTGGCGCGAGGCGGTCGACGACCGCCGGCTGCGCCTGACGGCCATCGACGTCGAACGACCGAGGATCGTCCTGGCGCGAAGAGACGGGCGCTGGAACGTCGAGCGTCTGCTCGATCGCGTCATGGACGCGCTCGGCGTCGCGACGGCCGGGGACGGAACGGAGTCACCGGACGTCCCGCCCGCAACCCCCGCTCCGACCCCGAGCGCGGTCCCGATCCACGAGCGGCTCGAGACCCAGGTACGCGATCTCGAGACGATGCTCGCCGGCCTGCCGGTCGAGGTCGCGCTCGACCGGGTGACGGTGCGCGACGTGGGGATCGTCGTCGAGACCGAGACCGGGACGCTCGCGTCGATCGAAGGCGGGGCGTTCGAAGGGAGTCTTTCGCTACCGCGCGGAGGCGGCGGACGGCTCGTTGTCGAGGCGATGCCGGATCCTCCTCTCCGCCTCTCGGCCGCGCCCGCTCCGGGGATCGCCTTCGCCGGCACGCTGCGGCCGGAGGCGCGCGTCGAGTCCTTCCTTCCCCGGGAGACGAGCTTCACCACTCGAACGACGCTGCACGACGCGACACTCTCGATCGCCGGGCTCATGCTGCCGGTCGACTTCGAAGTCGAGGGATCGGGCTCGGCGTCGCTGCCGGCGGGCGATCTCTCCGTCGAGCTGTCGAAGGTCTCCTGGGCCGGGTTCTTCGACGCCGTCGCCTCCTTCTCGGCGGACGACCTCGGCGTCGGCGGGCTGGAGGCGACGTGGAAGACGGCGGTGCGCGGCGATCGGCTGCCGCCGGCACTCGGTCGCGAGCTCCGGAAGGCGGCCCCGGCGGCGAAGCTGTCGCCGGGCGGGACGATCGACGGATCGCTCACCGGTCGGCTCGCCACCATCGAGCCGGACCGGCTGCGGGCCGATCTCGCGCGGGGCCGCCTGCCGCTCTCGCTCGAAGTCTCGAGTCGCGGCGTGACCGACGACCGGCCGATCTCGACCGACGTCGTCCAGGTGGGACGGATCGTCCACCGCGCCTTCGTGTCGGTCTCGCCGGAGCGGGTGCGGCTCAAGGCCGACGCCTCGATCGAGCGCCTGCGCGCTCCCGACCTGCTCGGGTCGGCGACGGTCCCTCTCCGCGTGGCGGGGGACGTGGAGGTGCGGTCGGATCTCGATGCCGCGCGGATCCACGCCGCCTCCGCCGAGGTGACTCCGATCGGACTCCGAATCGACGGATCGGGACGGGTCGCGGGCCTGAACGCCGCGCTCGCCCAGTACCAGGCTTCCGCCGCGAAGGGGGCCGACGCGCTCCGGGCGGGGATGGCGGCCGTCACCGACCTCGACGACATCCGGCTCACCGGCTCGCTGCGCCTGGCCCCGCGGGACGAGCGCGAGATCCTCGCCGGGGTCCACGCGCGCGGCGCGCTCGAGGTCGAAGGCACGCTCACGCGCGGTCGCGGCCCGCACGGCCGCGTGCGCGGGACGCTTGCCGCCGACGGTTTCGGCGCGCGCATGGAGGGGATCGCCGTCGAAGGGGTCGACGCCCGTCTCGCGATCGACCGGGAGCTGATCCTCGGCGGCCGTCCGCTCCTCTCGGGCATCGACGTCGCTTCCGACGACGCGGTCGTCTTCGATCCCGCCACCCGCGGCTACTTCGCCCGCCTGAGCTCGCTCGCCGCCACGGCCGACAACGTGCGCGTGGCGCGCGCCGCCGCCGGGAAGATCGAGGTGACCGACCTGTCGGCCGCGGTCCGCTACGACGGCTCTGCGATCCACGTCGACGCGGCGCGCATGCACCTCCTCGGCGGCGAGGTCGTCTCGCGGTTGATCCTGCGCCCCACGGCGAAGGGCCTCCACGTGGCGGCGGCCGGCGACCTGGCGGGGATCGACCTGCAACCGCTCCTGCTGGAGAAGCCGGTCGCCGATCCCGACGAGACCCGGGTCCACGTCGCGGCGGCGGCGGGTCTGTTCCTCTCCGCGACCGACCCGCTCGGCAGCCTTTCGCAGATGCGGATGCGCGCCGACGCGATCGCCTCCGGGAAACGCGTCCTGGAGATGGGGCTCGCCTTCCTCGATCCCGAGTTCAAGGACCCGGTCTACAACTGGGCGCGCGACATCAACAAGCGGATCGGCGGCCTCACGCGTCCCGAGATCACCCTGCTCGCCGACCGCGGGATGTACGACGTCGAGATCCGCTTCCCGTCGATGGGGATCTCCAAGGAGGTGCGCCGAATCCCGTTGGAGCCGCTCCTCCGGCTCAAGTTCACCGAGCGGACGTTGGCGAGCCTGACGCCGTCGGCGGCTCTGTTGCCGCTGCTCGCCGCGCGCGGAATCGACGCCGACGGCGCGCCGCTGCTGCCCCCGATTGCGGAGGCGGACGAGTAGTCCGCGCATTCGCGCTCCATGGGGGTCTCCCCCATACCCGCTTCAACGGCAGCAGGCGACCGGGAGCGCGGTGTTGCAATTGACGTCGCCGGTGAACTTGATCTCCGTCGCCAGCCCGGGACCGGCCACCGACTTCGGATCGGAGTCGACGACGGTGAAGCGCGTGCCCCGGTAGAGGTCGGCGGAGTTGTAGGTCCAGTTCCCGCAGGAGCCCTTGAACGAGTTGTTCGTCGGATCGGACGAGGAGTAGCGGTAGTCGTGCGACCCGAACGTCATCCCGGTCGTCCCTTCGCCGATCAGGCCCTGGTGAACGTTCCGGATCAGCTCCTCGTTGGTGCAGGCGTGCGCGCTCGGGACCTTGTCGGACTGCCCGGCGAAGACGAGCGTCTTGCAGATCTCGTCGGCGGCGCGGACCCCGATCCGGCCGGAGGCCGCGTTGTAGAGGATCTGTCCGGTCCGCCCGGAGATCTGTCCGCCGGGGGAGGCGAGCGTTCCGTTCTGCGCAATCGTCGGCGTGAAGGTCCCGAGGAACTTCCCCTCGTCGGGATCGCCCAGACGCGGGTCCTCGCTGGAGACGACGCGGTCGTAGTCGACGCGCAGCGTCGGAGGGGCGCCGCCGACGCCGGGATCGCAGGTCAACCCCTCCCCGATGTGGAAGGTGTTGCAGTCGACCGAGAACGGGGCCGTGGTCTGCCCGTCGTCGTCGTCGTCTCCACGGGCGGGACCTTCCTTGACGCCGGTGCTGCCGCAGCCGGCGACCGCCAGGACCGACAACGTAAGAATTCGTTTCAAAGCGACCATGACACACTCGCCCCGCTTCGTGCCCGCGGAACCGACCCGAATCGCGACAAGGAGCATCGACCGTACCGACCGGCGATCGGGCGTCGTTTCCCTCGACGGCGCGCGAAGATCCCGCGCGGCGTGCGACGGACGTGCACGCCACGACTGGGGGACGGCCGCCCCGACGAACCGCCGTTCGGAGGGGGGCTCCGGTGACGCCGATCCCCACCCGATCGAATGGAAGGAAGGGGCGTTCCGTCGAACGATCGCGCCGATTCTTCGATACGATACGCACCCGTGAACGCCGAACGACCGCTCCGCCGTCCGCCCCCGCGTCCCCCTCTCCCCCCGTGGGTCGTGCTGCTTCCGGCCCTCCTCCTGGCGACCGGGGGCTGTTTCAACCGCTTGTCCGGCCTGGTCGACGTGAACGTCCAGGTGGTCGACGAGAAGACGCTGTTGGAACGGCAGATCCTCGGCGCCTACCAGGGCCTGGAGACCGACCTGGTGATGGCGGCCTCCGTCCGCTCGGTCGACACCGAAGGGCGGCTGGTTCCGCTGCCCGACTACCCGGCCGGCCAGCGGGCGGCGATGGACGCGCTGCGGGTGCGCGAGTTCTACCGCGACGACGTCGACCGGTTGAAGGCGGAGGGGATCTTCGGCGAGGCCAGCAGCGGCTTGCTCACGGCGCGGGTCGACCTGGCGAAGGTCGACGCGAAGAAGGCGGCGCTGGCCAAATCGGTGATGGAGGCCGAGAACGGCGCGCGCCGGGCGCTGATCGACCGGATCCTGGAGACCGCCGAATCGCTCAAGCCGGAGGACCGCCCCAAGGTGGAGCGGGTCTTCGCGCAGATGAACCGCGATGCCGCGCGTGCCGGAGAGTGGATCCAGACCGACGACGGCGCGTGGACGCAGAAGGCCAAGCCGTGACCGCGCCGGCCTGCCGCCCGGAACGTCGCCGGCGCCGTCGCGGCGCGATCCCGCTCGTCCCGTTGCTTCTGGGTCTCGCCGCCTGCCCGCGTCCGGTGCGGATCGAGGAGCGCCTTCCGCCGCCGCCGAAGCTCGTGCGCGGCCAAGTCGACGACGGCCCGCTCGGGAGAATCCGGCGTCCGTCGCGCCTGACCGCCGACCCGGCGCAGGAGTACGACCCGGCCCCCTCCCCGGACGGGACGGCGCTCGTCTACGTCGGCCACCGCCGCGGCAACGCCGACCTGTTCCTCCGCTTCCTGCCCGGGAGCGGGCGCGTCGGCGAGTTCCCGATCGCCGAGCACTTCGCCGCCGACACCGACCCGGCGTGGTCGCCGAACGGACGGCAGATCGCCTTCGTCTCGAAACGCGACGATCCCAAGGGGGACCTCTACGTCTACAACCTGAAGACGGGGGACGCCGTCCCGGACGCTGTTCGCGAAGCGCTCCTGGGTCGATTCCAGGAGTTGCTCGCGCGACCGGACGCGGAGCTCTCCCCCGCCGAGCGCGAGCAGCGGGCGCGCGTCTCCCGCTATTTCGAAGGGCACGATCCCCTGCTCCGTTTTTCCGACACCGGCCGCGAAGTTCGCGGACCCGCATGGTCGCGCGACGGCGGCACGATCTACTACTCGGCGCGGCGGCCGGGGGAGCCGGAGAACGTCTGGGCCCTCGACGTGCTGACGCGGACGCCGACCGCCGTCACGACCGACGGCGGATTCGATCCGGCCCCCTCCCCCGACGGCAAGTTCCTGGCCTACGCCTCGCGCGCCGGCGATCCGAACGGCGGGCTGAAGCTGATGCGCCTGGCCGACCGGAAGTCCGTGTCGCTCACCATCGGCTCTCCGATCGACGGCCTCCCCACCTGGTCGACCGACGGGCGGACGCTCTTCTTCACCCGCTATGCCCACGACACCAACGGCGATGGGCGGCTCGATCTCGACGACCGACCCAGCCTCTACGCGGTGACGATGAGCTTCGCCGGCACCGTCGTCGGCTCGGGGGGGATGATCGCCCCGATCCCCTGGCCGGTGACGCCGGCCGGCGGATACGACCTGTTCCCGGCCGTCGCCGGCGGGCGCCTCTTCTACTCCTCCGACGACGGAACGAACGCCGACCTGTGGGCGATCCCCGAGAGGGGGATCTTCCCGGAGCTCGCCTCCAGCCGCGAGGAGCTCGCGCTCGCCGACGAACTGGTGAACGAGCCGCGGATGCGGCTTCTGCTGCTCGAGCAGATCGGCGCTCGGCGCCCGGGCGACGACGCCGCGGCACAGGATGCGCGTCTGGCCGCCGGACGGTTGCGGATCGAACGGCGCGAGAGCGGGGCCGCGGAGAGGCTGCTCGAACGGCTGGACTCGGCGACCGACTCCGAAGAGAAGGACGGCGACGCGCGCGCCGCCTCCGTGCATCGGGCCCGCGCGCGCATCCTCGCCGCCGCCCTCGCCGCGCTCAAGGCCGAGAGCGGCGGATCGATCGACAAGTCGGCGCTGCGCAGGACCGCCGACGCGCTCGAGCGAGACGCGGCCGGCTTCGAGCCGGCGCAACGGGCGGAGGCCTACCTCGAAGCGGGCCTGGCGCGCGCCAGGGCCGGCGACCTCCTCCAGGCGACCGAAAGCTGGCAGCGCGCCGCGCGCGAGGAGGGGGGCGGCTGGGCCCGGGCCGAGGCCGGGCTCGCCGCGGCGTCCGCCTACGGCGACCTCGGCCAGGCCGACCGCAGCGTCTCCACCTTTCTCGCACTGCTGTCCGCCCATCCCGAGCTGCCGGTGCCGGCGGAGCGCCGCGCCGCCGTGGAGCGGGAGCGGAAGCAGCGTCTGGAACGGATCGACAAGCGACTGGGAGGATCCACGGAACGGCCGGCCGCGGGGATCGATCCGGCCGGCCTGCCCGACGTCGGCGTGCCGGCGACCTACGGCGAGCGAGCCGCGGCGGGCGTCGCCACGGCGGCGATCCTGGGGAACGCCGACGCCCACGCCGCGATCGCCTCCCTGCGGGACCTTGCCACGCGCCACCGCGATCTCCCCGTGCTCCCCGCCCTGGCCCGCAACGAGATCGGGGACCTCTACCTTCGCGTCGGAGACGTCGAGTCGGCGACGCTGGAGTACCGCGCCGTGGCGGAGTCGGGACTCGACCGCCGGCAGGAGCAGCGCGCCCGGCTTTCGGCCGCCAAGGCGCTGCTGATCGCCGGACGGTACGCCGACGCCGTCGCCGCGGTCGGAGCTCCGCCGCCGGCCGGCGGCGCCGGCGCGAAGGCGTCGGCGGCGTCGGCGATCCTCGCCCGCCGGGCGCTGTCCGCCTACGTCCGCACGCTGTTGGCGAAAGCGGACGACGAGTTCCGCGACCGCGACTACGCGCTGGCCCGCAAGAGCTACCGCGCGGTGCTCGCCGTCGACAGCCGCGAGGTCCGCGCCCACCGCGGGTTGATCGCCAGCGCCGCGGCCCTGGGGGAGGCCGACCGCATCGCCCAGGTCTACGAGGAGGAGGCGGCCTCGACGCCCGACGATCCGCTCATCCGCTACGGAGTCGGGCTCGCCTACTCCTACCGCGAGCCGGCGGAGACCTGGCTGGCCAAGGCGGAGAACGAATTGAAGGCGGCGGTCGCGCTCGACGACGCGGCCGTCTTTCCGCACCAGACGCTCGGATTCGTCTACGAGAAGCGGGAGGAGCTGTTCGGCGAGGAGGGCGGCTTCGAGCGCGCCGCCGACCAGTACCTGATCGCGCTGTCGCTGAACGAGGTGAAGGAGGACTACCGGAACGAGTCCGACCTGCTGCTCAACGTCGGGAACGCCTTCTTCAACCTCAAGAACCATCGCGCCGCGTACGACCACTACCGGCGCCGCGAGCGCGCGTCCGTCCCTTTCGACGTGAAGGGTCGGGAGCTCGTCTTCCTGGAGCGGATCGCGAAGTGCGCATTCGAGACCAACCGCATCGACGAGGCGCGCGATCGGTACGATCGCGCCCTCGCCTTCCTCGACTCGCTCGGGGAGAAGGACCTTCCGGCCGAGTCCGCCGCCGAGCACCGCGCCCGTCTGCTCGACGAGCGGGCCTTCGCCCTCGACCGCGGCGGCCGGAAGTCCGAGGCCGCGGCGGCCTACCTCGACGCGGCCAAGGCGAACTCGATCGCCGGCAACGAGCAGAACTCGGCCCGCGCGCTGCGCAACGCGGCGATCAACCTGTTCGAGAACAAGGGGTTCGGGGAGCTCCCCGGGGAAGCGCGAACGCGCGGATGGGACGCTACGGGCGCCGACGCCGACCGGAAGCCCCTGGTCGACGCGCTCTCCTACCTCGAGCGGAGCCTCGAAGGGGTGAAGAAGGACGGCGTCGTCGAACGGACCGACGAACGGAAGAAGCGGGCGCTGTTCTCCTACGACATGAAGATCGGGCTTTCGGCCGACACGTCGGAGGCGTCCGAAGGGTTCTCCAAGGCCGGCGAGAAGGAGCTGATCTTCACCTTCCTCGGAAAGATCCACCGGGCGCTCGGGGACCCGGCCCGCGCCCGCGAACAGCTCGAGAAGAAGCGGGCGATGCTCCCGTCGCGTGTCGCCGACGAGCAGAAGGCGGCGGTCGAGTTCAAGCGGGCCCTGCTCGAGAACCAGATCGGGGTTCTCTCCCACGCTCTGGGCGACGCCGACGCCGCCTGGCGGGAGCTCGCCTCCTCGTGGAAGCGGAGCGAGTCGCTTGCGAACGTGCAGGGCACCGTCGTGAACGCCGCGAACCTGGCATGGATCGCCCTCGAACGGAACGACGCCGGGCGAAGGCAGGAGGCGCGCTCGTTCGTGGACGCCTCGCTATCGCTGCTGGAGCGCGCGGCGCTCGCCGATCCGGAACGGTACGTCCCGTTGCTGAAGGGCGCGCGTGGCCTCCTGCGCGTGGCCGATGCCGCGTCGCCTCGCCGCGGCACGCCGGGCGCGTCCGCGATGCCCGGTCCGGAACCGGCCGCAGGCGGGATCGACCCGGCGTCGATCGCCGCACGACTGCGCCGCCTCGAAGACCAGGGCCGTCTCCTTGCAGAGGCGGACGCCGACCTGAACGCGGCGCTCGGGCTCCTGGCCAAGACCGAAACGCCGTTCCCGGGGATGGCGCGGCTGCACGTGGCGCTCTCCCGCGCCTCGGCCGAGATCGCCTCCCGGCGCGGGAACGCGAAGGAGTCGGCCGATCGCTACGCGGCGACGGCGTCGCTGGCGCGATCGCACGGGATGGACGCGGTCGCGACGCAAGCGGAGATCGCGGCGCGGCTCCTCGGACCGACCGGCGGCGCCGAGGACGCGGCCCTCGACGAGACCTTGACCCGGCTGGAGGCGGTGCCGGCGCCGGTGCTCGCGATCGAGCTCGACCTGGCCGGGATCGAACCGGCCTATCGCCGGCTCGCCGCGGCGAAGCTTGCCGGGGGCGACGCCAACGGCGCGTTCTCGACGATGGAGCGACTTCGCGCCCTGCAGCTCGTGGCGCGCGCCGGCGGCCGGATTCCGCGGGGATCGGGGGCCGACGTGCGCGCGGCGGCCGACACCGTCCGGGATCGACGGACCGCCCTGCTCGCCGCCTACCGCGCCCTGAACGACGAGAGCGGCCCCGGCGACGGCGCGGAGAGGAAACGGCGGCGCGACGCCTACGACCAGGCGGCGGCCGCCTGGAAGGGCGCGGTCGACGAGTGGGGCGGCTGGGACGACGTCGGATGGGGGCTGGCAACGCCGGCCGCGCCCGATCCGTCGGCGCTCTCGATGGCGGTGCCGCCCGACACCGTCTTCGTCTACTTCATCGCGACCGCCGACGCGTTGTGGTCGCTGCGGTGCGCCGACGGTGCCTGCACCGCGACCCGGGAGGGACCCTCTCCCGCCGAGGATCTCGCCGGTTCCCGGTCCGCGGCGGCGGCCGCCGTCGAGCGGGCCGCGGGAGAAGTCACGGGGATGGGTCGCGCGACCCTCGTCCTGGACGTCGGCCTGTTCGACGGCGAATGGATCCCCGCTTCGTTCCGCAAGAGTCGGATCGTCACCCTCCACAAGAGCGCCGGCAGCGTGATCGCGGGCTACGAGCACCGGGCGCCATACCGTGAGCGCAGGATCGTCGCCTCCGAGGCGGGGGCCGCGCAGCTCTTGGCCGACGCGCCGCGCGCCGACGAGATTCTCGTCGACGCCGCCGGCATCGTCCCCGCCGGGCGTCCGCTCGACGCGCACTGGGAGCTGACGCGGCCCGAGGGGCCCGCCCCCGTCCGCCGCGTCACCGCGGCCGACCTCCTCCTCGCCGGTCCGACGGTCTCGGCGATCGTCGCCCAGGTGGGAAGCCCGGCGGCGGGCGCCAAGGCCGATCCCGAGACCCTCCTCGCGCTCGCCGAGCTTTGGTTGCGCGCCGGCGCCGGCACCGTCGCGTTTGCCGAGTCGCCCCGCGCTTCGCGCTCCTCGGAGGCGTCCCTGCTCTCCGGCCATCCGGGGATGACGGCGTCC
Organism: uncultured bacterium; assembly: GCA_964372275.1. GTDB lineage: Bacteria > CAYJRR01 > CAYJRR01 > CAYJRR01 > CAYJRR01 > CAYJRR01. The sequence goes on from CAYJRR010000020.1 coordinate 20,548, forward strand.
GAGCTGGCGACCTTCGGCGAGGAGGCGTACGCCGAGCTGTCGGCGCAGGTCTCCCAGGCGATGCAGGAGAAACGCTGGGACGACGCCTTGGTCCGACTCGAGCGCGCGCGCTACCTGATCGATTCGCTGCAGATTCCGGTTTCGCCGGCCGAGGTGGTCGAAGCGCAGGTGATGGCCGCCTACAACGCCGGGAGGTGGGCCGACGGGGCCCGCTACGCGGCCGAACAGGTGCGCCTTCTCGAGAAGGCGGGAGAAAAGGGGCTCCCGCTCGCCGACGCCTTGGCCAACCTCGGCGCCTTGCAGCAGCGCGCCGAGCGGTACGAAGAGGCGACGGCAACGCTCGAGCGGGCGTCGGAGGCGTACCAGGCGCTCGGCCAGAAAGACGGCGTCTCCCGCGCACTGACCTCGCTCGGGGCCACCTTCGAGCGCTGGCTGAAGACCGACAAGGCGCTGGAAGCGTTTCGCCGCGCGATCAAGACCCAGGAGGAGATCGGCGGACAGAGCGGCATCGGCGATCTGGAGCGGAAGATCGGCCGCGTCCATTACCAGTACCTCGAGGACTATGCCGAGGCCGAGGCGCATTTCGCCGCCGCGCGCGACGCCTACCGGGCGGCGAAAAACGCCGCCGGGGAGGACGAGGCCCGTCTCGAGCTGGGCCTCGTCGCGGAGCGGCGCGGGGAGCTGGAGGCGTCGAAGAAGGCGTATTCCGAGGTGCTGGACCGGGCGTCGGCGCGAAAGGACCGCGCGATCGAGGGCAAGGCGACGCTCTTCCTGGCCAACACCGCCTGGCTCTCCGGCGACTACCAGTCGGCGTTCGCGCGCGTTCGCGAAGCGCGGCGGATCGGGGCGGAGACCGGCTCCGCGCGGCTCGATTTCCTGGCCCGGTCGACCGAAGGGCTCCTCCATTGGACGCTCAACGACCTGGCACGGGGGGTCGCGCTGCAAGAGGAGGCCCTTCTGCTCGCGCGCGGGCTCGACAGCCCGATCGACGAAGCGAGCACCCACAACAATCTCGGGATCCTGTTCCGGTCGGCGCGTGAATTCGACCGGGCGCTCGCGAGCTTCGAACGTGCGCTGGCGATCGACCGCCGGATCGGAAGCCGCTGGGGCCAGGCATACGACCTGCGGAACATCGGCTTGACGCACCTCCAGTCGGGAGAGATCTCTCGCGCGCGCGAGCCGCTCGAGTCGGCGGTGGCGCTGTCGCGCGAGATCGGCGACCGCGTCAATGGCGCCAAGGCGGAGCTGGCGCTGGCCGAGTTCCATCGCCTCCAGGGAGGCCGCGCCGGCGCCCCCGCGGGCAGCCTGCGCGACGCGAAGAACGGCTTCGCAAGGGCGCTGGCCCAGGCCGAAGCCTCGCATCTGCCGGAGGTCGCCTGGCGCGCCCATCGGGGACTCGCCCTGCTCGCGCGCGATGCCGGGGAGATTGCGACCGCGAAGGCGCAGCTCGACGCCGCGATCGGCGTCGTCGAGAACCTGCGCGGTTCGATCAAGGTGGAGGAGCTGAAGAACGGATTCATCGCCGACAAACTCGACCTCTACGACGACGCCATCCGGCTCGCACTCGATCATCCCACGCCCGGAATCGACGCCGCGCAGGTCGCGTGGTCCTACTCCGAACGGTCCCGCGCGCGCTCGTTCATCGACCTGTTGGCCAATCGCAAGGTGGACCTCTCCTCCCCCGACGATGCGCGGCGCCTCGCCGAGCAGCGCCGCCTCAAGGCCCGTCTGTTCGCGGCCGAGGACGCGCTGGCGAAGTCGGCTCCGGCCGAGCGGCCCGCCCGGGAGAAGGAGTTGGCGACGCTGCGCGAGAGCTATCGCGATCTGTTGCTCGAGATCCGCGCGGCGAACCCCAAGTTGTCGGCCTTCGTCACCGTCGAGCCGCCGACGCTGGCCGACGTACGCAAGGTGATCGGCTCCGACACGGCGCTCCTCGAGTACCACGTCGCCGCCACCGAGACCTACGTCTGGACGATCACCGACGGATCGATCCGGGTGGAGCGGCTGGGCATCGGCCGTGACGCGCTGGCGGCCGCGGTCAAGGCATACCTCTCCAAACTGGAGGCGATCCGTCCGGTCGACGCCGAGTCGCGCGAGCTGTGGGAGCTGCTGCTCGCCCCGGCACTCCATCCCGAGGCGCGGAAGAAACGCTACCTGGGGATCGTTCCCCACGGCACGCTCCACTACGTTCCGTTTGCGGCCTTGAAAGAGGGGAACGAACACCTCGTCGACCGCGCCTCGCTCTTCTACGTGCCGTCCGCCGCCGTCCTGCCGTTGACCGGCGGCGGAGTCGCTCGACCGGCCGAACGTACCGCCTCGCGCGTCCTTGCCATCGGAAACCCCGACCTGGGAGACGCGTCGTTCGCGCTGCCGTTCGCGGAGCTCGAAGTCGGTGACCTGCGCCTCGATTTTCCCCAGATCGACGTCATGACCCGCGATCGCGCCACCGAGCGCTGGGTGCAGAAGAACGTCTCCGACTACCGCGTGATCCACTTCGCCTGTCACGGCGAGTTCGACGCGGTCAACCCCCTCTTCTCGTCGCTGCGCCTGGCGCGCGAGCAGGAGGCGGACGGCGCCCTCACCGCGGCCGAGATCTTTGGACTTCCGCTCAAGGCGGAGCTGGTGACGCTCTCCGCGTGTCGCACCGGACTCGGCAAGATCGAGGCGGGGGACGAGCTGATCGGCCTCAACCGGGCCTTCCTCTACGCAGGAACGCGCAGCATCATGAGCACCCTCTGGCGCGTCCACGACGGGTCGACCGCCGTCCTGGTGAAGCACTTCTATCGGGGATTCGCGCGCGAACCGAAGGCCGACGCGCTACGCGGCGCGATGCGGCAGGTCCGCGAGTACTACCCGCACCCGGCCTACTGGGCCGCCTTCGCCCTCACCGGCGAGTACCGCTGACGATTCCAGGCCGCGGACCCGGGCACCTGGGATCAACGGGCGACGCCGCCGCCCGGGCCGCCGATCCCGGCGTCGCGCAGCAGCGCCGGCGCGTTGCTCACAGCGGTGCGGAGGACGTTGTTGTACTCGGCGCGGGTGTAGGTCCGGCCGGCGATCGAGACCTGGTTGATCATCTCGTTGATCTTGGCCGCGATCTTCGCCTCGTCCATCCCCGCTCCGGCCGTCTTCAAGCCGTAGGCCGCCGCTCCCAGACCGACGGTTCCCAGCGCGAGGCCGAGGCCCGTCCAGCCGACGATGTAGCCGCCGATGGCCGACCCGGCGCCGGCGATGGCGATGAGCGAACCGACCGCGATGTGGCCCGTCACCCTTCCCATCAGCGTCGTGTGGTCCCTCCGCATCTCCTCGACGGTGACGATCTCGTCGTCGGTTGCCGCCCGCGCGCCGGCACCGAACAGCATCGTCGCCGAAAGCGCGACCGACAGCGCCGCGCGACGAAGACCACCGACCACTTCGATCGTCATGATGGAACCCCCCGCAAACCCGCATTGTACCGCGCCGGAACGGGCTCCGCTACGGCGCCGACCCGTGGAATGCCGTGGCGGTTCACCTTGCGCCGGTCGCCGGAATTGCCTTTGGCGACGGCTACCTGGGCGTCCGGCCGGCCATCACCACCAGGCCGATCGCCGCCGCCCAGACGGCGAGCAAGAGGAAGATCAGCAGCCCCGACACGACGAGGCGCCGCAGTTTCACCAGGATCAGGCCGACGCCCGCGGTCGCCCCTCCGAGCGCCGCGGCGGCGAACCGGAAATCGACGGGACCGATCCGGGCCGTCGCCCCTCCCAGTCGGTCGCCCAGCAACCAGCCGACGGCGGCCCCGAGGAGGACGGCGATGACCGATCGAACGGCGAAGAAGATCACCGGCACCGCCCGATCGTCGGCCTCATCGCCACGACGGGATCCTACAGGATCTCGTCGCGCTCGCGTCGGATGTCGGCGCCGAGCGCCTGCAGCTTCCGCTCGATGCGCTGGTAGCCGCGGTCGAGGTGGTAGACGCGATGGACGTGCGTTTCGCCCTCCGCGGCGAGCCCCGCCAGGACCAGGCTCGCCGACGCGCGCAGGTCGGTCGCCATCACGTGCGCCCCGGAGAGTGATCGCGTGCCGTGGACGACCGCCGTCGGTCCCTCGATCCGGATCTCCGCCCCCATCCGATTGAGCTCGGCGACGTGCTGGAAGCGGTTCTCGAAGACCGTCTCGGTGATCACGCTCGTTCCGTTCGCGAGCGCCATCGTCGCCATGAACTGGGCCTGCATGTCGGTGGCGAACCCCGGGTAGGGCAGCGTCTTCACGTCGACGGCGGCGAGCGAGCCGGGGATCGAACGGACGACGATGGCGCCGCCCTCGACCGTCAGCGAGACTCCGGCGGCGCGCAGCTTGGTGGCGAGCGCTTCGAGATGCTGGAGCTCCCCTCCGCGCACCCGCACCTCCCCGCCGGCCATCGCCACGGCGCACAGGAAGGTCCCGGTCTCGATGCGGTCGGCCATCACGCGATGGCGCATCGGACGGAGCTCGCGGACGCCGACGATCTCGATGACGTCGGTCCCCCCCCCCTTCACCTCGGCCCCCATGCCGCTCAGGGCCATCGCCAGGTCGGCGATCTCCGGCTCCTTCGCCGCGTTGCGCAGGACCGTCCGGCCGTCGGCGAGCGCCGCCGCCATCATCACGTTTTCGGTGCCGGTCACGGTGGGGAAATCGAAGGTGAGGTCGGTCCCCTTGAGTCGGCGGGTGCGTGCCTCGACGTAGCCGTGCTCGAGCCGGATCTCCGCCCCCATCTGCGCCAACGCCTTCAGGTGCAGATCGATCGGGCGCGCTCCGATCGCGCATCCGCCCGGCAGCGACACCCGGGCGCGGCCCATGCGGGCGACGAGCGGGCCGAGCACCAGCACCGAGGCCCGCATCGTCTTGACGAGCTCGTACGGCGCCTCGGGCAGCGTGATCTCGGTGGCGTCGAGCGTGGTCACGGCCTCGCCGCTCCCCTCTTCCGCCCCCGAGGCGACCCCCATGTTCGCGAGCAGCCGCTTGAAGGTGGCGATGTCGCGAAGGTCGGGGACGTGGGTCAACCGGTGCACGCCCGGCGCGAGCAGCGATGCGGCGAGCAGGGGGAGCGCCGCGTTCTTGGCGCCGCTGATCTCGACCTCGCCCCCCAGGGGCCTGCCACCGCGAATGACGAGCTTGTCCACCATCCCTCCGGAAGAGGTAGCAACCGCCGGGCCGGCGGAGGATAGGTCCTCCCTCCGCGATCTTGCAACGAAATCCCCCGCCAACCCGCCTCCCGCGCGGCGTGGCGGGGACACGGCCGTGGAATTTTCGACTCGGATCGGACCTAGGGCGATCCACCCGCGGCGCGGCGGAGGCGGTCGGCGATGGCGGGCCAAAGCCCGCCCGATTGCGTCACCGTTTCGGCGAAGAGCACACCGGCTCCGGAGTCGTCGAGCTCCCGCAGGGCGGCGAACAGATTTCGCGCCGCCTCGGCGTCGTCGCCGCGGGCGGACAGGACGCGGACGATCACCTCCCGCGAGGTGGCCTGGGCGAAGCCCCGTCGCGCCGTTTCCGCATTGCCGGCAATGGCGAGCAGTCCGACGCGAGCCGGAAGCGCCGCGACGTCGGTCACCGGCAATCGGAGCAGCCGCAGCGGAGTCCGCGGGGCGTAGTGGCTGGCGAGCTGTCCGGGGGCGGAGGGGGGCGCGGAACCGGCCGAGGCGTCGGGCGGGACGATCTCGACGCCGGTGCCGGCGGCGCGTTCGATCTCCGCGGGCGAAACCCCGCCGGGGCGGAGCAGGCGCAGCCGGCCGCGATCGACGGCGACGATCGTCGACTCCACCCCGACCTCGCAGCGTCCGCCGTCGAGGATCAGGTCGACCCGGTCCCCGAGCTCGGCCCGGACGTCCTCCGCGCGGGTCGGGCTGATGCGGCCGAACCGGTTCGCGCTCGGCGCGGCGAGCGGGAATCCGACGCGCGCGAGAAGCGCGAGCGCGACCGGATGGCGGGGGACGCGGACGGCGACCGTCGGCAGGCCGCTCGCCGCCAGGTCGGCGACGCCCGTGCCACGCGGCAGGACCACGGTGAGCGGCCCCGGCCAGAAGGACCGCGCGAGACGCTCGACGCATTCGCGGTCGGCGGCGGGGACCGACGATGCGTCGACGATCCCGCGATCCCCCAGCGTCTCGATTGCGTCCCGGTCCACCGGCCGGGTGTGGACGATCAGCGGATCGAACGAGGGGCGTTCCTTGGCGGCGAAGACGCGCGCCACCGCCGTCCCGTCGGCGGCGTTCGCCGCGAGCCCGTAGACCGTCTCGGTCGGAATGGCGACCAGGCCGCCCGCGAGAAGCCGCCTCGCGGTCCGCTCGAGGTTCTCCGGCGACGGCGGAAGGACGGCGGTCATCGTCCGGACGGCGCGAGCGGCTTCCGGCCGGCGACGACGCGCGGGTGGCCGGCGAGGTCGTCGGTCACCGAGACCCGATCGAAACCGGCGTCGCGGAAGATCTCCGCCGCGGCCGTTCCCTGCCCGGCGCCGATCTCGAACAACGCCCAGCCTCCGGGCGTGAGGACCGCGAACGCCGGCGCGGTCCAGGCACGGACGACCGACAACCCGTCCTCACCACCGTCGAGCGCCGCCCGGGGCTCGAAGTCGCGAACGTCGCGCGGAAGCCCGGCGAGATCGCCGCTCCGCACGTAGGGGGGATTGGCGACGACCACGTCGAAGCGCTCACCCGCGACCGGCTGGAAACCGTCCCCCGCGCGGACCTCCACCCGTGGACGAGCGTCGACCCGATGCGACGATCCGCCCGACGCGCCCGCCGCGGCGGCCGCGTCGAGGATCGCCGCGACGTTGCGACGCGCGTAGGCCAACGCCTCGTCGGAGCGTTCGACGGCGACGACCTCCGCGGAGGGAAGGTCCGCCGCGATCGCGATCGCCACGCACCCGGAGCCGGTTCCGACGTCCAGGATCCGCACGCGCTCGCCGGCCGCCGCTGACCCCTCCCCGCCCGAACGCCCGCGGGGGGCGCCTCCGCGCGCCAGGGCGAGCTCGACCAGGAGCTCGGTCTCGGGGCGCGGCACCAGCACCCCCGGACCGACCTCCAGCTCTTGCTTCCCGAAGCCGCGCCGCCCGACCAGGTAGGCGATCGGCTCGCCGGTGGCGCGGCGGCGCATCAGCTCGCGAAATCGGTCCTGCTCGGCGACGGAGACCGGGCGCTCGAACTGGAGGAAGACGTCGATGCGGCGGATCCCGAGCGCGTGCGCGAGCAACGTCTCGGCGTCGACCTTGGCCGATTCGTCCCCCTTCGACGCGAGCCACGGCGTCGCCACCCGCAGCAGCTCGGCGCAGGTCATCCGCTTCGACGATTGCGTGGCGGCGGCGTTCACGGCACCGGCACCACGATCGGGATCTGCTTGGGATTCTCCAGCACGATCGTCAACGGCTTCCCCTTGCGGGTGACGTCGAACGAGATCTTGGCGGGGCTGTCTCCGAGGGCGACGTAGGCCGCGGCGATCTCGTCGTGGGTACGGAACGCCATGTCGTTGACGGTGTGGATCACGTCGCCGGTCTCGAATCCGAGCCGGCGCGCGAGTCCCCCCTCCCGGAGTCCCGCCAGGCGAAAGCCGTCGGGGTTCGAGCCCGGCGACTCCGGATCCAGGTCGACCTCGGCGCCGATGCGGTCGACCCGCGCCAGGATCTCCCGGATCGCGTCGGCCGGCGCGAAGACGCGGATTCGCCCCCCCTCGACCTTGGGCTTGGAAAGCTTGTCGAGCAGTTCCTCGGGTACCGCTTCCGCGACCTTCGGCGACGGATCGCCGGCGTGCGCCCCAACGAACCGTGCCTCGGCCTCCGCGATCCGCGCGCGAAGCGCGGCGATCTCCGCCTCCAGCGCCGGCTGCCGATCGCGCATCCGCTCCACCTCGCGCCGGACGACCACCAGGCTTCCGACGCTGACCACCAGGGCGAAACCGGAGAGCGCGAAGGCGAGCTGCGAAACCCTCATGCCGTCATCCCCCCTTGCGCCTCGCCCCCTTTGAGCGCCTCGGCCTGGTAGTGATTGATCACCGCGGTCAAAAGCTCGTCCAGATCGCCGTCCATCACCTCGGGGAGGCGATGGAGCGACAGCTTGATCCGGTGGTCGGTGACGCGGCCTTCGTGGAAGTTGTAGGTGCGGATCCGCTCGCTGCGGTCCCCGGTGCCGACCTGCCCCTTCCGGTCGCTCGCGATCGCCTGCTCCCGCTCCTCGCGCTCGCGCGCCTTGAGCTTCGTCGCCAGCATCTTCATGGCCGTCGCCCGGTTCTTGTGCTGGCTGCGCTCCATCTGGCAGGAGACGACGATCCCGCTCGGGAGGTGGGTGATGCGGATCGCCGACTCGGTCTTGTTGACGTGCTGCCCGCCGGCGCCGCCCGAGCGATAGGTGTCGACTTTGAGGTCTTCGGTCCGGATGTTGACCTCCTGCTCCTCGACCTCCGGCATCACCGCCACCGTCGCGGTGGAGGTGTGCTTGCGCCCGGAGGCCTCGGTCTCGGGGACGCGTTGCACGCGGTGGACCCCGCTCTCCCAGCGGAGCTGGCGATAGACGTCGCGGCCGACGATCGTGGCCACCACCTCCTTGAAACCGCCCCCTTCCGTCTCGTGGCAGTCGACCATCTCCAGCTTCCAGCCCTTCGCCGCGGCGTACTTCGAATACATGCGGAACAGGTCCCCCGCGAACAACGCCGCTTCGTCCCCGCCGGTGCCGGCGCGCACCTCGAGGATCACCGTCTTCCCCTCGTACGGGTCTTTGGGGGTGAGCAGCCGCGCCAGCTCCTGCTCGACCTCCTCCCGCTCGGCGCGGAGCCGCCCGACCTCGTCGTAGGCCAACGCCGCCAGCTCCTTGTCCGGACTCCGCGCCAGCTCTTCGTTCTCGGCCAGCTCGCGCGCGAGCTTCTCGTGCCGGCGGAACGCCTCGACGATCGGCGCCAGGTCGTTGTGCTCCTTGGCGGTGCGCGCGAACTCCTCCCGGTTCGCGACCAGGTCGGGGGAGGCCAGGCGCGCCGACAGCTCCTCGTACTTCTTGGCGATCGCTTGCAGGCGGTCTTGCACGGGGGCCCCTAGAGCATCGCCTTCTCGGCGACGACCGGTCCCCCGGCGATCCGCTCCTCGCGCGCGAGCGCCCCCTTCAGCGCCGCCAGCGACACCTCGATCTGCGGTCCGTCCGGCTCGCGCGTCGTGAGCCGTTGCAGGACCATCATCGGCTCGTAGAGCTGCCTCCAGCCGGGCCGCTCGGCGCACCGCCCGGCCCAACGAATGATCTCGTAGCTGATGCCGGCCACCGGCAGCATCAGCGGGATCTTGATCGCGACGAAGACCAGGTTGCGAACCAGCTTGGGCAGCCCCGCCAGCGCGGGGAGGAGCGGAAAGATCGCGGCGAACAGGGCGATCGAGACCAGGATCACGAACAGGAGGAAGGTCGTCCCGCAACGCGGATGCAGCCTCGGCCATTTGCGGGTGTGCTCGACGTCGAGCGGCTCGCCGTGCTCGAAGACGTGGATGCTCTTGTGCTCCGCGCCGTGGTACTGGAACACGCGCTGGATGTCGTTCATCCGCGAGATAAGCAGGATGTAGCCGACGAAGATCGCCACCTTGATCGCGCCGTCCACCAGGTGGAACGAGGACGAGGCGACGTCGGCCGAGATCCCGAGCCAGGGGTTCAGGTAGGCCGTGATCAGGTGGGGCACGACGACGAACAGGCCGATCCCGGCCGCGAAGGCGAACGCCATCGTTCCGGCCAGCGCCCAGCCGTGGAGCGTCGGCGTCCCCTCGCCCTCCGGCGACGGTCCGGACGGGCTGCCGCCATCGCCGGACGCCGGCGACTCGATGGACGCCTGCTCCGCCGACCAGGAGAGCGCCTGGTACCCGTTCGCCAACGTCTCGAACAGGAGCACCATGCCGCGCAGCAACGGCCAGCGGAAGAACGGAAGCCTCTCCCCGATCGAGTGCCAGTCCTGCTCCTTGACGACGATCTTTCCGTCGGGCCGGCGGCAGGCGATCGCCATCGCCCGCGGACTGCGCATCAGCACCCCCTCGATCACCGCTTGACCGCCGACGGCGCACTTCGCCGCCGCCAGCAACCCCAGCTGGATCGAGAGACGGAGCGGGCCTACGCGTCGCATGCGAGATCTTCGGCAGCCACGACCGCGGCCGCCGACGGCGGTGCCCCTAGACGTTCGTCTTCTTCAGGGCCGCCGCCTTCGACTCCTTCGCGGTCGCGACCCCCTTGAACTTGGTGTTGAACTTCTCGACGCGGCCGGCGGTGTCGATCAGCTTCTGTTTTCCGGTGAAGAACGGATGGCAGGCCGAACAGATGTCGACCGTGATCTTCTTCAGCGTCGAGCCGGAGTCGATCTCGTTGCCACAGGCGCAGCGGATCTTGATCTCGTGGTAGTCGGGGTGGATTCCGGGCTTCATCGATCGTCTCCTACGGATGGCGCCGGTCGTTCCGCCGGTTGGCATCCGGCGGCGGCGTACGTCGGTTTCGGGAAACGGGGAAGATAGCGGACTGCCGGCGGTTCGGCAACGAGAACCGCCGCGCCGGAGCGCCCCGCGGCGTCTCCGGGCGCCGCGAAGAAGATCAGCCTTTCCGGGCAGTTCCGATGGGCGTTGCCGCCGCACGCCCGGCGCGGTCGGCCGCGCTCAATGCCCCCTGCGAGTTGTCGAGGGAAAGCGCCCCGTCGGCCGGAGCGGGGTCGGTGACCGTGAGCTGACCCGCCTCGGCCCCACTCGCGCGCGACTGGATCGCGGCGACGGCGGCGGCGGCGGCCCCCTTGAGCTCGCCGGGGAGGAGCCCCTCGGTGAGCGGCGTAAGCTTCGGCACCGCCGCCACCGTCCCGATCCGCCCGAGCCCGCGCGCGGCGGCGGCGCGCGCGGCGCTGCGCGGCTGGTCGAGCAGCGCCAGGAGCGCCGTCTCGCCGGCCGGATCGCCGATCTCGGCCAGCGCCTCGGCGATCGCGATCTGCTCCTCCTCGTCGAGCAGGTCGTCCCGCCGCGCCAGACGATCGAGGCGCACCAGCGTCCCGCGCAGGCGATGGGCCCCCGCCCGACGGATCGCCGCGGTCCGCACACTCGCATGCGAATCATGGAGCAGCCGCTCGACCAGCCGCGGCAGGCGGCGAAGATGCCGCTCGCCGATTGCGGTGAGCGCCGCAATGCGCACCCCTTCCTCCACTCTTCGGTCGACGGCGATCGCCTCGATCGTCTCGGCCCCCGACGCGCCGAGGAACGTCGCGGCGTGAAGCCGCAGGGCCGGATCCGGATCGGCGAGGACCGATTCGGCGATCGCCGTCCGTTCGTCCTCGCCACGCGCGAAACGGAGGCGCTGGTCGAAACAGGCGCGGCGCACCGCCGGCTCCCGGTCGAAGACCATGATCTTCTCGAGGAGCGCTCCCTCCGGCGTCCGGTACGCGCGCCGGAGCTCGGCCGCCAGCTCCACCGCCATCCGCGCGGCGGGCCCCAA